>NZ_JAJVCQ010000002.1:0-385729 GCF_021395235.1 Polynucleobacter sp. IMCC30063 | reverse complement strand
GTGCGCATTCGGAATCTGCTAATGGTGTGCCGCTCACTGCGTACACCGTCCAATCGCCTTTAGGGTTTTCGCCATAAAACGCATATGAGCCTAAAGCATAAAGAGTCTGTGAGCTAATCTTGCCACCATCCCGCTGATCTTTTGTATTGCCCGTGTCGTTATAAAATAGGTTGTAGGGTGTGCTTAGAATAGAGACGGTACCTTGAGGCGACTTTAAGAAAATGCCAACGCTGCCCATACAAACCTCCGCGCTTCCTACTGCTTGCATCTGAAGTTGCACCATATCAATTTCGCCTTTTGTTGCTACGCTAAATTGCCCCACCTTTTTAACTTTTCCATAATCAAGTGACTCTTCTATAGCTGAACTAGTCTCAACTTCTTTCCATTCTGGTTGAACTAAGGCGGAAGGCTTGTAGCTTGTATAGTTCCTAGCCATTTCAACCGCTGCCCTAGCATCAGCAAGTCCAAATCCATACCAATTAGAATAGTAAATTCCGGCTTGGTTCTTTTGCCAACCATAGTCAATTCTGGCTGAGGTTTGTCCATCAACCAATTCCTTACTGGTTTGATTTGAAATCGTCGGGTTTAATGTTAAATTGACCTGATGATTGCGATACCCTTGATTGCCGTAATCAACATCGATAAGCCGTGCTGTTTTTCGCAAAATATCGCGCACATCTCGCCAACCCAAATTCGGATTAGCGCTTAACATTAATGCTACAACTCCGGTAACAGTGGGTGTTGCAGATGAAGTGCCGTTCATTTGATCAAAATCACAATTTGGGTTTTTTTCTTTATTAATGGGCGAGCCACCAATCATGAATTGAGGATTACGAACTGCAGACACCCCATTTTTGCTATAGCCTCGCTCACAACCCATTAA
This sequence comes from Polynucleobacter sp. IMCC30063, assembly GCF_021395235.1. Classification (NCBI taxonomy): domain Bacteria; kingdom Pseudomonadati; phylum Pseudomonadota; class Betaproteobacteria; order Burkholderiales; family Burkholderiaceae; genus Polynucleobacter; species Polynucleobacter sp. IMCC30063. The sequence goes on along the minus strand of NZ_JAJVCQ010000002.1, from coordinate 384,846 downwards.
ATCTGTAGAATAAATCTGTGGCCCCTGCTTATTGGCTGCGCTACCTGCCTCGCCGTAATTACCAATTGACCTCAGCTCTCCGCCAAGCCCTGTAATCCAGATCACCGAGCCTGCCGAGGAGTAGCTTGATTTATAGCCCATGGCATTGGCCGCTGCAGTGACAATGACTGGCAGCTCAAGGGTTTCAGTATCAGAAGATGGATTTGCACAACTGACAAGGCGATAGAAAGAATTGCCGTATTGGAATTGTGGGCAATCGTAGATTGTGGTCGAGTTTGGTTTTTCATCTTCGAAACCATTTGCGGCACCTTTAACCATGACTGCACCTTTACCACCTCGCAAATTCGGCAAGCTCTGAAGCGCTTGATTCTCTTGATAGCTAGAGGGCGTTATTGTGACGGCAGAAGAAGAATAAGATGCATTAAATACATCCGTATCCTTTGACCATTCTGCGCCACCGTAAGCGTCAAGGATATTATTTGTAGTAGTCACAAAACCCACGAATCTTGCTCCGCCCAGCGTAGCTTTAGGGGCGATTCCCATGACACCAATCCCATTTTGGGCGGCTGCAATCATCCCAGCAACATTAGTGCCATGGGCATCGTCTGGATTTGAAGGCGTTGAATCAGAAGTGCCGGTTTCAAAATTCCATGTCATTGCCGGATTGATATTGGCTTTCAGATCAATATGATTGATCTCCATCCCATCATCTAAGACCATGACATTGATGCCTTGCCCTTTAATGCCTAGCTTATGTACTGCCTCAACATTTAAATCTGTAAAACCATCGGCAACAAGGGGAAATCCAGCAAAGAAACTTTGCGCAGCATTTAAGGCCCATTGATAGGTATATAGGGGTTCTGTAGCTCCTGTTTGGCAGGCATAGGGGCCGGTTTCAGAACAAGATGAAGTACTATTGTTATCTCCGCAAGATACGAGCTGTGTTCCCAGCGTAACAATAACGAGATAAAATAAAATGGTCTTTTTCAAGCCAACCCCCTCTAGGCTGTATCTTGCTAGTAAAGGCTAATACCCATTGAATTAGCTTTAGACTTCCTTTATCAATAATGCCATAAATTGAATTTCCATGAGTTTTACTGGTGGAAACCCCCGGCCTACTGAAAAGTTGTAAAAACGCTGATTTGCCAGAACCTAGGTAGCGCAATTGGTGCGTTACACTAATCTATAATTTCCTTTAATTTAATAACCAAATATAGGTTGTGGACATGAAAAAATTTGTTCTGATTTCCGCTTTAGCCTTGTTATTAGCGCCACTTCTATGCAATTCAGCTTTTGCGCAGAAAAAGTATGCAGAAGAAATGAGGGCTGCATCGGTAGTGCAAGCCGAGTGGTACGAAAGAAGTCTGCCCTTGTTAAGCAAAAAAATTCCCGCCCATCCAAAACAAACAACTTTGGCGCAATTCGCAGATCCATCTAAGGCAGATAAAGCAGAAAAAAATGAACTGCATATATTAGTTGAAAAACGTAAAGAATATTTATCTTTGCAAACTGAAATTGCTATAAATCATGTCCGTACCCCAGGCTTAGGATATGCCTACGCTGAAGAATTAAAACAATACACTTCTAAATTAAATTTCTTATCTGAAGAATTATATTCAGGCAAAATTACCTTTGGTGAATATAACAAGAAACGAATTGAGCTAGCCAATGAAAGTTCAGCCAAGATGACTGAAGCATTTCGCATCTATCACGCTCAAGCCCATAATTTAAAATCTTAACTAGCCATATAAAGGCAAATCAATCTCATGCGTAAATTTATTCTAGCCATTTTCTTGGTAGTGCCCCTGCTGGGATGTGCAACTAATCTGGCAAAAGATGGTGGCATGCACGATGACTACGAGAACGATATCTCTAATTCTGGCAGTAGCTTTATCGGCCAATAATCATTTTTATGGCCGGTATTCTGGCGCCATTACACTTGATTAAATTTGTTTCATGCAGTCACCTTTCGCCCACCACATTAACCTCTAATGATTAAACTCAGGAAAAATAATGAGCTTAAAACCCACCAAACCTTATAAAGACATCTTATTCGAGGTTAAAGATCAAGTAGCCTGGATTACGATCAATCGGCCTCGAGTACTCAATGCATTTCGCGAGCAAACCTTAGATGAGATGATTGATGCCGTCAAGCTAACCCGTGAAGATGCATCGATTGCTTGTATTGTCTTTAGCGGCGCTGGCGATAAAGCCTTCTCAGCTGGCGGAGACTTTTATGCTATGAAGCGTCTTACCTTCACTAATGCCTCGATGTGGAATGATCGCATGCTTGGTTTAGCGATGGCTATTCGAGGCGCGCCAATTCCTGCAATTGCAATGGTCAACGGTTGGTGTGTTGGTGGTGGCCATGAGCTGGCCCTCTGGTGTGACTTAGTCATTGGCTCTGAAAAATCGATGTTTGGCCAAACTGGCGCTAAAGTGGGTGCCTGCCCTACTGTTGGAGCCACACAATATCTGCCACGTATAGTGGGCGAACGCATTGCCCGCGAAATGATTTTTCTTGCTAAGCGTTTTGATGCGAAAGAAGCTGAACGTATTGGTCTCATTAATAAATGTGTTCCAGAGTCTGAGTTATTACAAGAAACCCTCGCTTGGTGTGAAACGATTAAAAGTAATAGTGCACAAACTATTCGCATGACTAAAAAGAGTTTAAATTTTGAATCCGATCAGCTTTATGCTTCATGGCAACATGGTATGGAGCTCCTCGCCTACGTATGGGGCTCAGAGGAAAGCTTAGAAGGTATGAATGCCTTTTTAGAAGGTCGTAAACCTGATTTCCAAAAATTTCGCATGAAAAATAAAGCTGCGCTTGAAGAATATTTAGATGGCTTTCACAAAAATCTGAATGCTCCACCAGATATGCGCGATTAATTAACCTAATCATGAGTGTTCAAGGCGGTGCAGATTTGTCCACTACCAACTCAGGTGCTTTAGCTGAATTCAAAGTACTGGATCTTAGTCGGGTGCTAGCAGGCCCGTGGTGCGGCCAATTGCTGGGCGACTTAGGCGCTGAAGTTGTCAAAATAGAGTCAATTACCACTGGCGATGACACCCGAGCCTGGGGACCACCCTTTTTGGCCGGAGAGTCAGCCTATTTTTTAGGGTGTAATCGTAATAAGCGTGGCATGGCAATTGATTTTTCCCAAACTAGTGGAAAAGAATTGTTAGCTGCCTTAATTCCAAAATTTGATGTACTACTAGATAACTTTAAACTTGGCACCCTTGAAAAATGGGGCTTTGATAATGCATGGTTTGAAAAAAATGCGCCACGTGTAGTGCGTTGTTCAATTACAGGATACGGCAGTGATGGTCCCCAAGCCGATTTACCTGGCTACGACTTTATCTTGCAAGCTGAATCAGGTTTAATGAGTATTACTGGGGGAACTGAAGGCGAGCCTACTAAGTATGGGGTTGCCATTGTCGATTTAGCAACTGGCATGATGGCGGCCAATGCAATTCAAGCGGCCTTACTTGCCCGCTATCGAACAGGTTTAGGGCAAGCAGTTGAAGTTTCGCTATTCGACACAGCTATTGCATTGCTAGCCAATGTTGGTAATAGCCATCTCGCAACAGGTAATGAATCTGGGCGCTATGGCAATGGCCACCCTACTATTGTCCCCTATACAAGTTATAAGTGTTCTGATGGCATGATTGCGCTTGCCGTGGGTAACGATAGCCAATTTATGAAACTCGCGGAACTACTAAAGCACCCAGAATGGGCGCAAGATGAGCGTTTTTGTACTAATGCAGCAAGAGTTAATCACCGCGCATACGTTAATGAGTTAATTGCTAAAGCAGTAATCCATTTTTCTAGTAAAAATTTAATTCACTTACTGCGCCAAAATGGTATTCCTGTCGGCCAAGTCAATACTGTTAAGCAGGCGCTTGAAGGCGAGCAAACAAAATCAAAAAAAATGGTGCGCACCATAAAACATTCTAAGATAGGTGAATTTCAAACGCTAGGAATTCCTTTAAAAATGGATGCCACCCCTAGCTCAATTCGCCGCGCCCCTCCATTACTAGGACAGCATACTGTTGAGTTATTAAAGGAATATCTAGATTTAAGTAATAATGCTATACAAGAATTAAAAACTAAAAAAGTTATCGTATGACATCTAGGAGAGCACAATGGTGAATGTAGGTCGTCTTGCTGGCAAACAAATTCTAGTGGGTCTTGCTTTATTTGCTTGTGTTGCAGCGCCAATTTGGGCGCAAGGTAATGACAATTACCCGAGTAGACCTATTAAATTAATTATTACTTGGCCCGTGGGGGGGTTTGCCGATACACTTGGTCGAACCATTGCCACACAATTAGGTCAAATATTAGGGCAACAAGTCGTAGTAGAAAATCGCGGCGGCGCAAATGGCATGATTGGCGCAGATCTCGTTGCCAAATCTGCCCCTGATGGGTACACCCTAATGTTCCAATCCATCACTTCACACGCAATTAATCCAACCATGTACGGTAAAACGCCCTATTCAACAGAAAAGGATATCGTACCGCTTGCCGTAGTAGCTGCTGTTCCACTGCTTTTGGTTGCTAACCCGAGCTTCCCAGCAAAAAATATCAATGAGTTAATTGCCTTGGCAAAAAAAGAACCTGATCGTCTTTCGTATGCCAGCTTTGGAAATGGCAGCGCAAGTCATTTAGCTGGCGCTCTATTTACCTCTCAAGCAGGTATCAAAATGGTTCACGTGCCTTATAAAGGTGGGGGCCCTGCCATCACCGATACCTTGGGCGGGCAAATACCGCTGAGTTTTTCAGCCTTTGGGCTAGCATTACCTCATGTTAAAGCAGGTAAGTTAATGGCACTGGGAATTACCAGTAATACCCGCTCAAAACTTTTGCCTGAAACTCCAACTATTGAAGAGGCTGGTAATTTAAAGGGCTATGAAATGTCGATCATCTATGCCGTATGGGCGCCAGCAGGCGTGCCAAACTCAATTATGAATAAACTTGATAAAGCACTTGAAAGGGTTATTGGGTCAAATGCTTTCAAAGAAAAAGTAGCTAGCGATGGGGGTGAAGTAATGAACCTTGTAAGCCCGACAGAGAGCCAAGTATTTTTTCAAAAAGAAATGTTGCGCTTAGCAAAAATTGTTAAAGAAGGTAATATCAAGGCAGACTAATATGAATAAATCAAAACTCTATAAATACTTTATTACGGCTTTAATTCTCAGCCAATCGATCGGGCTAACGATAGCTCAACCAAACCCAGCAAGCACTTACCCAAATAAACCGATCCGTATTATTAACCCCCTCGCACCAGGTGGAGCGGTAGATGCCATTGCGCGAATGCTGGCCCCATCCCTACAAGAAATACTTGGGCAGCCTATTGTGATTGAAAATAAATCAGGTGCTGGGGGCACAATTGGCAGCAATTTTGTTGCTAAATCACCAGCGGATGGCTACACCATTCTGATGGTATACGACACTTTTGCTGTTAACCCTCACATTTATAAAAATCTTCCATTTGATTCTTTTAAAGATTTAACTCCAGTAATGGAAATAGTTTCAATTCCTTTGCTCTTGGTAGCCGGAAATAAATTACCTGCTAATAATTTAAAGGAATTAAGCGCGCTAGCAAAAAGCAGGCCAAATGGCATCAATTTTTCAAGTGGTGGCGCTGGTAGCTCGGGACACCTAGCTGCAGAGTTACTCAAAAATAATTTGGGAATTAACATGACCCATGTACCCTACAAAGGTGGAGGTCCTGCCTTAACCGCTACTATATCGGGAGAAACCGATATAACTATATTAGGGGCAGTCATCACCATCCCCCAAATTAAAGGTGGCAATCTCAAGGGCTTGGCTATTTTAGGCAATAAACGTACCCCCGCTTTGCCCCAACTTCTAACTGCTAGCGAGCAAGGTTTAACTAATTTTGATGTGAGCTCCTGGATTGGCATTTTGGTCCCCGCTGGAACGCCACCTGCCATCATCGAAAAAATTTATAGCGCATTTGCTCAAGCCTTAAAAAATCCTGCCGTGCAAGCGCGTATGGCTGAACAAGGAAACGAAATTATTGCCAACACACCGGCACAATTCGCAAGCTTTCTTGCTCAAGAATCTGCAAAATGGGCTAAAGTAATTAAAGATAACAATATTCAAGTAGAGTAATAGAAGTCATACCCCCTGATGAAAATAAGCCATATCAAACTTTATCCTCTGGCTATTCCCTTAATAGAACCTATTAAGATGTCGGGTGAAACAATTACGCATGCCAATACCTTATTAGTTTATTTAAAAACCAACACTGGCAAAGAGGCTTGGGGAGAAACGTCGGCGGCTCCCTTAATGACTGGCGAGACTTTGGGTGGCTTGTTGCAAAATGCTAAATATCTTGGTGAACATCTAAAGGGTTTAGATATCCCCGAGCTTAATTCAATTTCAATAGCGCTTGGTAAAATCTTATATGGCAATACTTCTGTTAAGTCTTGCTTCGAAATGGCCTTAATTGATCTTATCGCCCAAGAGCAAGAAACTAGTGTTTGGCAAATACTACGCACTCTAGCTAAAAATAAAACCCAAACTCAGCCAAGTCCGCTGCCCTTATTACGGATGCTAGGAGGTTCTTTAGATAAAGAAATTGCTGAAGCCGCTAGATATCGCGCTCAAGGATATCGGCATTGGAAAATTAAAGTTGGCATTCTGCCGCTTGCTGAAGACCTTGAAAGAGTATCAATTTTGTGCAACTTGCTAGATGGAGATACGATTTCGGCTGACGCAAATGGAGCATTTAAATTACAAGATGCAATCACTTTTTGTAGTGCTGAGCAAACTCGCAAACTATCTTTTGTCGAGCAAGCAATATCAACCCAATCTTCCCTTAATGACTTTTCTGTGCTGAAATCAAAATCGCTATTGCCAATTGCTTTAGATGAATCGATTCATGGAGTTAGTGAAATAGTATTTTTTGATCAAGCTAATGCTTTAGACGGTGCTAGCCTGAAACTAATAAAAACAGGAGGCCTATTATCTGGGCTAGAGGCTGCCTATGAATTAAAGCGACGAAACCTTAAGCTTAATCTTGCCTGTAAGGTTGCAGAAACTTCGCTTTCTGCAGCTGCTACTGCTTCTTTAGGATTTGCAATTGACTCGATTCCTTGGGGTTTTAGTATGTCTAATCAGTATCTTGAATTTGATATCTGTCCAAAGCCCTTGCATGCTGAAAATGGTTACTTAAATATCGAGCAATTAAATCCTATTGGTATTGGTGTAGTGCCAGAAATAAATTTAATTACACAGGCTCACTCAAAAGAGTATTCCCCCGTATTGTGTTAAACATTAAACTATCCCCCTAAATTAACATGCCCTTAAATCCTGAAACCCGTAATAAATTACTCAAGGTAAGTACTGCTACTTTATGCACCGCCTTGTTTAAAAAAGGGTTGCGTAACCAGTTTATTCAAGATGTGCACCCCCTTAATCCCCACCAAGCCAATATGGTGGGTGAAGCCTATACCCTGCGCTATATTCCGGCGCGCGAAGATTTGAATACCATTGATGTTTTTAAGAGCCCGCTGCACCCCCAACGACTTGCAATTGAAGATTGCCCTGCAGGCTCGGTACTCGTCATTGATAGTCGTAAAAATGCTCGCGCTGCATCTGCTGGCTCTATCCTCATTTCTCGCCTAATGAAGCGTGGGGTTGCGGGCATTGTGAGCGATGGCGGCTTTCGCGATTCGCCTGAAATTGCGCAATTAGCAATTCCAGCTTATCACCAACGCCCTAGTGCACCAACCAATCTCACCATACATTGTGCAATCGATCTTAATGTACCTATTGGTTGTGGCGATGTTGCTGTCTATCCGGGCGACATCGTGGTTGGCGATGGCGAGGGCGTTGTCATTATTCCTGCGCATTTAGCTGATGAGATTGCTAATGAAGCAGTTGAAATGACCGCCTTTGAAGATTTTGTCAGCGAAAAAGTGCTAGCAGGACAAAGCATCGTTGGCCTTTACCCGCCAACCGATGCAGCCAATATCATTGCTTTTCAACAATGGCGTATCGCTCACCAGCGGTAAATAATTAAAAGCGGGATAAGTATTATTCGGGCTTAATGCCAGCCTGCTTTATTACTGCAGTCCAACGTTGAATTTCGCTCTTAATAAACTCCGTATAAGGCTTTGAACCCTGTGGTGGAATTACAAACCCCTGTGACTCCATGCGCTGTTTTATTTCTGGAGTGCTCATCACCTGATTCATCCCAGTCTCTAACTTATCAATAATCACTTTCGGAGTACCTTTTGGTGCACTCAAACCTGACCACGAAATAGCTTCAAAGGTCGGAAAGCCAGATTCAGCAATGGTTGGCACATTTGGATAAAGCGGATTGCGTTTCTCACTTGTTACTGCTAAAGGACGTAATTTACCAGCCTGTATATGCGGATAAGCTACATCTTGATTAATAAACATCATTGGAATCTCACCACTTAAAATCGCCGTCATCATCGGACCGCCACCACGATAGGGAATGCCAACTAATCCTAATGGTAAACATTTTTCATTTTTCTTAGGCGCACTGCAAGCGGTAACGGTTTGCTTAAATAATTCCATAGCCACATGCCCAGAGGCTGCATAGGTATAGCCATAATCGAGCTTACCGGGGTTTGCGCGTGCATAATCAACCAACTCTTTTAAGGTTTTAAAAGGTGAATTTGGGTTGACCACTAATATATTAGGGCCGATATGAATTTGCGAGATGTGAATAAAATCAGTAATTGAGTTGTACTTTACATTTGGATCAAGGCCATGCGCTACAGCATTTTGGCCAACTCCCGTAAGGATTAAAGTATAGCCATCAGGCTGCACTTCAGTTGCTCGCTTAGTGCCAACAACCCCTCCACCGCCACCAATATTTTCTACGATAAAAGTTTGTTTAAAATATTTGGTTAAGCCATCTGCGACCATCCGCCCCATCACATCGCTAGTGCCACCCGCTGGAAATGGCACAATAATTTTAACTGAACGAGTTGGATAATCGGCCTGCGCAAACGCACTGCAAGATATTAATGCAAGTAAGGCAACAAAAAGCTGGCTGAACCAGTTATTAATTTTCATATTTTTCCTGATATTAGAAACAAGATTGCTTTATGCAAAGTATTTATTTTTTAGGCGCGATTGATTCTCATAAATCGAGCCCTGATTGACAGCAGGCGGCAAAGGCATGATAACTGGCGCAGGTACAATTCTGGGAACAATAGAGGCTTTGCCAGTAAGTAACCAACTGTTGAACTCGGCAAGTGAATTATAGTTTTTTAATAAGGGCCAAGCATCACCTGCTGCAAATTCAAATAACAATAAACGCCGCGGGCTAGGAGAGGTATTCGCGGCCGAACCATGTATTGCACGCGCATGGTGAAAGGATACCGATCCTGCCGGTCCAATACATGGCCGAGCAGCTGCAAAATTAATTCCGTCAGCAGTTGGATCCATAGCGCCACAAAAGTAGCCATCAACGTCATGATGACTATAAGTAGGGCCTTGGTGACTTTTAGGGATGATCATTAGTGGGCCATTTTCCATTTTGCAATCATCTAACATGATGCCAACCGCTAAAACGTCATCATTAGTGTGCGGATAAAAAGCCCAATCTTGATGCCATTCAACAGCCTCACCCCCGCCAGGCTCTTTTAAATTCAGTTTGGCGTTACGTATACGTACGCTCTCTCCCAGTAATTGTTGCAACATCGCTAATAAATTAGGGTCGGTCATTACCTGCTGAAAAATGGGGTCTACCTGGTGTGGTTGCTTAATACGACGTACCGAGGGCTTTGCTGCAGAATGATTTGGGCCTAAATCATAGATTGAGTTGTGGTCCTGAACCGTTCGCGAAGACTCAACTATTCTCGAGACCGCATCACGCATTTGCTGCACAATAGTCGGCTTAAAAACGCTGGGAATTACCACATAGCCATCTACTTGGTATTGTTTCACCTGCTCGGCATTAAGCATAATTATCCCCAAAACTTTGAATAATTATTATTGTAAACGTATCGCCAATGCCTTAATATTGTTGCTATGCATCAACAATTCTATCTCCCCAGAGCTCAAGTTCAATTTAGTCTCATAAGCAAATGAGCACCTTCATAGACAAATGGATTTTTTCACAAAAGTGGTTAGCACCACTGAAATTTAAAGTATTTCGTTCAATTTATTTAGTATGGCTTACTGCCACCATTTGCATGTGGATGAATGATGTTGCTGCAGCGTGGATGATGACTTCATTAACTACTTCAGCAACCTTAATTGCTTTAGTACAAACTGCCTCTAGTCTGCCTGTTCTGCTACTTGGCATTCCGAGTGGTGCACTTGCCGATATTCTGAATCGTAAACACTTTTTTGTCTTTACCCAACTATGGTTAGCAGCCAATGCAACTGCTCTCATGTTGTTCTTGGTTTTCGGCTTACTTAATCCCTATGTACTTTTATTTTTAACGTTTACCAATGGCATTGGCTTGGCCATGCGCTGGCCCATCTTTGCCGCCTTAGTTCCAGAATTAGTACCCCGCGATTCCTTGCAACCAGCCTTAGCATTAAATGCAATTGCAATGAATGTGTCGCGTATTGTCGGCCCGCTGATTGCGGGAATTATTATTGCCACGGCTGGTAGCCAGTATGTCTTTGCCCTAAATATGGTGCTATCACTCATTACCTCATGGGTAGTATTGCGGTGGCAATATCAATATTATGTTTCTGCCCTACCCGGCGAACGTTTTTTTGGCGCCATGCGCGTCGGCTTGCAATATGTGCGCCAATCAAATCAATTACAAGCCATTTTTATTCGTACTTTCTTATTTTTTCTGCAGTCAACTGGACTCATTGCCCTATTGCCCGTTATTGCTAAAGATCATTTTCAGGGTAATGCCCATATTTTTACCTTATTGCTGTCGTGTTTAGGCTTGGGAGCTGTTATTGCAGGCTCCCAACTACCTCGTTTAAAAATACATCTGAGCACGAATCAATTAGCCAATTATGGAATTATTCTTTTATCAGTTAGCTCAGCTGCCGTCGTGTTATCGCTCAATTTATGGCTTGCTTCGGTCTTCATGCTCATTTGTGGCATTGCCTGGATTAGTGTAGCCAACTCGCTAACAACATCAGCTCAACTCTGTTTACCTAGCTGGGTTCGAGCGCGGGGTATGTCACTTTACCAAATGAGTATTATGGGGGGCAGCGCATTAGGCGCAGCCATTTGGGGCAAAATTGCCACTGAAACTGACGTTAGCATCAGCATTGGCTTAAGTTCAATCTTTGGCATTGTCGCCTTAATCGCAGTTCGTAAATTGCAAGTAGAAGGTTTGCATCAAGAAGATATGAGCCCGGTATGTCCATTAGAGCGTCCACACCCATCTCGAAACATTGATCCAAGTGAGGGCCCAGTGATGATTTCGATTGAGTATCAAACCCACACTACCCAAAATGATACATTCAAGAAATTGATGGCTAGCACCAGAAAGTCGCGTCTCCGCCAAGGGGCGCTCTCATGGAGCTTGTTCGAAGACGCCGAACATACCGGTAAATTTGTAGAGTTCTATGTATTTGAAACGTGGGCCGACTATTTACGTCGTTTTGATCGCTTTACTGCGGATGATCTGAATATGCAGGAAGAGCGACATCGCCACCACATTGATATTGCGCCCCCAAAAGTAACTCGCCGTATTGCCTCAAGCCTGAAAAAATAATTTATTTACGCCAAACGCTTGCCAGCCAAGGCTGCTGATCACGCGGTAAGCCCGGTGGCCGATAAAAATGATCTACCTCGGTAAAGCCGGCTGCGCATAAATACGCTTGCCAAGCCTTTAGATCATGATAAGAGCCGTAGCGATCACCGTTCCAGCCCTCTTCATTTGTACCTCTTGGATTAGAGCTAAATAAAATACCTTGCGGTTTTAGGGTAGCGAATAAATTATCCAGAACTTTTGGCAATAATTGACTGGGTACATGAAATAGCGAGGCATTGGCAAAAATGCCATCGAAATAATCATTTGGCAGTTGTAGATTAAAAAAATCTTGCACCAAAACTTCACAGCCACTAAATTTACGGGCTATTGCAGCCGCTTGCGTACTGCCCTCTAGTCCAATTGCTTGATGGCCGAGTGCAGTAAATGCTTGCAAATCCCTGCCAGGACCACAGCCAAAATCTAAAATTTGAAAAGGACCAGCTCCTTTAATCGCTTTTAGTAGAGCTGCAATATTTTGACTGACATCGTGATCACGCGTACCTGCAAAAAAATCATCCGCATTAATATTGTAATGATCTACAGTTTTAGTAGCTATTTCAGCTAGCTCTGTAGCAGTTAAAGGTACCTTACCCATCATTTCAGCCAATTTATTTCGAGTTTCAATAATTTAATTCGAATCGAGGATTTTCTTCAAATTAACTGCTGAATCTCTTAAGAAACCCACATCACTGCCAGCCACAATCATTTGAAACCCAAGCTGTTTAAGCTCGGGAATAGCTCTGCCAGCAAAGGGAATAATCCCAACTGGAATTTTGGCCGACTTGCATTTAGCGACAACTGCATCGATTACTTGGTTTAACTCAATAAAATGATCTGGCCCTTCTAAATTTAAATTGGCCGATAAATCAGTTGGGCCTACAAAAGCTAAATCAACTTCTGGCAAGCCGCCAATTTCCAAGGCTAAATTCATTGCATTCAGAGACTCCAATTGAATAATCACCAAAGTATCTCTATTTGCATTATTGCGGTAGTCGGCATTGGTTCCATAAGCCGAGGCTCTCAGCGCGGGTAGAGCTAAGCCACGATCGCCTTGAGGCGGAAATTTTGCGGCGCGTGCTACCTCTAAAGCTATTTCAACACTTTCAACCCGAGGCACCATCACGCCGTGGGCACCACGGTCTAAAACACGAGCAATGAGGCTAGGATCGGCAGAAGGCACGCGTACCAGCGCGGTAGTTTCGCGACTAAAGCCGCGCAATATGCCAGGTAAATCTGCTAGACCAATTGCGCCATGCTCCATGTCAACCACCACAAAATCGAGGCCAACTGCCGATGCAATTTCAGCAAAGGCGGGATTAACCGTCATCATCCATGCGCCTCCAATACTCTTACCTTGCTGTAACTTTGACTTCAGTGAAGTTGTAACGTGCTGCATACGTTCTCCAATTTATTGAACCAATCTCAGAATTAAACTGAATTTAAATTAACACCAACCTTTTTACCTGCCTCACAAATATCTTGCCAAGTTTTATCATCAATCTCAATGCCATCTTTAATGCGTTGAGCCATCATTTTTTGTTCGGGCTCACCAGCTAGCATAACCGGCACACCCGCTTCGCTAGCTGGGCTTTGATATACCCAGTCGATAAAAGAGTTCGTTTCTAGGTCAAATTGTTCTTTAGAGCTCATGCTAGCAGGATTAATTAAAATGGATAACATGCCATTCCAAATGGCGCGTTTTTTTACTTTCGGCGGCTTCCAAGTGCCGTTGCCCGTTAATGCTCCACCTAATAATTCACAGGCAATGGCCAAGCCCGAACCCTTGTGTTCACCAAAAGGCATCAGCGCGCCCAAATTGCCAGCCGCATCGGGCCTTACTACTACGCCAGGATCGGTAGTCGGCAAGCCCTGCTGATCAATTAAATACCCAGGGCTTACTGATTTACCTGCATTATGAGCCACCCGCATCTTGCCTTGGGCTGAGCGACTAGTAGCAAAGTCTAGGATGAATGGCGCACGGTTAGCAATTGGCACACCAATACAAAATGGATTAGTACCGTGGCGACCAATACCCCCACCCCATACCGCTACAACAGGTGCAGATAGAACATTGACTAAATGAATCGACACCAAACCATCTGCCGCCGCCATTTCAGCAAAATGTCCAATACGGCCTAAGTGATGAGCACGCGATAAGGATAAAATGCAACTACCTAATTTTTTGGCTCTAGCAATTCCCATCACCATAGCCTCTTCGCCCACGACCTGACCAAAACCTTGCTGGCCATCAAGCACCAACAAGCTGCCTAAATCACTCTTCACTCGAACCGATTGGTTTGGCTGCAAAGAGCCTTCTACAAATGATTCCACGTAGCGCGGAATCATCCCAGCACCATGCGAATCATGCCCTTTTAGGTTCGCGTGAATTAGATTGGTACAAACCCGCAAAGCTTCAACCTCAGAACTACCAGTAGCCGTAATAATTTGAACAATTTTAGTTTTTAAATCTTCGGCTTGAAATATTGGCATAGTGATAGAGCTTATTGCTGCTTAGAATGTGCTAGCATAATAAAAAAATAAGGGGGGACAATGTTTAATCGGTGTAGATTACCATTCTTAGTAGTAATTGCGTTGCTCATGCAGACTTTGCCTAGTTATGCGCAATCAAACTATCCTAACAAACCCATCAAGCTCATTGTTGGCTTTCCCCCAGGTGGTGGCCTAGATTTTACCTCGCGTCTCATTGCGCCCTATCTTGGCGAGGCCTTGGGACAGCAAGTTATTGTGGAGAATAAGCCCGGTGCTGCTGGTGTCATTGCCCTAACCGAGCTAGCACGAGCTGCTCCCGACGGCTATACCTTAGTGGTGGCTAATATTGGTCCAATGGTTTTAGCGCCCAATATGATGGCAAAAAAACCTTACGATCCCTTAAAAGACTTCACCCCCATTGGGCAAATTGTTTCTACTTATTTTCTAGCCGTTGTCCCACGCGAGCTACCCGTAGACTCTCTTAAAACATTTATTCAGTGGGCTAAAAAGAATCCGAGCAAAGCCAATTTTGCTTCTGGTGGCAATGGCTCCATCACCCATTTAAATGGTGAGTTACTGAATAATGTTGGCGGCATCAAACTCACACATGTTCCCTATAAAGGTTCTGCACCAGCCATCGTCGACTTAATTTCAGGTCAAACCCATATCTTGATTGATATTACTGGCATCTTAGTGCCGCAAGTTCAGTCTGGTAACCTCAAAGCGATTGCCATTACTAGCTCTACTAGAGATAAAGATTTACCTAATGTTCCAACGGTTCGCGAATCGGGCTATGCAGAATTAGAAACTTCAGGTTGGCAAGGTTTAGTTGGTCCAGCAAATATGCCTAAAGATGTAGTGCAAAAATTGCAAGCTGCTCTCAAGAAAACCTTAGCAAATCCTGAAGTACGCGAGCGCTTTGAAAAAGCGGGTACGCCTATAACCGAACGATCGGCAAGTGAATTTGCCGCATTTATTAAAGCCGAAAACGATCGGTGGGTCGCTGTTATTAAAGAGTCAGGTGCCAAAATTGAGTAAAGCAAATCGCAAAAAACCAGAAGAGCTCCGTAGTCATCGCTGGTATGGCGTTAAAGATATGCGTAGCTTTGCGCATCGTTCGCGCACAGCGCAAATGGGCTATACCCGCAGCGATTATGCCGGCAAACCGATCATCGCTATTATTAATACGTGGAGTGATATTAACCCATGTCATAGCCATTTTCGTCAGCGCGCTGAAGAAGTAAAAAGAGGTATTTGGCAGGCCGGCGGTTTCCCAGTAGAAATGCCCGCCATGAGTTTATCCGAGCCCTTTCAAAAACCGACCACCATGTTGTATCGCAACCTGCTCGCAATGGAAACAGAGGAGTTGTTACGTTCTTACCCAGCAGATGCGTGCGTTTTGATGGGTGGCTGCGATAAAACAACGCCTGCTCTATTGATGGGTGCAATTAGTATGAACATTCCCGCCATCTTTCTGCCGGCTGGCCCGATGTTACGTGGTGATTATCGCGGTCAATTTTTGGGTAGCGGCAGCGATGTATGGAAATACTGGGATGAATTACGGGCGGGCAATATTACCGAGGCCGACTGGGGCGAAATTGAGGATGGTATTGCACGCTCAGCTGGTCATTGTATGACCATGGGTACCGCATCTACCATGACAAGTACAGTTGAAGCGCTAGGCTTATGTTTATCTGGTTATGCATCTATTCCGGCCCCCGATTCAAGACATGCGCAAATGGCTACCTTAACAGGCAGACGCATTGTCGAAATGGCTTGGGAAGATTTAAAACCATCTGACATTCTCACTGCCGGCTCTTTTGATAACGCTGTAATGACTACCTTAGCTTTATCGGGCTCTACTAATGCCGCAGTGCATTTAATTGCTCTTGCCAAACGTGCGGGCTTTGGGCTCACCTTAGAACGCTTTGACGAATTAGCACGCAAAATCCCTGTCCTTGCGAATATAAGACCTTCGGGCAAATATCTCATGGAAGATTTTTTCTATGCGGGTGGTTTACGTGCTTTACTCAAGCAACTGACCGGCTTCTTAAGTCTTGCTGAGCAAACCGTTGATGGTAAAACCATCGGCGAGCTAATCGCTGATGCCAAGGTATTCAATGATGATGTCATTCGTTCGGCAGATAAAGCACTGGTAAAAAGCGACGGCTTGGCAATTTTAAAAGGAAATCTGGCCCCAGATGGCGCAGTTATCAAGCCCCCAGCTGCTGAAGCTCACTTGCTAAAACATACTGGTAAAGCGGTCGTATTCAAAAACTATGACGATTTATCTGCACGCATTGATTCGGCCGATTTAGAAATCGATGCTAATTCAGTAATTGTTTTGCAAAATGCTGGCCCACAAGGGGCGCCTGGTATGCCAGAGTGGGGGCAGTTACCTATCCCTAAAAAGCTTTTAGAACAAGGAGTGCGCGATATGGTGCGTATCTCTGATGCACGTATGAGCGGGACTAGTTATGGCGCATGTGTTTTGCATGTCACTCCCGAAGCTTATATTGGTGGGCCCTTGGCTTTTGTACAAGATGGCGATCTCATTGAATTAGACGTACCCGCCCGCAAATTAAATGTCTTGATTTCTGAGGCGGAAATGGCCAAACGCAAAGCAGCATGGGTAGCACCAGCTCCTAAGTTTGAGCGGGGCTTTGGTAAGATTTATTTACAACACATTCAACAAGCCAATAATGGCTGTGATTTTGATTTTTTAGAAACCCAAGTACATGCTAGCAATGCTGAAAATTCACAGAAGCGCAGCAAAGGCAGTGAACCAGAAATTCATTGAAACAGATTTAAGATTAATAGCACTGCTTATTTATAAAACTGTTTATTAGCCTGCTCCAGCAACATCTCTATCTTGCCACCACTAACGGCTTTTTTAATTGCCTCTGAAAAGCCAGCCTGTAGGCTGTTGTAGCATTTAGATTTCTTCGAAAAAGCGACATACATTTCTCCATAAACCACATTTTTCGGCAAAAAATCAACTTTTGTAAGGATATTTAATTTCTTTGCCTCCAGCTTACCTGGATAGCGACCAATAATAAGGTAATCGGCTTGCTTTTTTAATAACGCCTCAAAAGCTTTGTCTACTCCATTAGCACGCGCCACTGTTAAATTTTGTGCAATATAGGTATCAAAATCATTGCCGTAACTTTCGCCTAAATTTGTTACTCCTTTTTTGGCCTTTAAATCACCCCACTCGGCATACTTAAAAGAATCACCATTACGAATCACAATAGCAACTGGGTCTTGCATATACGGTGGATCAATGTAATTCATATAAGCAACTCTTGATGAATCTTTATAGATACCAAAAATAATATCTGCTTTACCCTCTTTAATAGCATCTTGGGCTTTTTGCCAAGACCCAAAGTCAACTGAACTGATATTCTTCACTTGCAGCTGCTGGGCAATAGTCGTCACTAATTCAGCTGAAGCGCCCACAATTTTTCCATTAGCCCCCCAGGCTACTGGCGGGTAAGCTGGGTGCCCCGTAATAACCAAAGCCTCACAAACACTGCCTGTCTGCGCAAATACTGCACATGCAAAAAACTCTAATACAGCAAGCATTAAGAATAGTTTAGTTTTCATGATTACTTTCAAAGTGAGGAGCAAATGTAGTTTTATTATGACAAATTTACGTAACTAGGCTTAGCTCTATTTTTTGCTTTATTTTAAGGGGTAAGGAGGCTAAATAGCTCATTTTTTTACCTTGATTTGCTTTAGACTAGACCAACCTAACCCTTATGGCCCATATGACAACAGCGCAAACCATGACAACAATTCCGGAGTTTTTCATACGTCGTTTTAAAGAGCTGGCGGTTGATGAGGGTTTTGGAATCGTTGGAGATTATGCTCTGAAGTTATTTGCTCAACTCCACCACTGTGGCTTTCCAATACTAGTAACTACCGATGAACAAGGCGCAGCATTTGCAGCTGAGGCTTATGCGCGGATCCGAGGATTTGGGGTATGTGCCGTAACCTATTCGGTGGGCGGCTTTAAAGTAGTGAATGCTACGGCTGGGGCCTGGGCGGAAAATGTACCACTTTTAGTGCTAAGTGGTGCTCCAGGATTATCTGAAAGACAGGGGGACCCTTTACTGCATCACAAGGTTAAAAATTTTGACACCCAACTTGAGGTATTTAAAGATATCACCATCGCCCAGGCCGTGCTGACAAACCCCTTAACCGTGACTGCGGAAATAGATCGTGTTCTAGGAGCCATGATTGCAAATCAACGTCCTGGCTACATTGAAATTCCCCGAGATATGGTTGACGTTCCCGTGCTTGATTGCCTAGAGGATCTATCGATCGAGTTGCCTAAAGTCCATCCACAGCGTTTAGAACTTGCAGTAGCAGAAACATTGCAACTATTAGAGGGTGCAGGTGATGCAGTGGCTATTGCGGGTTTAATGGCGGTGCGGCGCGGACTTGGTAAAGAGCTACTAGCTTTCATGGAAAATTTTGAGGTGCCAATGGCAACCACCTCTGTTTCTAAGGGGGTAGTACCAGAAACCCATCCCTTAGCTTTGGGTGTTTATATGGGGGCAGTTAGCGCACCAGCCATTGTTCAACAAGTAGAAAATGCAAAACCTCTGATTATGTTTGGGGTTTTATATGCCGATTTAATAATGGGTGCATTTACCGATCACCTAGATCGCGGTCAGGTAATCGAATGTACGGATTACCAAGTGAGTATTGGTTTTCGCACCTATCAAGACGTTCCGCTGTGGGCCTTCTTACCTGCTTTAATTAAGGCAGCTAGCGCTAGAGGTTACAAAGAATATGGGCATGTCACCCATAAAACAATGACTTTTATTCCAATTGCTGGCCAAGGTCTCGTGGTTGAAAGAATTATGGAATGCGTATCGATCTTTCTTGATAATAAAATGCGTTTAATTGTTGAGCCAGGAGATTGTTTATTTGGCTCGATAGAACTGCCAGCGCAATCTCTAATGCTTGCCAGCGCCTATTACGCTACCATGGGGTATGCGGTGCCAGCAGCTTTGGGCGCCGCTCGCGCCGATGCTACCCGCAGACCCTTGGTATTAGTCGGAGATGGCGCCTTTTTGATGACAGGCTTAGAGGTTCTTTCTTCGGTATTTCACGGGGTAAATCCACTAGTGATAGTTGTTGATAACCAAGGTTATGGCACTCAAAGACCCATGATGGACGGCCCCTTTAATGATATTGCCTCATTGCGCTCTGAAGAACTACCAACCGTATTGGGCACTGGCAAAGGTTTCTTATGCAAAACCGAAGATGAATTATTTTCTGCATTGACTAAGGCAACTGCTTTAGATGAACTCTGTATTATTCGGGCCTGCGTACCCTTGGGAAAATATAGCCCAGGTTTATTGCGCTTAACTTCTGCGCTTAAAAAGCGTGTCTAAATAAAGTTAAGGCACGCCCACAATAAAGCCTTCAGAAAAAATATTGATGATTTTGGTCGTCTTGCTTTAGATCCCAAAATCAGAGACCTATTTACATCACTTCCACAGAAAGCCCAAACCTACGCGAACATTGGCTGCAGTAGCAGAGTATGATCCAGTTCCACCAGAGGTATAAACATTACTATATTTAATGTAGTTTGCTTCGCCAAAGCCATAGATATAGCCTTTAATAATCCAATCAAAATCGGCAATCACTTGTTTGTAGCCTAGTCCAACTAAGGGCCCCCTAACCATATCGTAATCACCACCCCCAGAATACATTCGAGTACTCGCATAACCTAACTTGGCAAAAACCAATTTATCAAGCCCAATAGGATATCCAGGCGCAACATATACACTGTAATCTTGGTTCTTGATAGCAGATACCCAATTAGTAGCGCTACCTTGCTTAAATTGGTCACTGCCACTTCCACCTGGAACGGTAATCGTGTAAGTAGAGCTTTTGGAATCCACCAGATTATATTCAGCGCCAAAGCCCAATAAGAAATTGGGATGCAATAAAAAACTATAGCCGGTAGCAGCCGAGAAGGTTAGGCTATTCGAATTGGGAGCAGAAGCGGTATAAGGCACACCCTGAAGTGGAGGTTCAGTAATCGTTCCGCCTGTAAAGGAAAACTTTAAGACTTCATAGCCCACGCCCATTTGAGTAAAGCTATCCTCAAAACGTGACTGGGCAAAGCCATTGGAGCTTACGCCAATGACTACCAAAATCATAAAAGACTTTAAAAAATGTGGCAATCTGGCCTTTAGAAATTCAATTATTATATAAATAGTAACAGACGCATGATCAGGGCGCTTAATCAACAACAAAATCAAAATAGGTCTCGGGAAATGGCTCCTTTTCATAGGTGAAATGCCACCATTCCATCTCGTATGGCTTAAAACCATGTTTGAGCATGAGCGTTCTCAGCAACAGTCGGCTAGCCCTTTGTTCTGTCAATACACCAATATATTTTGGCCATGACTCTAGCCCAAAGAAATCAAAATTAGTGCCCATATTGAGAGGTCGAAATGGCGAAGCTGATGAAATAATCGTTAAATCGATCGTACTTCCCCTGCTGTGGCCAGAGCGATCAGCAATATAGCCCTCCGAAAATAAATTTTCTTTTGCCACTTTAGGATAGTACTTCGTTTTTGTACGCGTATCTTTTAGATCTTTTGCCCAAGCGATAAAGTCATCAACCGCCCTTTGTGGTCGATAAGTATCGAAAATAAATAATTCCAGACCAAATGGTTTGAGATCAGATTGAACCTCAGCAAGTGCTTTAGCTGCTGGTTTAGTTAAGACGGCCCTTTGACTAACATAGCCGTTAATAGGCCGCCCGACGAAATTATTGCTGCTGGCATACCTTAACCCAACCCGAATGCCAGGAATTTCCTGATCAACATAAACAAATCCATCGGGAATTGCCCATGCGATAGAAACAAGTAATGCGTTGATAATAATTATGGCGATGCTATGCCGCATAAGATCCTTATCATCTTACATTAGGTTAGCGCATTAAATCTCGATAAAGATTTTCATACTCCGCCTATCCTATCAGAACAAATTCAAAGTAGCCATGACCTATCAACACCCTACCCAGCCTTAATTAATCCGTACCTATGCCCGTCTTTTTAACTAAAGCAGCATAGCTTGCTAATTGCTCTTGAATTTTTTTGCTTAATTCTTCTGGCGAGCTACCCACTGGATTAAGGCCATTAGCCAGAAGTTGTTGACGTACGGTGGGATCTTTCAATGCTTTAATCAGCTCAGTGTTTAGTTTTTGAATAATAGGCTGTGGTGTTCCTGCAGGCGCTACCAACGCAAACCAGGCGCTAAACTCAAACCCAGGAAGACCAGAATCTGCAATCGTTGGGACATTTGGATATTGCAAAGCACGTTTAGGGCTCGTAACACCAATTAATTTAAGGCGGTTCGACTTTACTAAGGTTTTAGAGCTAGCTAAAGTAATAAATGCCGCCTGCACTTCTCCTGAGGCAACCCCAATACCCGTTTGATTAATCCCCTTATAGGGGATGTGCGTCATCTTAATGCCTGCCTCGGAATCAAATAACTCCATGGCCATATGTTGGGGGCTACCGTTACCAGCTGATCCATAATTCAGTTGTCCTGGATTTTTGCGGGCAGCAGCAATCAGCTCGCCTGCGTTCGCATAGGGGGATTTAGATGGCACAACGAGGCCCCACTCCACCATCACAGCCAAAGAAATCGGGGCAAAGTCTTTAATAGGGTTCCAAGGCAGTTTGCGATTGACATTTGGCACCATAGTTAAGATGCTATCGTTGAAACCCCCTAAGGTATAGCCATCCGGGCTTGCTTTTGCAACTTTATCGGCACCAATTAAGCCAGCGGCGCCAGGAAGATTCTCAACGATAAAACCTTGTCCCATATTTTGACTCATTTTTTGCGTAACAATGCGCACGGCATTATCGGCCCCGCTGCCTGGCGCTAGCGGAATAATTACACGGATAGGATGGGCTGGGTAGGAGGCTAAATTAGGCTCGGCCGCCTGCGCTACGCCAATGAATGCTAAGCATAAGTAAACATAGGCAAACTTCACGGCGACTCCCATCTCAAATTGAACTACCTGAATATACTAAAACTTCATGACAATGGGTTGTTTCTATCTAGGTCATTCTATTTATTTGACCTATTATTAGTAAATCGGGGTTTTCTTCAGCATGATTCCCGTATTGAGCTACTCAGAATCTTCAATGCATCTTCAAATTGAGCCTCCGGAATTTTTTGAAAAGCTCACACAGCCAACCTGGAACCAAGTCTATCGAGATAAGGGCTTGAAATGGGAAAAGATTCACAGCATTGCAGCCCCTAAGAATATTGAAGCACTCTACTCGTTTCGTGTCAGCAAATCTATTCGAGGGATCGGTTTTAGAGAAAATCACTTTTTAAGAGTCTTATTGATAGAGCCAGATCATGATGCCGCTTATGGAAAAAAATAATTAGGTTGAACGGCAACTGTAAACTATGTGGTCGGTACCGGATGTAAACCATGTGTCCGGTACGTACCGTGAAAATTTGGCCTGCCCAGCACGATTCGAACGTGCGACCTACGCCTTAGAAGGGCGTTGCTCTATCCAGCTGAGCTATGGGCAGATGGAAACACGAACTGCTGGACTAAAGAATCATGGTCGGGGCGAAAGGATTCGAACCTTCGACCCTCTGCTCCCAAAGCAGATGCGCTACCAGGCTGCGCTACGCCCCGACAAGCTAGCTATTTTACATGGGCTACGCAATTTCACCGTAAAGTTGAAGCTAGAAGGTCTAATTTAGGAGCATTGGGCAATTTTTCAGTGATTTTG
The DNA here is from genome assembly GCF_021395235.1 of Polynucleobacter sp. IMCC30063. Taxonomy (NCBI): domain Bacteria; kingdom Pseudomonadati; phylum Pseudomonadota; class Betaproteobacteria; order Burkholderiales; family Burkholderiaceae; genus Polynucleobacter; species Polynucleobacter sp. IMCC30063. The sequence goes on along the minus strand of NZ_JAJVCQ010000002.1, from coordinate 361,816 downwards.
GCTGCAATTTGGCTGTGCGTAAATTCTGCCAAGCCTTTACGGTCTAAGCCTGTTGGGGCTATTGGCAAGAACTCAAGCGTAACCAATAAGGGTCTCGCTTGCAAAATCTTAAAGATAGACTCTATTAACCCCATTTCACCAATAAAAGCAGTTGCACTTGAGGGCTGAAGCCCATTCGATGCATCCCTAAAATACCGTATCACCACCATCGAAACAGGTGCATTACCCAGCACAGCCGCCTCGAATAAACTGGTTTTGAAGGATAAAACTACAGTGCCGTCAGTAGAAGTGCCCTCAGGAAATATACAAATACTTTCCTGCTGAAGAATCGGCAGCATATCCTGCGCTACTTTTCGACCATGAAATGCGCTATCTCTGCGAACAAATAAAGTACCCAATTGAATTGCCATCCAGCCAAAAAGTGGCCACCTAGCAACTTCTGACTTAGCAACAAAACGCATGGGTTGAAATGCCAATATCGCTTGTATGTCAACCCAGGAAATATGATTAGCAACTAATAAACAAGGCTCTTTTGGAAAAAAGTCTGCGTTAACTAAATGCAAGCGTATGCCTAGTAAAGTTAGCAACTGAAGCGCCCAATTTTGAATCTGCTGCTCTTTCGCCTTGCTACTAAGAAAAGGAAATAGAAAACAGAGAGTCAGCATGCCGCGAATAATATGCCAAGTAATTCTACTTAAGGTAAAGATGATTGAAAATGAAAATGAATTAGCCATTCAGCAATCATAAATTTCAAACAAGTCATAAAAATGACACGAAACTGTCATGCTACTTACATAACTCGGTGGCCTAATGAACTTCCATGCAGCACTACAGAGCTATTTGGATTTCAGATGTGCACCTCGGAACATCAGGGTGCCAAGCAGACTACCTTCTCGATTTTCTGAAGCACAACGAAGCAGATACATTTTATTTGGTCGGCGATATTATCGATGGTTGGCGCTTAAAAAAATCATTTTATTGGCCACAATCACATAATGATGTCGTACAAAAATTACTACGCAAAGCCCGTAAAGGTACTGAAGTAATTTACATCCCTGGCAACCATGATGAAAGTGCCCGCCAATTTTTTGGTCTCTCATTTGGAGACGTCAAGGTAGTAGAAGAATGCATTCACGTGACGGCCGATGGGAAAAAACTGTGGATTACTCATGGCGATCTCTTTGACGGAGTAATGCAATACGCCAAGTGGCTGGCGTACGTTGGCGATAGCCTTTATACCCTCATTCTTCACATGAACCGTTACTTCAATCACATTCGCATGAAGATGGGTTTGCAATACTGGTCTTTATCGCAGTATTTAAAGCACCAAGTAAAAAATGCCGTTAGTTTTATTGCCGACTATGAACATATGATGGCCCGCGAAGCGCGCATGCGCAATTGCGATGGGGTCGTTTGTGGACATATTCATAAAGCCGAAATTCGGCACATAGATGGACTACTTTATTGCAATGATGGCGACTGGGTTGAAAGCCTTACTGCTCTAGTTGAGACCAACACCGGTGAATTAAAAATTATTCATTGGCCAAAAATTAAAGGCGATCCAGTCTTATCGCTCGAACAACCATTAGAACCAATATCAACCCTTCCAAATGAGGTATTCGCATGAGAATCATGATCATTACAGATGCATGGGAACCACAAGTAAACGGCGTAGTGCGCACCTTAAAGCAAACTCGGTCTGAACTTATTGCCATGGGGCATCAGGTCGATATGATTACTCCCCAAGAATTTAAAACCATCCCCTGCCCTACTTACCCCGACATTTCTTTATCCTTATTTCCAGGTAAAAAATTAGCTGAACGAATTAAGGAATTTTCACCTGATGCTATGCATATTGCTACTGAAGGCCCATTAGGTCTGGCAGCCCGCGCCTACGGGGTACGTAATCATTTACCCTTTTCTACAGCCTATCACACGCGTTTTCCTGAATATGTTCAAGCGCGCACAAAAATTCCGGTGGGTATCACCTATCGTTTTTTAAGGTGGTTTCACAAACCTTCTATGGCTGTAATGGCGCCAACGATAGTGGTTAAAAATGATCTTGAAAAGTATGGTTTTGCTAATGTAGTTTTATGGTCGCGCGGTGTTGACCTCAATATTTTTAAAATGCAACCCTCTAAAGTGCTCAATTCAGCCCACCCAATTTATCTTTATGTCGGACGAGTTGCTATTGAAAAAAATATAAATGCCTTTTTAGAAATCAATCTACCAGGCTCAAAATGGATTGTCGGCGATGGGCCTGCATTAGCAGGTATTAAGCAAAAATATCCTGAAATTCATTATTTAGGTGTACTTGATCAAGTTGAGCTTGCTCAAGTTTATGCTGCCGCCGATGTCTTTGTATTTCCCAGCAAAACAGATACTTTTGGTCTAGTTTTGCTCGAAGCAATGGCATGCGGTTTGCCAGTAGCAGCTTACCCAGTAACTGGCCCAATTGATGTGCTTGGTAAATCGAATGCTGGCGTAATGCATGAAGATTTAAAAGAAGCCTGCCTACAGGCCCTTAAAATTCCTCGGGAGCGCGCTCGTGAACATGCAGAAAAATTCTCCTGGCGTGCCGCAACTGAACAATTTGCAAGTCATCTTCAGCCCGTTCCAAATCCCGACTTACATCAAACCGCTTTAGCGTGAATATCCCCAATTGAAAATGCCATATCACATCAATCAAAACCCTCATAAGGGTAATCGGGGTATTTCCCGTGCTTGGCATGCAGCTAAAAATTCTTGGTGCGGCGTTGTTTATGCATTTCAGGAGGAAAGTGCATTTCGACAAGAACTTACCTTGCTAATTATCCTTACCCCAATTGCACTTTTAATTCCCGCTACCCATCTTGAAAAAGCACTAATGGTCGGATCTTTGCTGATGGTGCTAACGGTTGAGCTATTAAATTCTAGCGTTGAGGCTGCAATTGACCGTATTTCATTTGAGCATCATGATCTTTCTAAAAGAGCTAAGGATTTTGGCTCGGCGGCAGTCATGCTGACACTATTATTCGCCTTATTAATTTGGCTTACGATAATTATTCCGATTTTTATTAATTAATTTCGACTAAATATTGAAAGATTTTTCTTATGAAAGAAGTTCCAAATCCATTTATTCATTTAGATAGTCTAATTGTTTTCGATAAAGCAAGGTGGGGGAAAAAATTAAAGCCCCTAAAAAAGATCTTTTCTAAAAAGATTGCAAAAAAACTATTTGGTAAGAAGTTTGCTCTTAAATCGCGAGCATCTCTATTAGCTCAAGTTGAAATCCTTGAGCCCAATATAAAATCAGTAAAATCAAAAAAGCCTACGCTACAAATTTCATGGGCCATCAACTCACAAGAAATAGGTGAGGCCCAGCGCTTACGTTATTCAGTATTTGCTGAGGAGATGGGTGCGCAATTGTCTCCTAATAGCACGGGTCTAGATATCGATGAGTTCGATGCGTATTGCGAGCACCTACTGATACGCGATCAAGAAAGCCTTCAGGTGGTTGGTACTTACCGTGTTTTACCACCCCATAAAGCACAGGAAATCGGACGCCTTTATTCCGACTCCGAATTTGATCTCACTCGGTTGAATCATTTACGCCCTAAATTAGTTGAGGTAGGACGTTCTTGTGTACATGCTGATTACCGCTCTGGCGCAGTCATTATGGCTTTGTGGAGCGGTCTAGCCCAATACATGCAATTACATCAATATGAAATTATGTTGGGCTGTGCCAGCATCCCAATGGCGGATGGCGGTCATTTTGCTGCGAGCTTATTCAATTCATTAAAAAATGAACAGATGGCGCCAATTGAAAATCATGCATTTCCTCATGTTCCGCTACCTTTAGAGCGATTAAATGGCGGCTTAGAGGTCGAACCGCCACCGCTAATTAAAGGCTACTTAAAGCTAGGCGCCAAAATTTGTAGTGCCCCGGCTTGGGACCCTCAATTCAATACCGCAGATGTGCTCACCATTTTGCGCCTTAATGAAATTAACCCGCGTTATGCAAAGCACTTCTTTGGCAGCTAAGAATAGTTGACTTTTACTTGGCTAGTTTTTATTTCAATTTAATTCGATAACTACGGCCAATACGCTCCCATTCTAAAGCTTCTTTTTTTAAACTAAATTCAGTTAAAGGATGGTCATTAGCCCAAGCTTTGGGTAAGCTCACAACAAATCCATCATCTTCGAGTGAAACTTTAACAGCCGGTAAATCGGCATCGATTCGTCCCCGACTTAACACGTGAGCCAAGCGCAAACTAAAGAGCATGCGCCAATCTAAAAAACCCTCACTAGTCGCTAATTTTCCTAGCTTACCCGTATGACCCAATAGTAAAGTTGCTAGGCGCGCTTGATCTTTTTTCGAAAAGCCAGGCATGTCGGCATTACCCGCAATATATGCAGAGTGCCGATGGTAGCCGTTATGCGAAATCGATAAACCAATTTCATGTAAATTAGCAGTCCACTCTATTAGCGCCAAATTATCACTGCGATTTTCTAGGTTCGGCTTGGGTAACTGCTCTAAAAAATCGGTAGCCAATTTACCAACTCGCTGTGCCTGGTTTCGATCAACAGTATAGCGCTGCATAAATTGCTCAACGGTTACAAAGCGCATATCGTGATGCTGAGCACGACCTAGTAAATCATAGAGTACCCCGATGCGTAAGGAGCCGTCGGTTACTTCCATCGAATCAATTCCTAGCTCATTAAATACTGCCAACATAATCGACAGCCCGCCAAGTAAAACTAAACGCCGATCATCTTTAAGACCAAGTAATTCAACTTCACCAACATTATCAAATTGGAGTAAAAGCTTTTTAAGTTGTTTTAATCCTTCTCGTGTAATTAAGCCTTCAGGGTGGTTAACTTTGTCATTTAAATTATTTTCTATAATTAAGTCGGCTAAAGCTCTAGCGGTGCCGGAAGAGCCAACTGCCTGTCGCCAGCCTGCTTTTAAAAAGGCACCTGAGATCACCTGAATTTCACGTTGAGCGGCTAATTCAGCTTCCTTAAAAGCGTGCGCATCAATTGCCCCCTTAGGGAAAAATTGCATGCTATGCGATACACAGCCAATATAAAGACTTTCTAAAAGTTGCGGGTCATAACCCGCGCCAATAATAAATTCGGTTGAACCACCCCCAATATCTACCACCAAGCGATTGCCCTGCACAGCTGAAGCTTCATGTGAGGCGCCAATATAAATTAAGCGCGCCTCCTCAACCCCAGCAATCACTTCAATTGGAAACCCTAAAGCCTGCTCCGCATCAGCAATGAAGTTTGCTGAATTACGTGCCACCCGTAAAGTGTTGGTTGCAACTGCCCTGACTTTGCTGGGATCAAAGCCGCGCAAGCGCTCACCAAATCGATGAATTGCATTGAGGCCCCGCTGGTAAGCATCGTGACCTAATAATTTATTTTCGGTTAAACCCGCGGCTAATTTTACAGATTCACGCAAGGTATCAATTGGGCGTAATTGGGTGCCAGAGGAGGTATTAATTGGCTGAGCCACCAACATACGAAAGCTATTTGAGCCTAAATCAACTGCAGCGATTAGATTAGAGCCCAGCGGGGTAGAAATATTAGGGGAAGTGGGCAAAAGAGCTAAACCAGTGAAAAATAAGAGATAAGCTTATATTATGAAATAAAAGTGACACATTAATGAAATATAACCAAAAAATATGGTGACCCCCCTTCTCAACCGTGAAATCGGTATTCTGGAATTCAATTCACGGGTCTTATCACAGGCTGAAGACCCCCAAAACCCATTACTTGAGCGCTTGCGCTTTTTAAGCATTGTTTCTAATAATTTAGATGAGTTTTTTGAAGTGCGGGTTTCGGGGCTTAAAGAACAGCTATTAAGCCAACCCCTTAAACTTGAGCCAGATGGCCTAACGATTCAAGATTGCTACCAACGGGTGGCTGAATATTCCCATCACTTGGTCGCCCGCCAATATGAGATTTATCAAAAAATCATTATTCCCCAATTGGCAACCGCTGGTATCCGTTTCTTAAGGGGCGAAGATTGGACAGTGCAGCAACGTCGTTGGGCCAACGATTTTTTTCGTGCAGAAATACTACCTCTCCTAACTCCAATTGCTCTCGATCCCGCGCATCCTTTTCCACGTGTTGGGAATAAAAGTTTAAATTTTATTGTGTCTTTAACTGGTAAAGATGCCTTTGGTCGTGATGCCAACTTAGCCGTAGTTCAGGCGCCGCGTGCTTTACCTCGAGTTATTCAAATTCCTAAGCGAATTTCTGATTGTGATTATTCTTTTGTCTTGCTTTCTGCTTTGGTGCAATCCTTTGTAGCTGAACTTTTTCCAGGCTTAACTATTTTACAAGCTCATGCCTTTCGAGTAACACGAAATTCAGAATTATTTGTCTCAGATGATGAGGCTACTGATTTACGCGAAGCCTTGCAAGGCGAACTGCCAACCCGCCATTTGGGGGATGCAGTACGGCTGGAAGTATCAGCAGATACCCCGAGCGAATTATTAGAATTCCTGCGCCTATCCACTCAATTAGAAGTAACAGATTGTTACCGCGTTAATGGGCCGGTTAATTTAGTACGACTCTCGCAAATACCCGATTTCATCGACCGGCCGAATTTAAAATTTCCGATTTATCAAGCTGCCGTATTAAAAGCTATTCCTGATGAGTCGCTCTTTCATAAAATTCATCAGGGTGATATTTTGTTACATCATCCTTACGAGAGTTTTGAGCCGGTTTTGCAATTACTGCGGGAAGCTGCCCAAGACCCAGATGTCTTAGCCATTAAACAAACGGTTTACCGCACAGGTGATGAATCACCCGTAATGGAGGCGCTGATGGAAGCGGCTCGCAATGGTAAAGAAGTTACTGTAGTGCTCGAGCTCTTAGCGCGCTTTGATGAGCAAACCAATATTAATTGGGCATCTAAACTGGAATCCGTGGGCGCGCACGTAGTTTACGGTGTGGTGGGTCATAAATGCCACGCTAAAATGTTGTTAATCGTGCGCCGCGAAATCATACCCAGTATCAATTCTAGTTCGAGTAAAGCGGCACCAAAATATATCTTACAACGCTACGTTCATTTGGGCACCGGTAACTACCATCCCCGCACGGCAAAACTGTACACTGACTTTGGTCTGATGACCTGCAATCCCGATATGACAAGCGATGCTCATCAACTTTTTCAGCAGTTAACGGGCACTGGCTTGCAATCCAAAACCAAGGAACTGCTTGAGGCCCCATTTACTCTCTTAAGCGAACTGATTAAACTGATACGCACTGAAGCACGTGCTGCACGGGATGGAAAAAAAGCCCTGATCATAGCAAAAATGAATGCACTATTAGAGCCCACTATCATTGAAGAGTTGTATAAGGCCTCTCAAGCGGGTGTCAAAATTGAACTTATTGTTCGGGGTGTGTGCGCCCTTAAGCCAGGTGTAAAAGGTTTATCCGACAATATTCAAGTACGGTCGATTATTGGCAGATTTTTAGAACATCATCGCATTTATTATTTTTATAATAGCGGTAATGAATTGGTCTATTTATCTAGTGCTGATTGGATGGAGCGTAATCTTTTACGCCGCGTTGAGGTGGCATTTCCAATTAAAGATGCTTTTTTAAAACAAAAAGTCATTCAAGAAGGCTTAAAAGTTCTACTTTCTGATAATGCCTCTGCGTGGCAAATGAACTCCGACGGCAGTTACCAGCAACTGCATGCCAAGGCCAAGCAAAAACCCATTATTGGCCAAAATGTCCTGATGGCTCAATTTTCCAATTCCTAGTTTGTCATGTTTGCGAGTTAGAATGCACCAATATGGATTCATTGCATCAAGACCATCAAGAATTCGAGCTAAAACTCGTCTTTCCAGCCGAAAAACTGCCGGCAATTGAAAAATTTCTTCGTAGCAAAGGTGCCCTGAAACGGCAACACTTGCAAGCTGCTTATATAGATACTGACGACTTTCGCTTAGCCCGTGCTGGCATTGCTTTGCGGCTGCGCAAAGAAGGCCGTCAATGGGTGCAGACCCTTAAAACAGGCACCTCAAGCAACTTTGCCCGGCTTGAACATGAAATAGTGATACCCCATCGCGGGGGTGGTATTCCAGCATGGTCCTTAGCTGCCCACGCCGAGCATCCTGCTGGAGCCGAACTAATGAAGGCGCTGGTTAATACCTCGGCAGAGGGCTTAGCAGTGCGGTATTCCACCGATATATGGCGTCGTAAGGCCCACCTTAAGGCGCGCAACGGCTTGGTTGAATATGCGCTTGATCTTGGTCAAATTAAAGCATTTGATTCCCAAGGCACAGAAAAAACAGTGCCCGTAATGGAGCTCGAAATTGAACTCTTAAGTGGGCAACGCAGTGCGGTCATTGCCCACGCATTAATGATGGTGAAGCGATTTGGCGCCTCTATTGATACGCGGGGCAAAGCTCAACAAGGCTTTACCTTGGCTAATGGTATTCAATCCATCCCTCCGGTGCGGGCGGAGTTAGCCCATTTTGCTAATTCCAAGCCAAGCGATACTGAAATTATTTCCACCATTGTGCAATCCTGTTTAGCGCAAATTTTGCCAAATTTAAGTGAAATAAATGCAGGTATTAATCTTTATGATGAGCACTTACACCAGCTTAGAGTGGGTTTACGGCGCTTTAAATCGGCTTTGAAAATTTTAGCGCTGAATCATACCTATATGACCGAACTGCAAATTCAAACACTCGAGCAGGTATTCCAATTACTAGGCACATATCGAGATAGCAATTTTATTGCTGAAAAGTTAAGTCCTGCCTTAAAGGCCTCGAAAGGTCCCGCCATTCAATTAGAAATTATGGCGCCGCAAAAACATCCTAGTACATTTTTACGTGCGAAGCCATTTCAAGAACTGCTATTGGCCATCATCGCCCTTGGAAATCATAATGCGGAGTCTAGCCTGCCTAACAGCCTATTAAAAAAACGGATTATTGCCATGCTCGATAGCACCTTCCGTGATACCAAAAAACAAGCTGCTCACTTTAAAACTATCGACGATCTCAAGCGTCATCGTTTACGCAAAAAATTAAAATTTTTACGTTACTCGCTCGAGTTTTTTGGAGATTTTTGTCAGCGTAATAAACGTAGCAAATACCTGAAGGTGATGGCTACTGCCCTAGAAAGTTTGGGTAACTATAACGACATCTGCGTGGCGATTCATGAGTTAGGGCCAAGCGTAGAAAAACATTCTCAACATTGGTTTGCCATGGGCTGGTTAAGTGCAGAACAAAATCGGGTACGCGAGCAAAGTAATGAAAACCTTAAATCGCTATATAGCTTAAAAAAAATCTGGTAACTTTGTAAACTAACCGTGATGAAATTTAAATCTCCCGTCAAAAAAGTAAAAAATAAAAAATTAGATTACGAGGCTGAACTTTATTTATTACAAATTGAACTCGTTAAGTTGCAACGTCACTTCATTAAAAATGGCGAACGTATTCTAGTTATTTTTGAGGGCCGCGATGGCGCAGGTAAAGACGGCAGCATTAAGCGCATCGCTGAACATTTGAGCCCTAGAGAAACTCGGATTGTTGCGCTAGGTAAACCGTCCGATCGAGAAACCGGCGAATGGTACTTCGAACGCTACGTAGCGCAGTTACCCAGCAAAGGTGAATTCGCCTTGTTTAATCGTAGTTGGTATAACCGCGCAGGCGTTGAGCATGTCATGGGGTTTTGCACTGAAAAAGAGTATCTTGAATTTATGAAAACGGTAAATGGCTTCGAGGCTATGTTAGTAGGCTCTGGCATCAAGTTAATTAAATACTATTTGGATATATCTAAAAAAGAACAGGCAGAGCGTTTGCTAGATCGCATCAAAGACCCGCTGAAACAATGGAAAACGAGTCCTATTGATCAGCAGGCGCAAAAAAAATGGCTAGCCTATAGCAAAGCGCGCGATGCAATGCTGAAAAAAACGAATAATAGCGCTGCGCCGTGGACTGTGATTCGGGCTAATGACAAAAAAATAGCGCGCATTAACCTAATTCAACATCTCTTATCGACACTAAGCTACCCCAATAAAAATAAGAAAATTTTGAAATTTGACCCACAAATTGTGGTGCAATGGCCAAGCAATTCCCCACAACTCCCGCGATTAGAGCCCTAAATGGGGCTAAAGTTAGCTGTCATATTAATGTCATAATTAAATATAAGAATTGACTTATCAATTGCCCCCCAAACACAGCTTAATGCCACCCATATCTTCCCCTATGAACGAATCCGACCTTTACCGCCGTGCTCAAGAAGAGTTAATGGATAGCTTTGATGAAGAGCTTGAAATGGAGCTTGATGATGACCGACATAACCCAAATCCTCTCACCCCCGATGAGCGCAAGGCCCGTCGATATTATTTTACAGAGCTCATTCGCCTGCAAAGTGAATTAATTAAATTGCAAGACTGGGTAGTGCTGAATCAATTAAAAGTAGTTGTGCTATTTGAGGGTCGTGATGCAGCCGGCAAAGGTGGTGCGATTAAACGCTTTACCCAACGCCTTAACCCTAGAGTATGTCGAGTAGTTGCGTTATCAGCCCCAAGCGAGCGGGAGCGATCGCAATGGTATTTTCAGCGCTACATCAGCAATTTACCTGCTGCTGGTGAAATAGTTCTCTTCGATCGCAGTTGGTATAACCGTGCAGGAGTTGAGCGAGTAATGGGGTTTTGTAATGATGCAGAGTATGAAGAGTTCTTTCGCTCTGTACCAGAGTTTGAAAAAATGCTAGTTCGCTCGGGAATTATTCTAATTAAATATTGGTTTTCAATTACTGATGATGAGCAACATTTGCGCTTTATGACCCGTATTCATGATCCCTTAAAACAATGGAAATTAAGCCCCATGGATTTAGAGTCGCGGCGACTATGGGAAGCCTATACCAAGGCAAAAGAGACCATGATTGAACGCACGCATATTCCTGAAGCACCATGGTGGATAGTAGCCGGAAACGACAAGAAAAAAGCCCGCCTAAATTGTATCCATCATTTCCTGCAACAAATTCCCTATCAAGCAATTGAGCACGCACCAATTATCTTGCCCAAGCGAGTGCACAATGCCGACTACACTCGCGACCCGATTCCAGACTCGATGTATATCCCTAAAATCTACTAAATAGTTACTACCCTTTGGGTAGGAATTTGTAGAGAAAAGGTGCTGCCCTTACCTGGTACGCTAGTAATAAGTAGTTGTGCCTGATAGCGGTTTGCAATGTGCTTCACGATCGCCAAACCTAACCCAGTACCTCCAGTTTCCCTCGATCGACTACGGTCTACTCGATAAAAACGCTCAGTTAGGCGAGGTAAATGTTCTGCCGAAATACCTGGACCAGTATCTTCAACAGAAAAAACTCCTTGACCAACTTCGTTGACCACCAAGGAAATCTTTATTTTTCCCCCTTCAGGCGTATAGTGCACAGCATTAGCCACTAGATTACTAAATGCGGAAAGTAATTCCTTTTGATTGCCCAATAAATCATGGCCTTGATCGCAACTAAATTCAAAAATATGTTTACCTTGAGATAAGGCTTCAGCATCATTTTTTAATAAAGCCATGAGCGCTGGCATATCAATGGCTTGTAAAATAGGCGGTTGCAAATTAGCCTCAAGATTGGCTAGAGTTAGCAAATCTTCAACTAAGCTCTGCATGCGCTTTGCCTGCAATTGCATCATCTCTAGGTAGCGAGTTCTTTGCACCTCATCTAAATCTAAATTAAGTACTGTTTCTAAAAAACCTAACATAACCGTTAATGGGGTTCTCATCTCATGAGAAACATTAGCAACAAAATCGCGCCGCATAGCCTCGGTTTTGCGCAAGTCAGTTATATCTTGAGCAAATAGTAAATGGCGGTTTTCGGAAAAAGGAAAAAGCTGCAGCAGCAGCGTTAAATTGCTTGCTTGGCCCATTTGCTCAATTAATAGGGGCTCATCAAAATTACGTTGACTTAAGTAGCGGACAAATTCAGGGCGACGAATTAAATAATTGATTTGCTGTAAAGCATCACGCTTAAAATTTAAGCCAAAATAACTTTCAGCAATCGCATTACACCATTCAATTTGATCACGATCATCAAGCATGACGATGCCATTTGGTGAGGCTTGGAAGGCTTGAATAAAGCGCTCATGCTGCGCCTCAATTTGATGTAATTGTTGGCGTTGCCCACGTAAAAAACGTTGTAGGCGAAATAACACATCTTCCCATTTGCCACTCGTAGAGGGTAAATTTTCAATCTCACCTTGCATAATATATTTACGCAGACGGGCTAAATTAATATAGGAATAAGCTAATGGCAGACCTACTATTGCGAGTGCAATACCTAAGCCGACTTGCTCGCTAAAAAATGACTTACCTACCCCAAATGCAATTATTGCTAGGATTAGGAGAAAAATAAAACGGAAAAGGATTGCAACCATACCGCTATCTTAGTGGGATTTAGGAAAGCGGTCTAGAATACGACTTATAAATGAAATTTATACATGCAATTGTGCTTAATCTATTGCTGATGGGTCTGGCCCACGGGGAATCATTTCGTTTTGTGGCGCTTGGCGACATGCCCTACAACAACGCGAATGATGAGTACCGCTACCTCAACCTTATTCAAGCGATTAATCAATCTCACCCTAAATTTAGCCTATTTGTTGGCGATACTAAATCAAGTGAAACACCGTGTAGCGATGCTGCCACTGAAAAAATTGCAAGTTTTTTTAAACGCTATGAAGCCCCAGTAATTTATAGTATTGGCGATAATGAATGGACCGACTGTTATCGCCCATTATCGGGCTCGTACGATCCAATTGAACGTCTTGCTAGTATTAGAAAAAAATTCTTTAGCTCAAATCAAAGCTTAGGTAAAAACACCCTGACCTTAATACGACAAGCTGATGTCATGAGTGACTTTAAGCTTTATGTTGAAAATTCATACTGGATTCAGGATCAATTTCTTTTTGTGAGTTTAAATATCCCTGGATCGAATAATGATTTTGAGAGAAATATTTTGGCTGTCAAGGAATATTTTAAACGCAACGAAGCCAATTTAGCCTGGATTAATTACACTTTTCAATTGGCTACGGAAAAAAAATTAGCTGGGATTATTTTTGCTTTTCAAGCCGATATGTTTACGGGCCAGATTCAATCTGATGATTTAGCAAATGGCTATCGCGATACTGTTCTTAGTCTATCTTCCCATGCTGAGAAGTTTAGCAATGCAGTACTTTTGATTCATGGTGATACCCATCGCTTAAGAATTGATCAGCCACTAAAGACAAGTGATCAAAAATATGTGTTAGAAAATGTTATTCGGGTTGAATTAATGGGAGAGGAAGAGATTCAAGCGCTCGAAATTACAGTAGATGCTAGGCAAAATTCCCCATTTAGCTTTCGGCCTTTAATAGTTAAAAGGAACAGTGAATTTTCTAATTCTGCGCGAAGTAAGTAAGTTACCTTAGCATCCAAGCTAATTCTGGATTGGGTTTTTAGTAACTCGATAACCGCTACCCCGCACAGTTTCAATGAAGTGATCACACTCGGTGAAAGCCAATGCCGCTCGCAAGCGTTTGATATGCACATCTACAGTGCGCTCTTCGATATAGACCTCATTACCCCATACTCGATCGAGTAGAACCGAACGAGAATGAACCCGCTCTGGATTCGACATTAAAAATTGTAATAAACGAAATTCAGTTGGCCCTAAAGCAATAGCTTGCGGCTCGGAATGAGGTGAGGTTGCCATTAAACGATGGGCTACAGGATCTAACTTCAAAGGCCCTACAGTGAGGGGTACTTCATCAGTAGACGGTAGTTGTCTGCGTAAGATTGCTTTAACTCGAGCAATTAATTCCTTTGGCGAAAAGGGCTTAGTTACATAATCATCAGCTCCAGCATCAAGGCCTAAAACCTTATCCGCTTCTTCACTTTTAGCAGTTAGCATTAAGATGGGCAGTGCAATAGTCTTGGGGTTACTTCGCAACTCTTTAGCAAATTGCACGCCCGATTTGCCTGGCAACATCCAATCCAGAACGAGTAAATCTGGCATAGCCTCTTTCATCATCAGTACAGCTTGATCGGCCTGAAACGCTCGCTCTACCTCATAACCTGCGTGAACTAAATTAATTGCAATTAATTCAGCAATTGCTGGCTCGTCTTCAATAATTAAGATCTTTATACCCATAAAATACTACGCACTCGAATTAAACAATTTAGTTTTGCTTACCGATAAACTTCACGCACTAAATCTGCATGAGGAAGATGGCGTACATCAGCACCCTTAACAATATAAATCACAAATTCAGCAATATTTTTAGAGTGATCACCAATGCGTTCGATTGCTTTAGCTATCGTCAACATATCAAGGCCCGTAGTAATTAAGCTGGGATCTTCCATCATATAGACGATTAATTTGCGCACAAAGGCGCGAAATTCTTCGTCAATTTGCTTGTCTTCTTTTACCACTTCTGCCGCTGCAATAGTATCTAAGCGTGCAAATGCATCTAAGCTACGCCGCAATAATGAAATAGCCATTTGTCCCGATAATTTAATTTCCGCCACATTAATATTATGGTTAAGGCCCGACTCAATAATACGTTTAGTACGTTTTGCAACTCGCTCAGCTTCATCACCAGCACGCTCTAAATTTGTAATTGCCTTAGAAACTGCCATCACTAAGCGCAAATCTCGTGCCGTCGGCTGACGGCGGGCAATAATTTCTGTACAAGCAGAATCGACTTCAATTTCAAAATCGTTGACCGCTTTTTCACGTTCAATAACTTGATTACAAATTTCTAAATCCATTTCAGTAAATGCGCGCATGGCAGTAGAGGTTTGTGATTCAACCATACCGCCCATTTCTAATAACTTGCTACAGAGCGAATTTAGATCCGAATCGAATTGCGACGAAAGGTGTTTATCTGGCATATGCCCTCTTAATTAGCCAAATCGGCCCGTAATGTAATCTTCTGTTTCTTTCCGCTTGGGTTTAATAAAAATTTCATCAGTTTTACCAAATTCAACCAATTCCCCTAAGTACATATAAGCCGTGAAATCTGATACGCGGGCCGCTTGCTGCATATTGTGAGTCACAATTGCAATGGTGTACTCATTTTTCAATTCATTAATAAGCTCTTCAATTTTC
The DNA here is from genome assembly GCF_021395235.1 of Polynucleobacter sp. IMCC30063. NCBI lineage: Bacteria > Pseudomonadati > Pseudomonadota > Betaproteobacteria > Burkholderiales > Burkholderiaceae > Polynucleobacter > Polynucleobacter sp. IMCC30063. The sequence continues at coordinate 346,690 of NZ_JAJVCQ010000002.1, read as the reverse complement.
CCTGTGGAAATTGGATCTAAGGCAGATGTGGGCTCATCGAGTAATAATACTGCTGGCTTAACTGCGACACCACGAGCGATACATAAACGCTGCTGCTGACCGCCCGAAAGCGATAAGCCGCTTTGCTTCAATTTATCTTTTGCCTCACCCCATAATGCTGCTTTCTTGAGGGCCCATTCAACCCGCTCATCCATCTCAGCCTTCGAAAGTTTTTCGTAGAGACGTACACCAAAAGCAATATTTTCATAAATCGACATTGGAAATGGGGTTGGCTTTTGAAAAACCATTCCAATCCGTGAGCGCAATAAATTGAGATCTTGCTTCGGGGCAAGAATATTTTCTCCATAAAATAGAATTTCACCTTCAGCGCGTTGACCGGGGTAAAGGTCGTACATACGATTAATTGAGCGTAATAGAGTTGACTTGCCGCAACCCGAGGGACCAATAAATGCAGTTACCTTTTGCTCTTGAATATTGAGATTAATATTTTTTAAGCCTTGATAAGAGCCATAAAAAAAATTTAGATTCTTAATTTCAAGTGCATTAGTCAAAATAAAAGAATTTGTCTCGGTTAAATTGTCGATCAGGGTATCAGTCAAAATCTGTGCCTCTTGATTTTGGTTGGCATTAAAAACGGTTCGCATACTTTTCATCCTTGTACCTTTTCCCTAAATACGACTCGAGCTAAGATATTAAGCCCTAAAACCGCAAAGGTAATTAAAAGTGAGCCGCCCCACGCTAAGCTCACCCAATTATCGTATGGGCTCATCGCGAATTGGAAAATTACCACCGGCAAATTGGCCATTGGGGCATTCATATTGGTCGAAAAGAATTGATTATTCAACGCCGTAAATAGTAAGGGTGCGGTTTCTCCGCTGATGCGGGCTAGTGCCAGCAAAATACCCGTGATGACCCCGCTTTTTGCCGCTCGTAAGGTAATCCAAAAGGCCACCTTCCATTTAGGTGTGCCTAAAGCATAGGCGGCCTCTCGTAAACTGCCGGGTACCAGCTGCAACATATTCTCAGTTGTTCTTACCACTACAGGTATTGCAATTAAAGCCAAAGCAATCGTACCGGCCCAGCCTGAAAAATGGCGCACTTGAGCCACCACTAAAGCATAGACAAAAAGACCAATAACAATGGATGGGGCAGACAGCATAATGTCGGTAACAAAACGGGTAATACCGGCAACTTTGCTTCGATCACCATATTCCGCCAGATACAGGCCAGCCAAAACACCAATTGGGGTGCTAATTAGGGTACAGCAACCAATCAGCATCATGCTTCCGACAATTGCATTAGCCAAACCACCTCCCTCCGATCCTGGAGCAGGTGTGCTGGCAGTGAACATAGCCCAATTAATTGCCGAAAATCCTTTAATAAATAAAATACTTAAGATCCATAATAAAAATAACATGCCTAGGGTCATGGCCGCCATCGATAAAAATAGGCCAATGGCATTGGTACGCTTACGCACCGCAAATACTGCCTGATTAATATGATTAACTTGATTCATGACTTTAGCCCTTGCTTTTCTTCCATGCGCGCTAACATCCATTTGGCCAGCGCCAAGACAATAAAAGTAATCACAAATAGCGCCAAACCCAATGCAAATAGGGATGAAAAATGCAAGCCCGGGGCGGCCTCACCGAATTGATTGGCCAAGGTAGAGGCAATTGAACTACCTGGCGCAAATAAGGATGGTGATAAACGCAGGGCATTACCGATAACAAAAGTAACGGCCATAGTCTCGCCGAGTGCTCGCCCTAGCCCCAACATAATGCCGCCAATTACACCAGCCTTGGTATACGGAAAAACAATTTTACTAACAACTTCCCAGGTAGTGCAACCAATGCCATAAGCCGATTCTTTAATCACTGGGGGCACGATTTCAAATACATCGCGCATAACCGAGGCAATAAAAGGCAAAATCATCATGGCTAAAATTAAACCAGCGCATAACATACCAATTCCATTAGCTGGCCCTGAAAAAAGTAGACCAATCAGTGGAATTTTCCCCAAAGTTGCTGCAAGTGCAGGCTCGATATAGTCGGCAAAAATCGGCGCAAAAACAAAGAGGCCAAACATCCCGTAAATAATCGAGGGTACTGCGGCCAATAATTCTACTGCCGTACCTAAGGGTCGCCGCAAATACCCTGGACAGATTTCAGTTAAAAAAACAGCAATGCCGAAGCTCAGAGGAACGGCTATTAACAAAGCAATCAGCGACGTGACAACCGTGCCATAAATAGCAATTAAACCACCAAATTTATCTTTACCAATATCCCACTCTGGATCAATAAAAAAACCAAAACCAAATTCATGTAAAGCTGGCCAAGCATTAATTAGCAACGAGGCAATAATTCCTAACAATGCAAATAAAACGAGCATGGCAAAAAATTGAGTCACACGATGAAACAAAAAGTCTTGTACGCGCTGCAATTTAGCGACTCTAATTGCCCGACTAGAAGGCATTGCTGAATTTAAAGCCGCTAAATGCATTACGTCATCGCCTCAATTAATGAATTATGGATTAAATACTAGCCTGTAATCTTCCGTTACTTTGTTTGCACTTTAGTAAAAACATTCTTACGAATAAAGTCGGTTGTTGCATCTGGCAGGGGCACATACTCTAATTCGGTAGCCATTTTCTTGCCATCTTTAAAAGCATAATCAAAGAACTTCAAGACTTCTGCTGCATTTGTTTTATTTTCAGGATTTTTGTAGACCAAAATAAACGATGCGCCAGTGATCGGCCACGATTTCGCGCCAGGTGCGTTGGTAATAAAAGTGCCCATTCCAGGAATCTTCGCCCAATCGGTACCCGCTGCTGCGGCTGCAAAGGTCTCATCATCTGGCTCAACATACTGCCCTGCGATATTTTTCAGCGAAATATACGTGAGCTTATTTTTCTTAGCATAGGCATATTCAACGTAGCCAATCGAATTTTTTACTCTGGTTACATTAGCGGCAACACCTTCATTACCCTTACCACCAACGGTGGATGCTGCAGGCCACTTTACAGAAGAACCCGAACCTACAGCATCTTTCCAAAGCTTACTAGTCTTGGCTAAATAGTCCGTAAAAATTGCGGTGGTGCCTGAACCATCGGCACGGGTAATCACTGTAATGTCACCTGCAGGAATTTTTACTCCTGGATTCATAATGGCAATACGCTTATCGTTCCAATTGCTAATATTGCCTTGAAAAATATCCGCTAAAGTGGGGCCATCCAATTTAATTTGACCCGACTTCACACCTTCGACGTTAATTACTGGCACTACACCGCCAATAATGGCTGGAAACTGCACCATGCCATCTTTTTCTAGCTCTTCAAATGCAACAGGGTTGTCAGTTGCGCCAAAGTCAACGGTTTTAGCCTTGATTTGCTTAATGCCGCCACCCGAACCAATTGACTGGTAGTTCATGCCATTGCCGGTTTTTGCTTTGTACGCTTCGGCCCATTTCGCGTAGACAGGGTAAGGAAAGGTTGCGCCGGCGCCAGTGATATCAAGCGCGAAAACAGGCACTGAAAAGGCGGTGGCAGAAACCACTGCACCTACTGTGATGGCTTTTTTGAGCAAAACATTCATTATTAATTAGTCCTTTAGAAGAGCTTAAGTGAGCAGATGAGGTTGAATCTTCTCAGTGAGCATAAGACTTCTATATGACCTTTTTATGACAGCCAAAACAAAATTGCTTCAATCGATAAATAGGTATATAAATCAGTTATTTATCGTTTCATCTTAAAATATTTTTTAGCTTGCCTTAGGCACTACAGCAGCAATCTGTTCAGCGCTACTTTGCGCCAGAGAAGCATCTTGCGCCTCCACCATGACCCGTAAAACCGGCTCGGTACCCGAGGGGCGGATTAAAACTCGCCCACGCTGACCCAAGGCAGCCTCAGTTGCAGCAATCTTCGCCTGTAGTTGCGTATCGTCTTGCCAGCGGTAATTGGCTGGGGTGCGAATATTGATCAGTACCTGCGGAAAAATTGATACTGCACTCAGTAATTGAGCCAAGCTTTGTTTCTTTTGCCGCATCGCTGCCAAAACCTGCAAAGCTGCAATCGTGCCATCGCCAGTAGTATGGTGGTCTAAACAGAGCAAATGGCCCGAACCTTCCCCGCCTAAGAGCCATTTTTTTTGTTTTAGCTGCTCTAACACATAACGATCGCCAACTTGCGCTCGCTCAAAATCAAGGCCCAAAGTCCGCAGGGCATTTTCTACGGCTAAGTTTGTCATAAGGGTTCCAACCACCCCACCGACCTGCATACCCCGCTCAAGCCGATCCTTGGCCAAGACATAAAGTAACTCATCGCCATTAAAGAGACGCCCACTAGCATCGACCATTTGCAAGCGATCGGCATCACCATCAAGGGCAATGCCAATATCAGCGCCGGTCTCGCGCACCTTGGCGATTAAAGCAGCCGGTGCAGTCGCGCCACAACGATCATTAATATTGCGACCATTAGGCTCAATGCCAATAGAAATCACTTCTGCGCCTAATTCATGAAAGACATTCGGAGCTACATCGTAAGCAGCACCATTAGCACAGTCGACCACAATTTTCATACCGCGCAAATTCAAATGATTAGGAAAGGTCGACTTACAAAATTCAATATAACGACCAGCTGCATCGCGTAGTCTAAATGCCCTTCCTAAATGCTCTGAGCTAACGCACCCCATCGGCTCTTCTAATAGGGCTTCAATTGCCAATTCAAACTCATCCGATATTTTGTCGCCCTGGGCAGAGAAAAATTTAATGCCATTATCTTGATAAAGATTATGCGAAGCCGAAATAACAATGCCTGCTGAAAGGCGTAAGGCATTCGTTAAATAGGCAACAGCAGGGGTAGGCATAGGGCCGCATAAACTGACATCGACACCAGCAGCAGAAAAGCCTGCTTCAAGAGCGGCCTCGAGTAAATAACCAGAAATTCGCGTATCTTTACCAATTAAAACGGAACAACGCTCGCCTGGCGCAAGATCACGACTAAGCACCTTGCCAGTAGCATAGCCCAAGCGCATCACAAATTCAGGGACGATAGGAAATTGCCCTACTTCTCCACGAATACCATCGGTACCGAAATATTTCTTTTTCATAGATTGATTATAAAACCCGCGCCGCTTCCCATAAGCGAAGTGCATCAAAGGTTTCTGGTACATCGTGAGTGCGAACCAGCGCTGCGCCCTGCTCAACCGCCATAATCGTCGCAGCAATGCCGGGGGCTAAGCGCTCATGCACTTCCTTGCCGCTAATTTTACCCAGCATCGATTTACGGGAAATGCCCAATAAAACTGGGTACCCTAACTCGGTAAATGAGCCAAATTCGCGTAACATGCGTAAATTATGCTCAAGGCTTTTACCAAAACCAAAGCCAGGATCGAGAATAATTTGCTCGGTACTAACCCCTGCTGCCTCTACTTCTTTGGCCCGTTCTGCTAAAAATAATCTCACATCTGTAACAACATCTAAATATTCAGGATTAAATTGCATGGTTTGCGGGTCGCGTTGCATATGCATTAGCACCACCCCACAGCCCGCTTGATGAACCACTTCTAATGCCCCCGGTTGGCGCAGAGCCCAGACATCGTTTACGCAATCGACACCTAGCTTTAAGGCCTCTAGCATGGTTTGTGGCTTATAGGTATCGATTGATAGGGCGGTGCCACAATCGCGCAATGCTTCAATGATGGGCAGTACCCGCTCAAGCTCAATATCTACTGGCACCGCTTCAGCACCAGGGCGGGTTGATTCGCCACCAATATCAATAATGTCAACGCCACTGGTAATCATATGCTCAGCTTGACGCAAAGCGGCATCACGACTAGCAAAACGCCCCCCATCTGAAAATGAATCGGGTGTCGCATTCAGAATCCCCATGACTAAAGGACGCATGCGTTTCTGCCAGTCAAAAAGAAAACGCCCACAGCGCCAAGCCGTGGGCAGATTTTGCACGTACATTACAGCGTAATTATTTCTTAAGCTGGTGCTGGGGCATTATCAGCTGTAGGACCTGATGCCCCACCAGCTGAGTTTCCAAAAGCGCTGGTAATTGGGGGTGGCTTAGGTGCCCGTGGTGGACGACCTGCCATGATGTCATTAATTTGCTCAGCATCTAAGGTTTCCCATTCCAACAAAGCAACTACCATGGCCTCTACTTTTTCGCGATTTTGCTCCAATATTGCTTTGGCTACACCGTACTGCGTATCGATGAGGGTACGTATTTCAGCATCGACTTTTTGCTGCGTCTCTTCAGAAACCGTTTTCACATTCATGCGCCCAAACATATTGTCTTGTTCGGTATCAACATAGACCATGGTGCCCAAGCTATCGCTCATGCCATAACGCGTCACCATATCACGCGCCAGTTTTGTCGCGCGCTCAAAGTCATTAGAGGCCCCAGTACTCATCGAGTGTAAGAAAACCTCTTCGGCGGCACGGCCACCAAACAAAATAGCCAGCTCTTCCAACATCCGATCTTTATACATATTAATGCGATCAAACTCAGGCAACTGCCAAGTAACGCCTAAAGCCATACCGCGCGGCATGATCGTGACTTTATGCACTGGATCGGCTTTGGGCAAGGTTTTCGCCACCACTGCGTGACCCGATTCGTGATAAGCCGTATTGCGCCGCTCTTCTTCACGCATAACTGCCGATTTACGTTCGGGACCCATATAAATTTTGTCTTTAGCGTCTTCGAAGTCTTGCATATCAACTGAGCGTTTATTACGGCGCGCAGCAAATAAAGCCGACTCATTCACCAGGTTCGCTAAATCGGCACCAGAAAATCCGGGAGTGCCACGCGCAATTACTGCTGCATCGACATCGGGGTTAATCGGTACTTTGCGCATATGTACTTGCAAAATTTGTTCACGGCCCCGAATGTCCGGCAAGCCAACGTGTACTTGGCGATCGAAACGACCTGGACGCAATAAGGCCCGATCGAGCACATCTGAGCGATTAGTCGCAGCAACGACAATTACGCCGCTATTACTCTCAAAGCCATCCATTTCAACTAACATTTGATTGAGGGTTTGTTCGCGCTCATCGTTACCACCGCCCATACCAGCACCACGATGGCGACCAACGGCATCAATTTCATCAATAAAAATAATGCATGGTGAATGTTTTTTAGCGTTATCAAACATATCGCGCACACGCGATGCGCCCACACCAACAAACATTTCCACAAAGTCGGAACCCGAAATCGAAAAGAACGGTACCTTAGCTTCACCAGCAATGGCGCGCGCTAATAAGGTTTTACCTGTACCTGGAGGGCCAACCAATAACACACCATGCGGAATTCGCCCACCCAGTTTTTGAAATTTTTGCGGGTCTTTTAAGAAATCGACTAATTCAGATACTTCTTCTTTGGCCTCATCACAACCCGCCACATCATTAAAGGTCACGGTATTGCTATTTTCATCAATCAAGCGCGCCTTCGATTTACCGAAAGAAAAGGCACCGCCCTTGCCGCCACCTTGCATTTGGCGCATCATAAAAAACCAAAAACCAATAATCAATAAAGTGGGTCCGAGGTAATACAAAGCAGATACCAATAAATTTGGCTCATCTTCCGCTTTACCGGTTACTTGCACGCCAAACTTCATCAAGTCGCCTACCATCCAAATATCGCCAGGCGAAATAATCGAATACTTAACGCCGTCGCTAGGCGTTACTTGAAGGGTACGGCCTTGTACATCCACGCGTTTAATTTTGCCGCCCTTGGCGTCATCCATAAATTGCGAGTAAGTAACCTGCTCTTGTGAGCGCGGCTTATCAAATTGCTTGAAAACGGTGAATAAAACCAGACCCACAATGAGCCAAACCCCAATTTTCTGGAACATATTGCTATTCAAATGCACACCTTTGCCGAATTAATTCGGGAGTAAAAACCTATAAAACCCCAATAAACACCGTAAACCCCATGAATACCCTATGTATATGATTCTACTACTCCCTATATTCAAGGGCTGAGAACAAATAAATCCAATAAACTACTGTTGTTATTAGGGTTAATCAAGCCCTAAGTCCCTGAGGATATAGCGGCAGGCTTTAAATTTCGACCCAAGAGAAAGGTTTCAGCCGATTTATCTCGCGAGGCCTTAGGCTTTCGAGGGGTTACGGTTTTAAAGACCTTTTTAAAAGCCTCGACAATTTGGCTGTAGCCACTGCCATGAAAGCTTTTAATCAATAGAGCGCCATCGGGCTTTAAGCGTGCCACGGCAAAATCAAGGGCTAATTCAGCCAAATACGCCATGCGGGCAGCATCGGCAACCCCTACCCCTGATAAATTGGGCGCCATATCAGACAGTACCAAGTCAACCTTGCTATCCACTCCCCCCGGTAGCAAAGCAGTAACGGCAGCAATTCCCGCGTCTTCACGAAAATCTCCTTCGATAAAACTAACATCAGCAATGGCTTCCATGGGCAGCAAGTCAATGGCAATGATGCAGCCGTCCGGCTTGCCCGACTCAATTTTGGGATTGCTTTTGCCTAGCTCAACTAAGCGGGTACGTACGTATTGAGACCAGCTGCCTGGAGCACTACCTAAATCGATGACCACCATACCTGCTTTAATTAAATGATCTTGCTCGTCAATTTCTTTAAGCTTATATACCGCCCGTGCGCGATAGCCATCTTTTTGGGCCATCTTTACATAGGGATCATTTAAATGATCTTGTAACCAGCTTTTATTAAATTTATTTTTTGCCACGATGGGCTATTTTCGCTGATTTCTTTGTAGCAGTGCAAATGCGTGTAATTTCGAATGCACTATCATCGCAAGCTATGACTAAATTAACCATTACCCCTGCCCAACGCAAATCGCTTAAAGCCAAAGCCCATGATCTTAATCCTGTTGTCATGATTGGCAATGCTGGCTTGAGTGCCAACGTCATCAAAGAAGCGCAATTGGCACTTAAAAGCCATGAGCTGATTAAAATTCGGGTGCTGGGCGATGATCGTGAATTACGTGCCGAGATGTACGCCAAGCTTTGCGACGCTTTGCACGCAGCTCCAGTACAACAGATTGGCAAACTATTCGTAGTCTGGCGCCCCAAACCTACTGCCGCAGAAGATGAAGCTTTTGCACGCTCGGCTAAAAAGACCAAGAAAAAAATTCAAGCCCCACGAACTGCGCTCAAGACAACGCGCAAGACCGCAAGCAAAAAAGTCAGCACGCCACCAAAAACAGTTGGCAAGGGCTCGAAAGCGCCGGTACGTGAATCTAAAATTGGCTGGACTTCGGCAGGCTACACCTCGCGCAAATTAAGCGCGCCAGCACCAAACCCTAAGCGGCGCAAAGTGCGCCAAAGCAGCACTAAGAAAAAATTATTGGGGTAATACAAATGGTTTAGCTGAGTTTATTGGTTTAGCTGAATCTATTCCGCTTTTCCACTCAACCGCCATACCAAGACTAAACCCAAAACACTTTGGCATAAAAATAAAATGCTCGACATGCCATGAAGCCTACTAAATAAAGTAGCTGATGGTGAAAGCATCACTGGCATACCCTGCTGTAAAGCCTGGTCGCGTATCATTTCTAACCAAGGAATGAGAATAAATGTCGCGCATAAAGTACAAATCAGCATGCCTAGTAATAACCAGCGAACGAGACGAAATTGATTCAAGCCGCGATTGATCAGTAAATTGGCAAAAACCAAAAGCCCTACAGATGTCACCAAACTTACATAAGCCTCGACCCGGAAAATTGCGCCAGCCATCATGCCAGCGGCTTGCCGATCAAAGAGTTGGGAAAAAATAGTTGGAGCGACCAAGTAACCGACGGTTAATATACTGCCAACCCATAAATTGCTGAGTATCATGAATAGGCGCCGTGCACCAGCATAGCTTGAATTTACTGGTACCACTTCGACCATCGGCATAGCTGAAATAAATTAAATATACCGTACAGCTAAAATTTCAACTTCGCGATTGCCGCCAGGCGCTTGCACTTTAACCACGTCGCCCTCTTCCTTGCTGATTAAAGCCCGCGCAATAGGTGAGCTAATAGAAATTTTATTGACCGCGATATCAGCCTCATCATCACCCACAATTTGGTAGGTAAACTTCGTGCCATTTTCTAAATCTTCTAAATCGACCGTGGCTCCAAAAACAACTTGCCCATTGACGTCTAAGGTAGCAGGATCAATAATTTGGGCGGCGGCTAATTTACTTTCCAGATCTTGAATCCGACCCTCAATAAAACCTTGCTTTTCTTTTGCGGCATCGTACTCGGCATTTTCAGAAAGATCGCCTTGGGCACGGGCTTCTGAAATTGCGTTAATCACCGCTGGGCGCTCGACGTGCTTCAAGCGCTGCAGCTCTTCTTTCAAAAGTTGCGCGCCAAGCTTAGTTAATGGAATTGTGCTCATAACCCTAATTCTAAGCTATGGCAGTGAGCGGTGTAAATCCTGCAAGGAATAGACCGCTAAAGCATCTTTGCCGCTATCTGAACTCTTACTAAAACTTAATAAACCTTCCATGACAGCTCTAGCTGCGCTAATGGTAGTGTAGTAAGTCACATTATTTGCCTGGGCACTGGTGCGAATCGAGCGAGAATCGGCAATGGCGGTACGGGTTTCATCAACGGTAGTAAAGACCAAGGAGATTTCCCCGTTTTTGATCATGTCAACAATATGGGGTCGACCATCTTTAACCTTATTCACCATCCGCACAGGTAATCCAGCAGCCGTAATTGCTGCGGCAGTACCTTTGGTCGCCACCATGGGAAAGCCTAATTCATGCAAGATATGGGCCACTTCTACTGCAACTGCCTTATCGCTATCTTTCACAGTCAATACGACCGTGCCACTTTTAGGCAACTTAATACCAGCGCCTAATTGCGATTTAAACAGCGCTTCACCAAAAGTTCGTCCTACCCCCATTACCTCACCAGTAGAACGCATCTCGGGGCCCAAAATAGGGTCAATACCAGGAAATTTATTAAAGGGAAAGACCGCTTCTTTAACTGAGAAGTAAGTTGGAATAACCTCGGCCACAATACCTTGCTGAGCTAATGTTTGACCAACCATACAGCGCGCGGCAATTTTTGCTAATTGCAGCCCTGTGGCCTTCGATACATAGGGAACAGTGCGCGAAGCACGCGGATTCACCTCCAGAACGTAGATGACATCTTTACCAGCTACATTCTGAATCGCAAACTGCACATTCATTAAGCCCACTACATTGAGGCCTTTAGCCATCGCTGCAGTTTGACGTTTTATTTCAGCGACTGTTGAGGGTATTAAGGAGTAAGGCGGTAAAGAGCAGGCGGAGTCACCCGAATGCACTCCAGCTTGTTCAATATGCTCCATCACCGCGCCAATAAAGACTTGCTGCCCATCGCTAATACAATCGACATCGCATTCAATCGCATCATTTAAAAAACGATCTAGTAAAACCGGTGAATCGTGCGAGACCTTCATCGCTTCACGCATATAGCGTTGTAAATCGCGGCCATCATGAACAATTTCCATTGCTCTACCACCCAATACATACGATGGCCGCACCACCAGAGGATAGCCAATTTCTTCAGCTAATATCAAGGCTTCATCTTCAGCGCGCGCGGTTCGATTTGGTGGCTGGAGCAAACCTAGGGTTTGCAACAATTTTTGAAAACGCTCACGATCTTCAGCCGCATCAATCATATCGGGTGAGGTACCAATAATTGGCACGCCGTTCGCCTCTAGGTCTAACGCTAGCTTCAACGGCGTTTGGCCGCCATATTGCACAATGACACCTAGCGGCTTTTCTTTGGCAACAATTTCTAATACGTCTTCTAAAGTAAGCGGTTCAAAGTACAAACGATCGGAAGTATCGTAGTCGGTTGACACGGTTTCAGGATTGCAATTCACCATGATGGTTTCATAGCCATCTTCACGCAAGGCTAGCGCCGCATGCACACAGCAATAATCAAACTCAATCCCTTGGCCAATCCGGTTAGGGCCACCACCTAGCACCATGATCTTGTCACGTTGACTTGGGTTAGCTTCACATTCACCGTGCTCGGCCTCATAGGTAGAATACAAATAAGCAGTATTAGTAGAAAATTCGGCAGCGCAAGTATCGACCCGCTTATAAACTGGCAATACTTTTAAGCGCTGGCGTGCGGCGCGCACCGCAGCAGTATCGACTTGCATTAATCGGGCTAAGCGACGATCAGAAAAGCCTTTTTGCTTTAAGAAACGTAATTCGGCAGCCTTTAGGGAATCAAGCTGGCGCAGCTTGACGTCTGCCTCTAGCTGGATGAGTTCCTCAATTTGTTCTAAAAACCAAGGATCAATTTTAGTTTCGTCATAAATTTCATCAAGGCTCATGCCTAATCGAAAAGCATCGCCCACATACCAAATACGCTCTGGGCCAGGTTCACCAATTTCTTGAATGACCTCCTCTAATTCAGTCGATTTTTCATCGAGTCCGTCGACCCCAACCTCTAAGCCACGTAAGGCTTTTTGAAATGATTCTTGAAAAGTGCGGCCAATTGCCATGACTTCACCAACCGATTTCATTTGCGTCGTTAAGCGTGAATCGGCTTGGGGAAATTTTTCGAAAGCAAAACGGGGAATTTTAGTTACGACGTAATCTAAGGTAGGCTCAAACGATGCTGGCGTAGTGCCACCAGTAATATCATTTTGTAATTCATCTAAGGTGTAACCCACTGCTAACTTGGCAGCAATTTTGGCAATCGGAAAGCCAGTAGCCTTTGAGGCCAAGGCCGAAGAACGCGAGACCCGGGGATTCATTTCAATAACAATCATGCGTCCATCAACCGGGTTAATAGAAAATTGCACGTTCGAACCACCTGTATCAACACCGATTTCTCGTAAGACCGCAATTGAAGCATTACGCATCAATTGATATTCTTTATCCGTTAAAGTTTGCGCTGGGGCAACGGTAATTGAATCACCAGTATGGATGCCCATCGGATCGAGGTTTTCAATCGAGCAAACAATAATGCAGTTATCTGCTCGGTCACGCACCACTTCCATCTCAAACTCTTTCCAACCCAATAATGATTCTTCAATTAATAATTCATTAGTGGGTGATAGCTCGAGACCACGCTTACAAATTTCTTCAAATTCCTCGCGGTTATAAGCAATACCGCCGCCAGAACCACCCATCGTAAATGAAGGACGAATGACTACTGGAAAACCGGCACTATGGGTTTCAGTTTGAAGGCGTTGTTGCACTGCTAAGGCTTCTTCCATGGTATGGGCAATGCCTGATTTAGCCGAGCCTAGGCCAATTTTCGTCATGGCATTTTTAAACTTCTGCCGATCTTCTGCTTTATCAATCGCTTCGGGAGAGGCGCCAATGAGTTCGCAACCATATTTTTCTAAAACCCCGTGACGATGCAAATCAAGTGCGCAATTTAAGGCAGTTTGGCCGCCCATTGTTGGCAAAATGGCATCGGGCTTTTCTAGCGCAATAATGCGCTCAACTACTTCCCAGGTAATGGGTTCAATGTAAGTTACATCGGCCATATCGGGATCGGTCATGATGGTCGCAGGATTACTATTAACCAAAATAACTTTGTAACCTTCATCACGCAAAGCTTTGCAAGCTTGCGCACCAGAGTAATCAAACTCACACGCTTGACCAATCACAATCGGACCAGCGCCAATAATTAAGATACTTTTTAAATCGCTACGCTTAGGCACGGGTAACCTCCTGCTGCTTAGGAGCTTGCATTAAATCTATAAAGCGATCAAACAAGTAAGCAATGTCATGGGGTCCGGGCGATGCTTCAGGGTGACCTTGGAAGCAAAAGGCCGGCTTATCTTTCCAAGCTAAGCCTTGCAATGAACCATCAAATAAAGACACGTGAGTAATGCGCACATTAGCTGGTAAGGTTTTTGCATCAACTGCAAAGCCGTGGTTTTGTGAAGTTATGGCAACCTTGCCACTCTCGAGATCTTTAACGGGATGATTTGCACCATGATGACCAAATTTCATTTTGAGGGTTTTGGCCCCCGCCGCTAAACCCATGATTTGATGCCCCAAACAAATACCAAAGGTAGGAATTCCAGCGTCGATAATGGTCTTGGCAGCTGTAATGGCGTAATCGCATGGCTCGGGATCACCTGGGCCATTCGATAAAAATACGCCATCTGGTTTCATCGCCATCACTTCAGCGGCACTCGTTTTAGCTGGCACTATCGTTAATAAGCAGCCGCGCTCAGTTAGCATTCTTAAGATATTACGTTTCACACCAAAGTCGTAGGCCACGACATGTTTTAATTTGCCTATATTTTTTGGAGGTTTATCTTCATCAAGCAGCCGATAGGCTGGCTTACCAATGGGGCCATGCAATTCCCATTCACCTTCACGCCATTCATAGGCATATGGAGTGGTAACCACTTGCGCTAAGTCGAGACCAGCCATACCTGCAAACGATTTTGCTAACTGCAAAGCTTGTTTACTTAACTCCGCCACATTATCGCCAATACGACCGGCCACGATGGCGCCTGACTGTGCACCCTTATCGCGCAATAATCGCGTTAACTTACGGGTATCGATACCAGCAATACCCGGAACCTTGGCCTCTTGCAAATAATGTTCCAAACTATCTTCAGCACGGAAATTCGAAACCCGCCGCGATAAATCTTTCACTATTAAACCTGCTGCGTAAACCTGCGCCGATTCTGCATCTTGCGCATTCACCCCCACATTACCAATGTGTGGATAAGTTAAGGTAACAATTTGCCTTGCGTAACTGGGATCAGTCAAGATTTCTTGGTAACCTGTCATGGCGGTATTAAAAACAACTTCACCAGAAGTTTCACCAGGGGCGCCAATACTGTAACCAGCAAAAACGCTGCCATCTGCGAGCGCCAGTACCGCGGGAGGAAAAGAAGGAAGTAAGGGTGACAAAAATTCTCCAATCCCTACTGCCATCCGACCCTGCTCGCCCCAAAAGACCTACCCGGGACAATTTGCGGGAGGTGAGTGTCTTTAAGCGCTAGGGTAATTTATGAGTTACGAACCCCACTATCATACCAGCTTGCCTACAGACTAGCCGCGCTTTTGCTCAATCACTTCTTTAATATGCGCCAAAACCGCTTGGTCTTCCATAGTGCTGATGTCGCCAGGATCGCGCCCTTCAGCCACTGCTTGTAAAGCACGTCGCACAATTTTTCCTGACCGCGTTTTGGGTAAAGCATGAACGATGTAGACTCTTGCTGGGCGAGCAACGGCGCCTAACTGGGAATCCACTGTTTTCATCAGTTCGGCTTCTAAAGTAGCAGTTTGTGAAGCATCCTTCGGAATAGCAAAGCCAATCGCAACTTGGCCCTTCAATTGATCAGCAATACCAACTACGGCAACCTCGGCTAAATTCGGGTGACTAGACAAACTTTCTTCAATTTCACGTGTTCCTAATCGATGGCCAGCCACATTAATTACATCATCGGTACGCCCAAGAATAAAAAAGTAACCATCACTATCTTTAATACCCCAATCGAAGGTCGAATAAATTAACTTGCCAGGAATTGATTCCCAATAGGTCTTCACATAACGCGCATCATCTCCCCAAATCGTTTGCATACAACCCGGTGGTAAGGGGCCCTCAATAGCAATTACGCCTTTGGCGTCGGCGCCTAACTCAGCGCCAGTAGCATCATCGAGCAATTTCATGTTGTACCCAAAGGAAGGTAAGCCAGGCGAACCAAATTTATGGGGCATGACCTCAACTCCACTTTGAATTGCCAAAATAGGCCAGCCGGTTTCGGTCTGCCAATAGTTATCTACTACGGGTTTATTAATGGCGCCATGAATCCAATTCGCAGTGGGTTCATCAAGTGGTTCACCAGCCAAAAATAAATAGCGCAAGCTCGACAAGTCATATTTGCTTAAAAAACTAGGGTCTTGTTTCTTCAGCACGCGCACTGCCGTTGGCGCAGAGAACATCACCGAGACTTTATATTTTTCAACTAAACTCCACCAAATTCCTGCATCGGGTCGTAACGGCGTGCCTTCATACATGATGGTCGCCATACCGTTTAAAAGTGGTGCATAAATAATGTAGCTATGCCCTACTACCCAGCCAATATCCGATGTAGTAAACATCGTCTCACCTGGCTTGCCACAAAAAATATGCTGCATGCTCGCTGTAAGGGCCACGGCATAACCACCCGTATCGCGCTGCACGCCTTTCGGTTTTCCAGTTGTGCCAGAGGTATATAAAATATAGGAGGGATGCGTGGCATCAACCCATTCCACGGGAACTTGTGCAGCGATGTTTTTTTCCCGCTCGGCAGCGTAATCTAAATCGCGCCCCGCTACAGCTGTGTATGGAGTCAACCCCCGATTCACAATGAGCACCTTGGCTGGCTTTGATACAGCTAAAGCAATCGCCTCATCTAATAAAGGCTTGTAAGGTACGCCTTTACCCATGCGCATGCCAGCCTCAGCTGAAATAATCATTTGGGGTTGCGCATCATCAATTCGCGCTGCCAAGCTATGTGAGGCAAAACCCCCAAAGACCACTGAGTGAATTGCCCCAATTCGCGCGCAAGCCAGCATGGCAAAACAGGCTTCCGCAATCATCGGCATATAAATTAAAACGCGATCGCCTTTATTTACCCCATTAGTTTTTAAAATTGCTGCCATGCGATTCACTTCCGCATGCAACTCTTGAAAGGTGTAAGTTTTTTCTTGGTTGGTTTCGGTGGAAACTGCCACCAAAGCAATTTGGTCGCCACGTTGCGCTAAATGCCGATCGACTGCGTTGTAACAAAGATTGGTTAAGCCGCCCGCGAACCATTTACTAAAGGGCGGATTGGAATAATCCAAGACTTGATTAAACGGCTTTTCCCAATGAATAAGCTTGGCCTGCTCTCCCCAAAATTGAATTGGATCAGTAATTGAAGCTTGATGCACAGTTTTATAAGAAGTGTGTTGCTTGCTTGCCTGCACCATAGTAGTTCCGACCCCATTACGTTAGTTTTTAACAGTTACCTTGCCACTGCTAGTTGTCGCAGTTAAGGGCTTATTGGGTATATTTTTCGCAGATTTCGCTGTCTCTGTCGATGGGGATTTACGCTTAGTTGCCCCGTTTTGCGAGGCCGCCTTAGAATGCGTACCCGCTTTTTTGGGTTTTGGGGGTGGTGGCGGCTTTTCTAGGC
This sequence comes from Polynucleobacter sp. IMCC30063, assembly GCF_021395235.1. NCBI lineage: Bacteria > Pseudomonadati > Pseudomonadota > Betaproteobacteria > Burkholderiales > Burkholderiaceae > Polynucleobacter > Polynucleobacter sp. IMCC30063. Next base: position 329,552 of record NZ_JAJVCQ010000002.1, on the reverse strand, counting down.
TCAGACTTGCATTTTCAGCTAAATTCACAGAAATATCGCTGGTTTTATTGGCCAACTTTGGAACTAAAACCGTCGACCCCCCTTTAATGCGCATGCCCTTTGGAATGCCGTTTACCTCACGTAATTGCGTCACATCCACTCCAAGGGTCTTCGCAACTTGCTCGGGTGATTCTGATTTTGAAATAGTGACAGCCGTCCAAGATGCTAATGGTTTTTGATATTGTTTTAAATTCGCTTGAAAAATTTCAGCGCGACTAAACGGTAATAAAATTTGTTGATTAGCGGCGCTTAAAATAACTGGCTTATTAAATGAGGGATTTAAATTTAAAAACTCCTCAAGCGGCATCTCGGCTAAATTTGCCGCGAGTTTGACATCAATATCGCGAGTAACATCCACGGCCACAAAATACGGATGATTCTCTAATTGCGGCAAAACAATGCCATAGGCTTCTGGCTGCATCACAATATTGCGGTAGGCCATGAGTTTAGGTACATAGTTGCGCGTTTCATTCGGCATACTTAAATCGCTGTAGCCAATGGGTAAGCCCGCTGCCTGATTTTTACGAATTGCGCGTTGCACATTACCTTCGCCCCAGTTGTACGCAGCTAAAGCCAGTTGCCAATCGCCAAATTGTTTATATAAGCGCTGCAAATAATCTAGAGCGGCGTCAGTAGACTGCAATACATCGCGCCGTTCATCCCGAAATACATTTTGGGTTAACTTAAAGTCTTTGCCTGTTTTAGGCATGAACTGCCATATACCCGAGGCCTTAGCAACGGACTTAGCCTGCGGATTAAACGCGCTTTCCACAAAAGGTAAGAGGGCTAACTCTGTAGGCATGCCCCGTAAATTAACCTCTTGCACGATATAAAACAAATACCGCGATGAACGTGCCATTGAGCGCTGTACATAATCAGGGCGTGCCGCAAGCCAAACTGTTTGCTGAATGACTAATGGGCTTTCGAGCTCGGGCATTTGAAAGCCATTACGAATATGAATCCACAAATTATTACTAGGTGCCTCTAAACTACTAACCGACTGTTCATTTAAATTAATGCGCGGGGCTTTTGCAGCGCGCGGGTCTTTAGAAATTGCGCCTGTGGGCGTGTCAGAACTCCATTGGGGCCCTGTTGCACAGCCCCCCAAGGCTAGGGCAGCAAGGATTGCTAGCCCGTATAACTGTAAGCTATAGCCCGTTGCACTGCGCACTAAAACTGATCTTTCCAAGCACGAATCGCTGCTAACACAGTTGCCGGGCTTTTTAGAGCGGGTTGCTGAGCAATCTTGCATGCTGCAGCGATAACATCCGCTTGATCACAACGCATAAAAGGATTAGTTTTCATTTCTTGCGCAATGGTTGTTGGTACGGTGGGTAAATGTGCTGCTCGTAAGCCCTCTGCCCGTTTGGCCCAAGTAATTAAATCAACGTTATGCGGTTCAACTGCCAAAGCAAAACGGATATTCGAAAGGGTGTATTCATGGGTACAGTACACCAAGGTGTTGCCTGGTAAGGCAGCAAATTTTGCTAAAGATGTCTGCATTTGTGTGGGTGTGCCTTCAAATAAACGACCACAACCAGAAGCAAATAAAGTATCGCCACAAAATAGCCGTGGCGGCTCTGCTCCCTGCTGCGCATCCTCGCTGGCCTCTTGAACTTGTATTGCGGGGGCAAAGTAGGCAATATGCCCCAAGGTATGACCAGGCACCTCGAGAACCTGAAAATGAATCGCAGGTGCAGCGATGGCAAACTCATCCCCCTGCATTAAAGCGTGGGTTCGTTCAGCAATCACTTCTGCCGCAGGCCCATAAACTGGTAAAGCGTCGCCATTGGGAGTGGCACTTAATAAATCGGCAATCCCGCCGATATGATCAGCGTGATAATGAGTGATCAAAATTCCGCTTAACTGCAACCGATTTTTTTGCAGATATTGAATAACGGGGGCCGCATCACCCGGATCAATAATCAGTGCACTATGACCATCGTGAATGCACCAGATATAGTTATCACTAAAGGCAGGAATCGGCCAAACTTGCAATGCTGTACTCTTGACCATGAGACGAAAACCTCGGATACAAACAAGACCTAATGATATCAACTCCCCCACCCTCCGCGGCGCATGACGCCCCACCGTGGTCTTCATGGGAACAATGGCTAAACTCGCCACCGGGCCAATATGTCTTAGCTTGGGAAGAAAAACGCTTCGCAGCCGCCGTGGGTGATGTCTTTGGCTTTCATGCTTTGCAAATTGGCTTACCCCAGCTCGACGGCTTAAACGCCAATCGGATGCCCTTGCATGTGCTCTCTGTTAGCCCTGGTGAGGTTGGCATCAAAGCGCAGAGCCAAGAGTGGCATATCGTCGAGGGTTTACCTACCGAACTCCCATTTGCTAGTCAAAGTATTGATTTAGTGCTGCTGCCCCATGTGTTGGAATTTGCGGCCGATCCCCACCAAATTTTGCGGGAAGTCGATCGTATTTTGCTACCCGAAGGCCGGGTGATTATTTCAGGATTTAATCCAGCCAGCATTTGGGGTGTCAGGCAATATTTAAGCCATTTATTTGGCACACCCTATTTACCACGAACCGGGCAATTTATTAGTCTGCTACGCCTGAAAGATTGGCTAAAATTACTGGATTATTCAGTTGATCGAGGTCATTTTGGCTGTTATAAATTTCCCTTACAAAGTTCCGCCGGCATGACAAGAATGGATTTTTTAGAACCGATGGGGAATCGCTGGTGGCCTATTTTTGGGGCCGTCTTTTTGATTTCAGCTATTAAGCGAACTCCTGGCATGCATCTGCTTGGGCGCATTCCCGCCAAACGACTTAAAGCCCTTACCCAACTTACCCCCGCTGTCGAGCAGCACGCAAGGCCACCAGGGAATGAATAAAAAAACCGCTTTACCGCACATTACGATTTATACCGATGGCGCCTGCAAAGGCAATCCTGGTCCAGGTGGTTGGGGCGCAGTTTTACGCTCAGGGCACCATGAAAAGCAATTGCATGGCGGGGCTTTGCTCACTACCAATAATCGCATGGAAATTAGCGCCGTTATTTATGCGCTACGGGCCCTCAAACAAGCTAGTTCGGTTGCCCTTTATACCGACTCTCAATACGTGCAAAAAGGGGTTACAGAGTGGCTAGATGGGTGGAAAGCCCGAAATTGGCGCACTGCCGCAAAAGCCCCAGTAAAAAATGCCGATTTATGGCAAGAACTCGATTCTTTATTGCCAGAACACACCATTTCATGGCATTGGGTGCGGGGCCATAACGGCGACCCAGGCAATGAGCTGGCCGATCAATTGGCCAATCGCGGGGTTGAAGAATTTTTACCCTAGTCAGCCCGGAAACCACGATCTTCAGTAAATTCCAGCTTATGCGAAAATGTGGCGAACACTTGCTGGATAGAAAAAATAGGCACTGCAATAATTCAATTTGCCTTTACCTTTAACCAAGATATAAATTTAAAAACTGTGCTGCAAAAAAACTGGCTTTCCTCCACATTAGATGCTTTAGGCAAACGCACTAAAAAAACAGCCTGCGCAGTTTGGCAAAGTATTCAAGCGCTGCTGGCTCGCCCCACTGCTCAAGTACTGCTCGCGCGGTTTAAAAAAATTAATCTGGCTAGTGTCAAGGCATTTATTCGTCAATACAAATGGCGTCTTATTGCCTTGTTGATTTTGATTTACGTAGGCTCAAAAGCCTATACCTATTTCTTTCCGCCAGCAGATAAAGTAGGTGGACCACAAACCATTACCTCGGTTATTGTGCAAGCTAAAAATGTACCCTTGGTAATTGAAGCAACCGGCACCATTGTGGCAAACAGTATTGTCGATATTCGCCCCATGGTTACCAATACGGTAAGCAAAATTTTCATTAAAGATGGCCAAGAAGTGAAACAGGGTGACTTATTATTTTTGCTCGATGATCGTGTAGATAAAGCAAACTATGAAAAACTGAAGTCGCTCGCAGATGATGCGCAAAAACAATATTTACGCGCTAAAGAGCTAATGGATAAAAACTTTATCTCTAAAGCGGGGCTCGATACCTCTCTAGCCAATGCAAGATCGGCTCAAGCTGCTGCTAACGCATCACAAGTGCAGCTCTCGTTCGACTCGATTCGCGCTCCCATTAGTGGGCGCACCGGCATTATTAATGTTTTTCCAGGCTCATTGGTACAAGCCAGTAACACCGTAATCACTGCGACCAGCTCAACTGCCACTACCACCACTGGAGCCATGGTTACCATCACTCAACTTAACCCCATCAATGTGCAGTTTGTGATTTCGGAAAAAGACATTCCCATTATTCTAGAAACTCAAAGCGCGGGAACCCCTATGCAGGTTACAGTCACTGTAGGAGACTCAAGCAACAAAAGTTATGTCGGTAACGTTTTAGTGGTTGATAACCAAGTCGATCCTGTCATCGCAGCGGTACGTGTGAAGGCGCAAATCCCTAATGAAAAAGGGATCCTATTGCCAGGAGAATTTGCCCGTGTGAAGCTCAATGCTGGCGAACTGAAAGATGCATTAGTCGTACCTTCCCAAGCGATCATTATTAGCCCTAAAGGTCGCATTGTGTATATCGTTGAAGCCGGTGATAAAGTGGCTGTTAAACCCATTTCTGTGGTTTATGAATATCAAGGCCAGTCAGTTATTACTGGCGTTGCGCCCGGCAGCCGAGTGGTAGTTGAAGGCAAACAAAATTTACGTCCGGGCACCAAAATTCGTGAAGCTACACCAGCTACTGGCTCTACTCCAGTAAAAAGTGCTGCGCCTACCACAACCCCTGCCGCGCCTGTCGCCGCACCTGCTGCCGCTAAATGACACTTTCCGAGTTATGCATCCGCCGGCCAGTCATGACCGTCTTGCTATCCGTGGCTATCGTAATCGCTGGCGTCATTGCCTATTTCAAAATTCCAGTCGCAGCGTTGCCGAGTTTTAATACCCCCATTATTTCTGTCAGCGGCACCTTGCCAGGTGCTTCGCCAGAAAATATGGCTTCTTCAGTCGCGCTACCCTTAGAAAAAGAATTTTCAACGATTGACGGCATTAAAGTCATTAGCTCCAGTAATTTCTTAGGTGTTACGAACATTACCCTAGAATTTAATAACAACCGCGATATCGATAAAGCCGCTGTCGATGTGCAAGCTGCCCTACTACGCGCACAAAAACGCTTGCCAATTGAAATGACGGTGCCGCCCTCCTATCGCAAAATTAATCCTGCCGATACCCCCGTCATCGTCGTGCGTATGAGTTCACCTTCAATGAACCTTGCTGAGCTGAATGATTACGCTGAAAACTTACTTTCGCCCACAATCTCAACGATTACTGGGGTGGCACAAGTCTTAGTCTATGGAGCGAAACGCTATGCCATTCGAGTACTTGCTCGTCCTGATGCCTTAGCTAGCCGCAACCTTACCTTAGATGAAATCGCAATCGCTATAAATAAAGCAAACTCAAATAGTCCAGTGGGTGTTCTTGATGGTCCGCGTCAAGGTATTACGATTTATGCAAATGAGCAAATGCTCAAGCCCGAGCAATTTGCCAATTTAGTAGTTGCCCAACGGAATGGCCTACCGGTGTACTTAAAAGATGTAGCCAATGTCTTGCAAAGTTATGAAGATATTAAAACCTGGGCTACTGCCGATGGTGAGCGCTCGATTGCAATTGCAGTTTTACGGCAACCTAATGCCAACACAGTTGAAGTTGTTGACGCAGTAAAAAAACTGCTGCCCCAATTTCAACAACAGATGCCCGCTTCAATTAAGTTGCAATTATTAAACGATCGCTCGCTCTCAATTAAAGACTCAATTCACGATGTCAACCTCACCTTAGGCCTGACTATTTTTCTCGTGGTGTTGGTCATCTTTCTCTTCCTAAAGCACCTTTCTGCCACAATTATTCCGTCGATTAGCATGCCAATTTCACTCATTGGCGCTTTCTTTTTGCTTTATATATTAGGCTATAGCCTAGATAATATCTCGCTCCTTGGTATTACCTTAGCAGTGGGGCTCGTAGTCGACGATGCTATTGTGGTACTAGAAAATATCATGCGTTATGTTGAGAAAGGCATGGATCCTCTAAAGGCGGCACTCATTGGTAGCAAAGAAGTGGGCTTCACTATTATCTCAATCTCGATTTCTCTAGTGGCCGTATTTATTCCCCTATTCTTTATGCCAGGCCCCATTGGACTGTTATTTAATGAGTTTGCAATTGTAGTGACCTTATCCATTTTAGTTTCCGCCCTAGTGTCGTTAACTGTAGTGCCCATGCTTTGTAGTCGCTTTTTACCAAAACCAGGTGAGCACTCCATCGACAATGCCTTGTTGAGGCAATTTGACAGAATATTTGCATGGACGTTGAAGACCTACTTGCATTACCTTGATTTAGCATTACATCATCGTAAAATCGTCTTGTGGGGAGCGATCTCGACCTTTGTTATTACGGTGCTCTTATTTATGTATAGCCCTACTGGCTTTTTTCCTGAAGAAGATATTAGCCAAATTACCGCTACAACCGAAGCGGCAGAAGATATTTCTTTTACTGCCATGTTAGATTTACAAGATCGTGCTGCAGAAATTGTGCGCAAAGATCCCAATGTAGAGAGCTCAATTTCAATCATTGGTGGCGGCCTGAGTACTGGCACAAATACAGGACGCTTCTTAATTATCTTAAAACCAAAGGGTGACCGCCTCCCAATGCCTCAAGTACTTGAGGGCCTCAGAAATCAGTTTAAGCAATTACCTGGTTTAAATATTTATATGCGGCCGGTTCAAAATTTACAATTGGGTGGTCGCGTTAGTAAAAGTCGCTATCAATTCACCCTACAAAGTGTTGGGTTTGAGGGGGTTAACCAGTGGGCCGAAAAGTTACTTGAAAAAATGCGTAGTAATCCGATGTTTCGCGATGTTACTACTGACTCGCAATTAAAAGGACTCAATGTTCAAATTGACATTGATCGTGAAAAAGCAGCAGGGGCTGGAGTCAATATTGCTGATATTCGTACTGCGCTGTATAGCGCCTTTGGTCAACGACAAATCTCCACAATTTACAGCAGCGTCAACACCTACTACGTAATTCTTGAAGCTGCGCCCGAAGATCGCCAGTTTGAAACGGACCTCAATAAAATATTTGTGCGCGGGCGTGCTACCGATAAACTCATTCCACTTTCAAGTCTTGCTAGTTTTAAACGTACTATAGGCCCTACTGCAGTAAACCATCAGGGACAAATTCCGGCAGTCACGATTTCATTTAACTTGGCACCAAATATATTCTTAGGTGATGCGACCGATCAAATCGAAAAATACGTGAAAGCCATTGAATTGCCACCTTCTATTATTACGAGTTATGGCGGCGACGCCGCAGTTTTTAAAAATAATCAATCGGGACAAATCATTTTAATTTTGGCGGCGCTGGGGGTTATTTACGTACTACTCGGAGTACTTTATGAAAGCTATATTCATCCCCTCACTATTTTGGCAGGCTTACCCTCTGCAGCGATTGGCGCCTTACTCGCTCTACGCTTGTTTGGCTTTGAGCTAACGGTGATAGCTTCGATTGGTATCTTGCTGCTCATTGGCATTGTGAAGAAAAATGCGATTTTGCTAATTGACTTTGCCCTTGAGGCGCAACGTAACCATGGTATGACCCCCGAGCAAGCGATTCGTGAAGCTTGTGCCTTGCGCTTTCGCCCCATTATGATGACCACCCTAGCTGCTTTAATGGGCGCCTTACCAATTGCCTTTGGTTTAGGTGCTGGTGCAGAATTAAGACAGCCATTAGGCATTTCAGTAGCAGGCGGCCTCATTTTTTCGCAATTTGTTACTTTGATTATTACGCCCGTTATTTATCTTTACCTCGATAAATATGCTGGTACTGGGCCGATGGAAATCCCGCCTGAAGATTTGGTGGCTACTTAATCTTGCGCCAAGTTATTCTCGATACTGAAACTACTGGGTTGAATGCCGCAACTGGCGATCGCATTATTGAAATTGGTTGCGTGGAGCTAATTAATCGCCGCCTTAGTAATCGCACCTTTCATCGCTATATTAATCCTGAGCGTGAAATTGATGCGGGGGCCTATGCGGTTCACGGCCTATCACGTGAATTTCTGGCAGATAAACCCCTCTTTGCCCATATTGCCGATGAATTAATGGAATTTTTGGCTGATGCTGAAGTCATTATTCATAATGCCCCTTTTGATTTAGGTTTTCTAGAAAGTGAATTTAATCGCTTAAAGCGGGCAAGCTTTAAGGCGCAATTGAGCAATGTGATTGATACCTTGGTTGATGCTAGACAAATGTTTCCAGGTAAACGTAATTCACTCGATGCACTCTGTGACCGCTTTGCAATTAGTAACGAGCACCGCACTTTACACGGCGCTCTGTTAGATGCGCAGCTTCTTTCTGAAGTTTATTTAGCGATGACCCGTGGCCAAGAAGACCTCACCATCGATTTAATTGATTACGATAGTAAAACCGATGCTACTGGACAAGCCCGCGCACTACCCACAGACTTAATTGTCTTACAGGCTAGTGCTGCAGATTGCGAAGCACATCAAGTTGTCATGACAGAAATCGCTAAGAGCAATAAAAAGGAGCCCGTCTGGGGCAGCTAAATAATTACCCCCTAGCCCGCAATTAAATTGCTGCGGCTATTGCCTTGCCTAAATCTGCAGTACAAGCCTTACCACCTAAGTCGGGTGTTAATGGGGCATGGTTTGGTCCAGCCGCTAAGACTTTTTCAATTGCTGAGAAAATTGCTTTGCCCGCAGCGGGGTATCCCAAATGATCTAGCATCATCGAACCACTCCAAATTTGACCAATCGGGTTCGCAATATTTTGACCAAAAATATCGGGGGCTGAACCATGAACTGGTTCAAACAATGAGGGATAAAGTCCCTCAGGGTTAATACTTCCCGATGGTGCAACTGCAATCGTGCCAGTGCATGCTGGACCCAAATCAGACAAGATATCGCCAAATAAATTGCTTGCTACGACCACATCAAAGCGATCGGGATTCATCACAAACTGCGCCGTGAGAATATCAATATGATATTTATCCATCCTTACATCAAGGTATTTTTTAGCCATTGCTTCTACTCGCTCATCCCAATATGGCATCGTAATAGCAATACCATTCGACTTCGTTGCCGACGTCAGGTGTTTCTTAGATCGGCTTTGCGCTAGATCAAAGGCAAACTTTAAAATCCGATCGGTTCCAATGCGCGTAAAAACCGATTCTTGTACGACAAATTCGCGCTCGGTATCGGGGAACATTTTGCCGCCCACGCTTGAATATTCACCTTCGGTATTTTCACGCACCACAAAGAAGTCGATATCACCAGGCTTACGGTTGGCCAAAGGACAAGGTACACCGGGCAATAATCGTACGGGGCGTAAATTCACATATTGATCAAAACCCCGTCTAAATTGAATTAAGCTACCCCACAAAGAAAGGTGGTCGGCTAAAATATTAGGCATACCCACCGCACCAAAGAAAATAGCATCGTATTTCATTAAGGTATCAAACCAATCATCGGGCAGCATCTTGCCGTGCTTCAAATAGTAGTCACAACTTGCAAAATCAAAGTGATCAAACTGAAAGTTGATACCAAACTTACTGGCTGCGATCTCTAGGGCTCTAACCCCCTCAGGCATGACTTCCTTGCCAATGCCGTCACCAGGAATAATCGCGATCTTTGGATTTTGAATGATTTTTTGTGCGCTCATAATGATGATTAATTTTAGTAAGGTAGTAAATTAGGGAAGCATTCTTAGAGTAATAACAAATGCGGTGTAGAAATTATTGTTAGGATATTTTAGCGCTTAGCTAATGGCGCGTCGAATTTCATCGGGCTCTTGTACTAGCTCGGTAAGGGTGGTATTTTCAATTGTTTGAGGCATGGCCTCGACCATTCTGAGCGAGTCTTTTGGGCAAATCGGGGCGCCATAACTAGCCCACTTCTTCAGTAAAGTGACCTCGTAACCACATTGAGGGCAGGTAGCCTTATTACGGCTGGCGTTACTCGGCCGTGGCGGTGGAAATACGATAGCTTGATGTGGATAAGGGCCAAGCTCTTGACTAATCATCATTAAACGCACTACCAGGGCCTCATTCGCTTTTGCCATTCGCGCTGGTCCTTCAAGCCCTACTGTTTGGGCGATACCTTTAAAATCTTCGCCATGCCCGCTAAAACAATCATCAACAGCATGACATAACTCATGCACCAGTGTATCTAACAAAGCTACGGGTTCATCAATTTTGGGCGAGATAAAAATTTCATTAACACTAGCGCCCGAACGTTCCCGTGGCCAACATTGCCCTAAGGTCGTACGCGGGCTACTCGATGCCGGAAATCCGCATGAGACTCGCACGGGGGGAATGGCATAACCTGCTTTAGAAAAAATGGGCTCTAAATACTTCACTGCTGCTTCTAACCACGCTTCACGCAGGGTATAAGCCTGCGGATGTTCTTGCTGGGACATTGCTACTTCTTTCTATTTAATCAAGCTTAATATTAGCGGCTTTAATCACCTTGTTCCAATAGGGCAATTCTTTTTTCAAGAGCGCATCCATTTGCTGGGGGTTGAGGTAACGCACTTCAACGCCTGCGGTATCGGCCCGTTGCTTGACTTCTGCCTGCTCTAAACTTTTTTTCACTGCCTCACTTAGCTTGAGAATGACTGGTGCCGGAGTAGCAGCAGGAGCATACAAAGCTACCCACGACTCGAGCTGAAAGCTTGGCAAGCCAGCCTCAGCCGTAGTGGGTACGTTGGGCATCGAGGGGTGACGGGTTTTGCCCGTCACTGCTAAACCTTTTAATTTGCCACTTTGCACGTGCTGCATCACCGATGGCGGTGTCGTTATAAATACCTGTACCTGTCCAGCCAAGACATCTTGAATTGCGGGTCCAGAGCCTTTATAAGGCACGTGCACCATTTCAATTCCGGTGGTTTGTTTAAAAATTTCCGTACCAATATGTGAAACCGAGCCATTACCCTGCGAAGCATAATTTAACTTGCCTGGATTGGCTTTCGCATAAGCAATCAGTTCTTTTAAGTTATTTACTGGAATTGAGGGATGCACCGCAATCACATTAGTTGAGACGGTAAGTAACGCAATTGGCGCAAAATCTTTAAGCGGATCCCACGGTAATTTATCCATTAAGGCCGGATTACCAACGTGGTATCCCGAATAGGAAATCAACAAGGTATACCCATCTGGCTTAGCTTTAGCCACAAACTGGTAAGCTGTATTGCCACTTGCTCCAGGTTTATTTTCCACAATCACCGTTTCGCCAAGAACGCGGGCAAGGGGTTCACTCAATAAACGCGCCGATGTATCGACCAAGCCACCAGGCGGATTGGGCACGATTAAAGTAATGGCGTGATCAGGGAAAGATTGCGCAACAGCAGCTTGGGTCACTGCTAGCCCTACTAATCCGCTCAGACCTAGGCTGAAAATCATTGCTAGTCGCTTAAATAATGGCATATAAACCCTTTAAATAAAAATGCTGGTTATAAATTAGCGCTGGCCAATACGTACTGCGCCAAAAACAGCTTGCGCCTCACGCGGTAAACAACGCCAATATTGACTACTAGCAGTAACTTCACCTTGTAAAGCGGCGGCAGCTTCCCAAGCCCAACGCGGTTTATAGAGGAAGGCGCGAGCCAGCGCAATTAAATCGGCATCACCAGCTTGCAAAATCGCTTCGGCTTGATGGGGATCGGTAATTAAGCCCACTGCCATGGTAGGTAAGCCCGATTTTTCTTTAACTAATTTGGCAAATGAAACTTGGTAATTGGGACCAATAGCAATTTTTTGTAAATGCGAAACGCCCCCTGATGAAACATGGACATAATTACATCCTAGGGTCTTCAGACGCAAAGCTAATTCAGCGGTTTCTTCAGGGGTCCAGCCGCCCTCAACCCAATCGCAAGCAGAAAGGCGAATGCCTAAAACGCCTTGATAAGCTGCTCTGACAGCTGTGAATAACTCAATTACCAAACGAATCCGATTCTCAAACGAGCCCCCATACTGATCAGTGCGATGGTTGGCAATAGGTGATAAAAACTGATGCAATAAATACCCATGAGCACCATGCAGTTCTACTCCATCGATCCCAATCCGCTCAGCACGTTGCGCGGCAATGACAAACGCTTGGATCAAGTCTTGAATTTCATCTGGGGTGAAGGCGCGGGGTGGTTTTTCATTGGGCAGTTGCGGCACGGCTGAAGGCGCTGATGCTTGCCAGCCGCCAGCCCCCTCATCAATTAATTGGCCACCGTGCCATGGCGAGGCGCTAGAACCTTTGCGGCCAGCGTGCGAGAGCTGAATAAAAACGGGTACTGCTGGTGCTAACGCCCTGGCCCGCGTAAGCTTATCTTTCAGCGCGGCTTCGGTACGCTCATCCCATAAACCTAAGCACACTGGTGTAATACGCGCTTCGGGTAAAACGCCGGTAGCCTCAATAATAAAAAGGCCTGCACCACTATTTAATAAATTACCCCAGTGCATGAGATGCCAGTCGGTGGCCGCACCATCAGCGGAGGAATACTGGCACATCGGTGCCACAACAATCCGATTACTTAGCTCTAATCCGCCCTTGGGCGAGCCTAAGGTGTATTTAGAAAATAACAAACTCATATGCACTTTCAACAAAAAATTGGCCAAACCGATAGAATAACGAGATCCCCATGAGGGTTCTTATTTTCGCAGGTTTTTGCCTGTAAACCCTTCATTTCAACTCCATACAATAACTAGGGTAAAACTTGATGAATGCACCGCAAGCCTTTGAAATTAAAGAAGATATTGGCCACTTTGTTGGCGGTAAAATCCTTCAACCTGGAACGGGTCGCTTTGCAGATGTGTATAACCCCGCTACTGGCGCAATTGCCAGGCGAGTTGCCTTGGCTAACCGTGCCGAGGTTGATGCGGCTGTTGAGCTTGCACAAGCTGCTTTTCCTGCATGGTCGGATACCTCGCCCCTACGGCGCGCGCGCATTCTTTTTAAATACCTCGAGCTGCTAAATCGCCATAGCGATGAATTGGCCGCCATTATTACTGCTGAGCACGGCAAAGTCTTTACAGATGCCCAAGGCGAAGTCACTCGCGGAATAGAGATTGTCGAATTCGCCACAGGTATTCCCGAGCTACTCAAAGGCGACTACACCGAGCAAGTCTCGACAGGCATCGACAATTGGGTCATGCGCCAGCCTTTAGGAGTAGTTGCTGGAATTACTCCATTTAACTTTCCGGTCATGGTGCCAATGTGGATGTTTCCAATGGCAATAGCCTGCGGCAACACTTTCATCCTCAAGCCGAGCCCTACCGACCCATCGGCTTCTTTATTCATGGCGCGCTTACTCAAAGAAGCGGGTTTGCCTGACGGTGTCTTTAACGTCGTACAAGGCGATAAAGAAGCAGTTGATGCCTTGCTTGAAAATCCTCACGTCAAGGCCCTAAGCTTTGTTGGCTCAACCCCAATTGCCAACTATATTTATGAGCGTGGCGCCCATTTTGGCAAACGCGTTCAAGCCCTCGGGGGAGCTAAAAATCACATGGTCATCATGCCCGATGCCGATATCGACAAAGCGGTTGACGCCTTAGTTGGAGCTGCTTATGGCTCCGCTGGCGAACGCTGTATGGCTATTTCAGTTGCGGTTCTGGTTGGCGATGCAGCCGATAAAGTCATGCCAAAGCTGATTGAACGGACACGGTCCCTGAAAATTAAAAACGGGATGGAGCTCGATGCCGAGATGGGGCCGATAGTAAGTCGCGCAGCCCTTGAGCGCATTACTGGGTATATAGAAAGTGGCGTAGCTAGTGGCGCCACATTATTGGTTGATGGACGCCCATTTAAATCTCCACAGTTTGCGCAAGGCTTCTGGATTGGTGGCACCCTCTTTGATCATGTCACTCCCGAGATGAAAATTTATCGTGAAGAAATTTTTGGCCCAGTACTTTCTTGCGTGCGGGTGGCTAACTTTGCCGACGCTTTGAATTTAGTCAATGCCCATGAATTTGGGAATGGCGTTGCCTGCTTTACCAGCGATGGTAATATTGCGCGCGAATTTGCCCGCCGTGTGCAAGTCGGCATGGTGGGGATTAATGTACCGATTCCTGTGCCCATGGCCTGGCATGGCTTTGGTGGCTGGAAGCGCTCCATCTTTGGCGATACCCACGCCTACGGCAAAGAAAGTGTCCGTTTTTATACTAAGCAAAAAAGTGTGATGCAGCGCTGGCCAGAAAGTATTAGCAAAGGCGCAGAATTCGTCATGCCAACCTCAAAGTAACTGCAAATCATTAACAACTTAATAGAAATTAAGTGGCTTACTGCAGGGTATTTTTAAGGATTGGAAGCGCGGGCAAAGCTAATACCTGAATGCCCTCTTCTCGTAATGATTCTGCTTCGTCTTGCGTTGTTTGGCCGCGAATATTGCGTTCGGGGGCTTCATGGTAATGAATGCGCCGCGCCTCTTCAGCAAATGCAGTGCCAACATCTTCTGCACCATTAATTAATTGGCGCACGCCCTTTAAAAAGGCCTCCTGCATTTGTGGTTCAAGCTGAGTCTGTGTTTGCACTGCATTGCGCTCGCCAAGCCGATCACCAATATGGGGTGCAGAAGGTAGCCGAATAACCTCATTGCTATTACATATTGGACAAGTTAATAGACCATTCGCCTGTTGTGATAGGCAATCTGCCTCCGAAGCAAACCAGCCTTCAAAAGAATGGGTCAGTGCACAAGAAAGGTTATAGACTTTCATACCAATAATAGATAAGGATTATTTGCATAAATTCAAGGGCTATAAATAAATATCTAATTATAAAGATTTTGGTAAAACTAAGCCGCGCCGATAACGCTCTAACCAGTAACTCGAAATAATCGTCTTCACATCGGTAATTTCGCCACGTTCAACCCACTGCAGTAAATCTTCTAGAGGCGCAGCAAATACGTCTAAAAACTCTTCTGCATCAAGCTGACTTTTACCCTCTATAAGCCCTTGTGCCAAGTAAATATCGATAAATTCTGTTGAATAGGAAATCACCGGATTAATGCGGCGAATAAAAGACCATGTACTTGCGGTATAGCCGGTCTCTTCTAGAAGCTCACGTTGTGCGCAAAGTAAAGGGTCTTCACCAATTTCTAACTTACCCGCTGGAATTTCTAAGCAAGCTTTAGCAATGGGGTAACGATACTGTCGCTCCATGAGCACCCGGCCATCATCCAATATAGCCAAAATGGCTACGGCGCCCGGATGAGTTAAATATTCACGCATTGCCTCTGCCCCATCAGGCAGGCGTACAACATCGCGTTTCATCTGCAAAAAAATACCATCGTAGATGGCCTCACCCGAAACGCGCTCTTCACGCAAATGGGCATCGCCAATGGCTAAATCACTGAGTGATTTTTCAGTCATTAAACGCCTAACAAAGTGCGACGCATAGCATCTAAACACAATGTTAATAAGCCAGCGGGGAAAATACCTAAGACTAAAACTAAAATGCCGTTCAGACTTAATATACTCCGTGCAAATCTAGAGCCGCTCACTGCATGTAACTCATGGATTGGCTCGTCGAAGTACATGACCTTAACTACCCGCAAATAATAAAAAGCGCCCACCAAAGACGCCAATACCGCAAGTACTGCCAAACCAGTATATTGTGCATCCACCAAGGCTTCAAGAACGGCTAGCTTTGCCGCAAAGCCAACAGTAGGCGGAACCCCAGCAAGCGAAAACATCAAAATTAAGCCGATAAAAGCATACCAAGGATGTTGTTGATTTAAGCCCTTTAGACCATCTAGCGTTTCGCAGTCATAGCCTTTGCGCGAAAGCAGCATTAATAAGCCGAAGCTGCCTAAAGTAGTTATGACATAGGTTAAGGCATAAAAAAAGGCGGAACTATAAGCATGCTCATCAAATACGGCCAGCATCCCTAATAAAACAAAACCCATTTGCGCAATCGCTGAATAAGCTAGCATCCGCTTGAGATTAGTTTGGGCAATTGCGGTGACATTACCTAAAACTAGTGACAAGATCGCTAGCAGAATTAACATCGGCTGCCAATCACCCATTAAAGGTAATAAAGCATTTACCAGTAAACGGAAGAGCAAAGCAAAAGCGGCTAATTTAGGGGCTGCCGCAATAAGCAGTGTTACAGCGGTAGGAGCACCTTGATACACATCGGGTACCCACATATGAAATGGTACTACGCCCATTTTAAAAGCTAAGCCAGCGACAATAAAAACCACTCCAAAAGCCAAGACTAAATGATTAATGCGCGGGTCAGCAACCGCCTGAAAAATTTCGAGCAAATCTAATGAGCCCGTTACGCCATACAGCATCGACATGCCATATAAAAGAAAACCAGAAGCCAAAGCACCCAAAATAAAATATTTCATTGCTGCCTCAGCACTCTTAGCACTGCTATGGCGCATTGCAACTAATGCATAGGTTGATAAAGCCATTAATTCCAAGCCCAAATATAAGCTCAGTAAATTTGCCCCAGAAATAAGTACCAATTGCCCGAGCAAAGCAAATAAACATAAAACAATAAAGTCGGGACGAAATAAGCCCCGATCTTGTAAATACTGTTTAGAGTAAATCAAGCTAATTAGCAAAGCTAAACAGCACCCTGCTTTGAGTAAATTGGCCATTGGATCAGACTGAAACAAGCCATTCATTGCCAATAGTGATACATCATCAAAGCGGCCAATAAATGCAATGGCAAGAACAGCTAATAAAATTATGGTGAAGAAATAAACAAACCCAACCCCACGGGGCGTATGAAAAATATCCGGTTCTTCGCTAGCAGCAAAAGCATTGCTGATTATTACTGGGCGCTCACGCACAAAAACACTAGCTACCAATAAAAAGCAGGCGGTTACCAGTAACAGTAATTCGGGGAAAATGGCAATAAGGTCAAGTGCTTGCATCTGTTCTATCCTACAATTTACTTACGGCAACATGTTGCAGCAGATTAATTACGGCGGGATGGATGATATCGGTAAAAGGTTTGGGATATACCCCCATCCACAACACACAGATCGATAATGCGCCCATCATGAAAAACTCACGCCCATTAATATCTTTCAGCGCGGCTACCTGGGGGTTGGCAATCGGACCAAAAAAGACCCGCTTCACCATCCATAAAGAATAAGCGGCGCCAAGAACTAAAGCTGTGGCTGCTAAGACCCCAATTAAGAAGTCGTAATCTACTGCCGCCAGAATCACCATAAACTCACCCACAAAGCCTGAGGTTGCAGGTAAACCGCAATTAGCCATTGCCATAAAGACAGCAAACACTGCAAATTTAGGCATCGTATGTGCTACACCGCCATAATCCGCAATTTGCCGAGTATGCATCCGCTCATATAAAACACCAATCGATAAGAACATGGCACCCGAAATAAAGCCATGTGAAATCATTTGCACAATTCCACCCTCAATACCAAGCGGGCTAAATAGAAAAAATCCCAGGGTTACAAAACCCATGTGCGCTACCGACGAGTACGCTACCAACTTCTTCATATCCTGCTGCACTAAGGCAACCAGACCAACATAAATCACTGCCACCAAAGATAAGAAAATAATAAAAGGGCCCAGATATTGGCTAGCATCAGGTGCTATTGGCAAAGAGAAGCGCAAGAAACCATACGCGCCTAACTTCAACATAATGGCTGCTAGCACTACAGAACCGCCCGTGGGAGCCTCAACGTGCACATCGGGAAGCCAGGTATGTAGTGGCCACATGGGCACCTTAACTGCAAAGGCCATGAAAAACGCCGCAAACAAAAAGACTTGTTCAACAATATCTAAGCGCGTCTTTTGCCAAACCAGAATATCAAAACTATTACTGACGTTATATAGATAGAGCAAGGCCACTAAAGTCAGTAACGAGCCCAGCAAGGTATACAAGAAGAACTTAAAGGCTGCATAAATACGGTTGTGCCCACCCCATACCCCAATAATTACATACATCGGAATTAAGGTTGCCTCAAAGAACACATAAAACAATAAAGCGTCAAGCGCTGCAAATACGCCAATCATTAAGCCCGACAAAATCATGAAGGCAGCTAGATACTGAGAAACCTTGACTTGAATTACATCCCAAGCGGCAATCACTATGAAGATATTGATGAATGCAGTAAGCACGATAAACCATACTGAAATCCCATCAACTCCTAAATAGTAATTAATATCGTAGCGCGGAATCCAACTGACCTTTTCCACAAATTGCATGCCAGCATTGGCAAGATCAAAATTTAAAATTAAAGGTAAGGTGGCAATAAAACTAATAACTGCACCAAAGAGCGCTAGATAGCGCAAACCAACAGTGGATTTATCTGAACCAAACATCAACAGCACAAGGCCGAAGAAGATTGGTGTCCAGATTGCGAATGAAAGTGTCATGAAATTAATACCTAGCGCACATAAGGTAAGTAAGCATATAAAACCCAAGCCAATAAAACGGCTAGGCCTAAAATCATCGCAAATGCATAGTGATATAAATAACCCGACTGCAAATGCCGCATTACTCCAGCCATGCGACTAACTAAATGCGCACTGCCATTAACCAGTAAACCATCAATTAGCCGTTGATCACCTCGATGCCATAAGCCGCGACCTAACATAATAGAACCCTTAGCAAAGATCAATTGATTGAGTTCGTCTAAGTAATATTTATGATCAAGTAATTTTTTCAATGGCGCAAAGGTGTGGGCAATTTTGCTTGGTAAGCTAGGCACCCATAAATAGCCTAGCGCTGCAGTTAACACCCCTAGGGCCACTAAGATTGTTACCGAAGAGGTCAGCGCATGAAGGGCCATCGCAATGGGGCCATGAAATTCATTCGCTAACTCTTCCATTACGGGATGCTGGCTCAGATCAATGAACATCGAGTCACCAAAAAAATCCCCAAACAACATCGGCTCAATGGCATAAAAACCAATGATGACGGACGGAATGGCCAATAGAATTAATGGCACCGTTACCACCCAAGGTGACTCATGCGGCACTTCACCAGCGGCTAAACCGTGATGATCAGCAATGTCTGCGTGTTCATCATGATGTTCGGCCTGGTGCGCAGCATGACTGGGTTGATGAAACCGCTCTTTGCCATGAAAAACATAAAAGTACAAACGGAATGAGTACAAAGCGGTAATAAACACACTTACCATGACGGCAAAATAGGCAAACCCTGAGCCAGGTATATCGCTGGCAGCAACGGCTTCTATGATCGAATCTTTCGAGTAAAAGCCGGAAAAGAATGGCGTTCCAATCAACGATAAACTGCCAATCAACATCATCAGGCAAGTAATGGGCATATATTTCCACAGGCCGCCCATTTTGCGCATGTCTTGCTCATGGTGCATACCCATAATCACGCTACCCGCCGCTAAAAACAATAAGGCCTTAAAGAAAGCATGGGTCATTAAATGAAAAATAGCGACTGGATAAGCCGATACACCCAAGGCAATGGTCATGAAGCCCAACTGTGATAGCGTGGAATAAGCCACTACACGTTTGATATCGTTTTGCACAATGCCTAAGAAGCCCATAAACAATGCGGTAATCGAACCAATGACCAAAATAAAGCTGAGGGCTGTCGTGGATAATTCAAATAAGGGCGACATCCGTGAGACCATAAAAATACCCGCTGTCACCATAGTAGCCGCATGAATCAAGGCAGAAATTGGTGTTGGCCCTTCCATTGAGTCTGGTAACCAAACATGCAATGGAAATTGAGCCGACTTACCCATCGCACCAATGAACAAGCAAATACAAATTACCGTCATTAGATTCCAACTGGTACCAGGAAGTGTTTGAGCAGCAAGCGCGGTATTTTGAGCAAAAATTGCGTCATAGTTCATCGAGCCGGTGTAAGCCAAAATTAAACCAATGCCCAAGATGAAACCAAAGTCACCTACCCGATTCACTAAAAAGGCCTTCATATTGGCAAACACGGCAGTTTGACGTTCAAAATAAAAGCCGATTAGCAAGTAAGACACCACCCCCACTGCCTCCCAACCAAAAAAGAGTTGCAAGAGGTTATTGCTCATCACCAACATTAACATCGCAAAAGTAAACAAAGAGATATATGAAAAGAAGCGGTTATAACCCTCCTCGCCATGCATATAGCCAATCGTATAAATGTGGACCATTAATGACACAAAGGTCACTACTACCATCATGGTAGCGGTGAGTGAGTCAATTAAAAAACCAATACCCAAATTAAGCTCGCCCAATTGCATCCAGGTATAAACCTCGCCATTGAAATAATCACCTGCCTGCACGTAAAAGAAAACTTGGCAGGACAAGGCAAAAGCAATAATGACGCCCATAATAGCGAGCGACTGAGAGCCTACTTTACTTAAACGATTGCCGAATAGCGCCGTACCAAAAAAACCAGTAATGATTGCACCGATTAATGGAGCAAGCGGAATGGCACATAAGAGTGGTAGGGTTAAATTCGTTTGCATTATTAACCCTTAAGCCGATCAAGATCTTCAGCATTAATCGTATCGAGTTTACGAAAGAGCACGATCAAAATTGCCAAACCAATAGCAGCTTCAGCAGCAGCCACCGTCAAAATAAAAAAGACGAAAACTTGCCCAGCCATATCACCCAGAAAATGAGAGAAGGCAAGAAAGTTAATATTGACTGAAAGTAGCATTAATTCAATTGCCATTAGCAATACGATTAAGTTGCGACGATTCAAGAAAATCCCCACCACACTGGTTGCAAACAGAATGGCACTCAACACCAAATAATGAGCCAAAGTAATAGTCATTCTTGCCTCCCGCGACGATTTTGCTCAGCATCTTGTTTGGCATCCATCTCGCTTGGCATCGTCACAATACGCAGGCGCTCGCTAGCCTTAACAGCAACTTGATCAGCAATATTTTGGGTCTTCGAATCTTTACGATGTCGTAAAGTGAGCGCTACAGCTGCAATAATGGCAACCAATAGAATAACGCCAGCTACTTCAAAGGCATAAACATAATCAACAAAAATTAATTTACCGAGCGCTTGGGTATTGTTGCTCGCTAGCTCCTCACTCATCACTTGAACTGGTGCACGAGTTCCAATAAAACTGCGAATTAATACGACTGCTAATTCTAAAACAATCACAATCCCCATTAAAAATGCCACTGGGAGGTATTTTTTAAAATCGCGGCGCAAATGGGCTAAATCTAAATCTAGCATCATCACCACGAATAGAAATAACACCATCACCGCCCCAACATAAACCAAAATTAGCGCTAGACTTAAAAATTCTGCTTGTAATAGCATCCAAATTCCTGAGGCACAGAAAAATGCCAGCACCAAAAAGAGTGCGGCATGCACTGGGTTGGCTGCCGTTACCACCCGCAAAGCAGAAATAATCAATAAGCCCGCAAAGGCATAAAAGAAAATTGCGAAGATAGTTGAGGGTTCGAGGGCCACGGGTTCTTTAATTATTCAGCATTAACGATAAGGGGCGTCGGCAGCACGATTAGCAGCAATTTCTTTTTCATACTCGTCGCCAACAGCTAATAACATTTCTTTAGTCATATACAGGTCGCCGCGTTTATCACCAAAGTATTCAAAAATATTGGTTTCCACAATCGCATCAACCGGACATGCTTCTTCACAGAAGCCACAAAAAATACATTTAGTTAAATCAATGTCGTAACGGGTCGTACGGCGGGTACCATCCTCACGCTGATCTGATTCAATTGAAATTGCTAAAGCAGGGCAAACGGCTTCACATAATTTACAAGCAATGCACCGCTCTTCCCCATTTGGATAACGCCGTAAAGCATGGAGGCCACGAAAACGGGGTGACAAAGGTGTCTTTTCTTCGGGGTACTGAATCGTAAACTTTGGTTTAAAGAGATAACGTCCCGTAATCGACATTCCCGTCAAAATATCTCTGAGCATGAGGCTATCGAAAAATTGACTAATCCGTTTGAATGATTTTTTGATCATGGCTTCAATTAATTCCAAATATTCCAAGGCGAAACAATCCAGGCGCCAACGACCACCACCCAAAAAACCGCGAGGGGGATAAAAATTTTCCAGCCTAAGCGCATAATTTGGTCATAGCGATAACGCGGTAAGGTGGCGCGCAACCAAATGAAGCAAGATAACAAGAAAAATGTTTTAGCAAATAGCCAGAAGAAGCCCGGAATATCGCGCAGCATCGGTAAATCAAGAATAGGCAGCCAACCGCCTAAGAATAAGACAGAAGCCATTGCCGCTATCAAAATCATGTTGGCATACTCGGCTAAAAAAAACATCGCAAAAGCCATGCCCGAATATTCCACCACGTGGCCAGCAACAATTTCCGACTCGCCTTCGACAACGTCAAATGGATGTCGATTCGTCTCAGCAATGCCTGAAATAAAGTAAATTAAAAACATTGGCAAGAGGGGCAACCAATTCCATGACAAGAAATTCAAGCCATAACTAGCAAAAAGGCCCGTGCCTTGACTAATGACGATAGTGCTTAAATTTAAAGAGCCCGACACCATTAGCACGGTAACTAAAGCAAAGCCCATCGCAATTTCATAAGAAATCATTTGTGCAGCAGCGCGCATCGCGCCTAAGAACGGATATTTCGAGTTAGAGGCCCAGCCGGCCAAAATAATGCCGTAGACGCCAACCGAAGTAATTGCCATGACATACAGCAGCCCAGCATTTACATTCGCTAACACCATTTCTGCCTGAAATGGAATGACAGCCCATGCAGCAAATGCGGGCGCAATTACCATCACTGGCGCAATCACGTATAAGGCTTTACTAGCCCGTGTAGGCGCAATAATTTCTTTTAATAAAAGTTTAAGCGCGTCGGCAATAGGCTGAAATAAGCCTAATGGTCCGACCCGATTAGGGCCTAAGCGAATGTGCATCCAACCGATCAGTTTGCGCTCCCACAAGGTGAGGTAGGCAACTGCGCCAAACATCGGCAAAACAATGATGACGATTTTGATTAAGGTCCAGACCAAAGGCCAAAATGAGCCAAAGATAGCGATGCCTTGCATTTCGATCAGGTTGAGAAAATTAGCCATCGCTTAGCCCACTTCTCCGGCAATCCGCGTTACCGTAATTGGGCCAAACATCGGCCCCAGCTGCATACTGGCTAGAGTAGTGCTCGCCAAGCGAACGACACCGGCAGCTAAATTAGGTATTTGCGTGGCAGTCATATTGACGCTCATGCCTGCTTGCGTCACTTGCACTATTTCGCCCTCTACCAAACCCAGTTCAGCAAAAGTATCTGGCCCTAAGCCTACCTTTGAAGCTAATTTTGCATCGGCAGTTAGTTGCAATGCGCTCGAACGACGGACAATAGCATCAACTCCATACAACGGCACCTCTCCTAAGCGCTCTAAACTCGCGGGCTGTGCTGGCACTGTTGTGCTCAAACTAAATAGTCCTGTAAATTGATTATTAGCGCGAGACACAGCGCTATCGTGCATCTCAGGTAAAGCTTCTGCACGCACTTCTTCAGGTAGGTTATATAAAAAGCCATCGAGCTTTGCCAGCGTTCCGAGGGTGCGTATCACTTTCCATGCGGGTCGCGAATCGCCGAGCGGTTTTACAGCAGGCTGAATGGTTTGAATTGTGCCAGCGGTATTCACATAGCTAGCCATGGTTTCTGTAAAGGGCGTAATGGGCAAAAGTACATCAGCCAACTCGAGTAAGTCGGGGCTGGTGAATGCGGTTAAGGCAATCACGGTATCAGCCTTAGTTAAGGCTGCGCGAGTTTGCTGTGGGTTCGGCAAGTCTGCCAAAGGCTCAACATGCATCAATAGATAAGCATGACGCTCTCCGTCGAGCAAGGAGTTGATACTACCCTCATTGCCCTGCACTGCATTCACTAGATGCGCACCAACACTATTACCACCCTCCTGCAGGAAACCAAAGCGTGCACCAGTCTGTTCGGCAATAAATTGCGCTAATCCATGTAAATCAGCCGCTTGTGGATGTGCGATAGCACTTGCACCTAAAAATATTGCTTGGGTTGGGCGAGCGTCTGAGCCTGTTGATGGGTTAAGCGCTGGTGTCTCTAATAGTGCTTGCGCAATCTGCATTGCTTCAGGTGAAACGGTTTGGCTGCGAATTCCTGTGGGGGCTGATACCCCTTTTGCCTGCGCAACTGCTAAAGCAATTTCACTAAGCCCCGTGACCCAAGCACTCGGTCGCATCGTTAAGCTACTTGCTAATGGCATCAGCCAATCGCTACCGCCTGCATCCAAGCGATGCATTTGTAAGCCTAGCTTAGTAGCAGTGCGCAAACGCGCGGCAAGAAGTGGCTGGTCTTTACGAAAATTACTGCCAATGATGAGCGCGCGTTTTAACCCGCTTAATTCATTGATAGCCATTCCCAAATAAGGCACAGTAGCAGCGCCACGGGTATCAACTTGGCGTAAACGCGTTTCAATTTGACTGGAGCCTAAACCACGAATTAATTTTTGTAATAGATATAACTCTTCAATACTCGAAATAGGATGGGCAATGGCGGCAATTGATTCAGCGCCATGTAAATTACCAATCGTTTGTAAAGAATGGGCAACATAATCTAGCGCCGACTGCCAATCGGTTTCTAACCACTTGCCATCTTGCTTCACCATCGGCTTTGTTAGCCGATCGGTACTATTTAGCCCCTCGTAGGCAAAACGGTCACGATCACTAATCCAACATTCATTGATTGCTTCGTTTTCTAAAGCGACTACACGCATCACGCGATTAGACTTGGTTTGCACCGTCGTATTACTGCCTAAGCTATCGTGCGGGCTTAGTGAACGCTTACGCGCTAACTCCCACGTTCGCGCGGCATAACGAAATGGCTTGCTAGTTAAAGCGCCAACTGGGCATATATCGATCATATTGCCCGACAACTCAGAGTCGATCGTACGTCCCAAGAAGGTGGTTATTTCAGAATGTTCACCACGGTTAACCATCCCCAATTCCATTACACCCGCAACCTCTTGACCAAAGCGCACGCAGCGCGTGCAATGGATACAGCGGGACATTTCTTCCATAGAAATTAAAGGGCCAACATTTTTATGAAATACCACCCGCTTCTCTTCGGTATAACGTGAACTCGATTTGCCGTAGCCCACTGCTAAATCTTGAAGCTGACATTCGCCACCCTGGTCACAAATCGGGCAATCCAGTGGATGGTTAATTAGTAAAAACTCCATCACTGAACGTTGCGCCTCAAGGGCTTTAGCTGAATGCGTAAATACTTTCATGCCTTGCGTCACTGGTGTGGCACAAGCAGGTAAAGGCTTGGGAGCTTTTTCAACCTCGACTAAACACATCCGGCAATTCGCCGCAATCGATAATTTTTTGTGGTAACAAAAATGGGGCACATAGGTACCCAAGCTATTCGCTGCATGCATCACCATCGAACCCTGTGGAACTACTACTGGCTTACCATCAACTTCAAGTTCGACCATGCTCATATACTTGAACTCCCAACCACTTCAGCAGTTTCTAGAGGATGACTCACGCCCTTGGATACAAGGCAACGCCCATGCTCGATGTGATAAGCAAACTCATCACGGAAATGCTTCAACATACCGCGTACTGGCATCGCTGCAGCATCGCCTAATGCACAAATTGTGCGGCCTTGGATGTTGTTGGCGACATCGTTCAATAAATCTAAATCTTCTATGCGTCCCTTACCATGTTCTATGCGATTAACAATTCGCCATAACCACCCAGTGCCTTCGCGACAAGGTGTGCATTGCCCGCAGGATTCTTCGTGATAAAAATACGAGAGCCGTAATAAGGCCTGCACCATGCAGCGCGTGTCATTCATCACGATTACAGCTCCCGAGCCTAACATCGAGCCCGCTTTAGCAATGCTGTCGTAATCCATCGTTAAATCCATCATCTCAGCAGCTGGAATAACGGGCGCCGAAGAACCGCCGGGAATAACTGCTTTTAAGGTAGAGCCATTGCGCATGCCGCCAGCCAATTGCAATAATTCTGCGAATGGTAAGCCCATGGGAATTTCATAATTGCCAGGCCGATTAACATCACCTGAAACCGAAAATATTTTGGTGCCACCATTGTTTGGCTTGCCCAATTTTAAGTACGCCTCGCCACCCATTGCCAAAATGAATGGCACGGCCGCAAATGTCTCGGTGTTGTTTATGGTGGTCGGCTTGCCATATAAACCAAAACTAGCTGGAAATGGCGGCTTAAAACGAGGCTGACCTTTCTTACCTTCTAAAGATTCGAGTAAGGCCGTTTCTTCGCCACAAATATAAGCCCCCCAACCTGGCGAAGCATGCAATTCAAAACTAAACTGACTACCTAAAATCTGATTACCTAAATAACCTGCGGCTCGTGCTTCGTCTAACGCAGCTTCAAAGCGTTTATAAACATCCCAGATTTCACCATGAATATAGTTATAGCCCACACTTATGCCCATCGTGTACGCACCAATAATCATGCCCTCAATTAAGGCATGGGGGTTATAGCGCATGATGTCGCGGTCTTTAAAAGTGCCTGGCTCGCCTTCATCACTGTTACATACTAAATATTTTTGCCCCGGAAATTGGCGTGGCATAAAGCTCCACTTCAAGCCAGTAGGAAAGCCCGCACCCCCACGCCCGCGCAATGCCGATAACTTCAACTCAGCAATGATCGCCTCAGGTGCAACAGGTTCGCTTAAGATGCGCCGCAATTGTCCATAACCGCCGCGCTTCACGTAATCTTCTAAATGCCAATTATCGCCAGTTAAGCCAGCTAAAATTAGCGGCTTCACATGATTTTTATGCAAGCTGGTCATGCTGCCGATCCTTCTGCATAATTTGTCTTGGCACTACGTAGCTCAGCTAATAAGGCATCAATTTTTTCATGACTCATAAAACTACACATGCGCTTATCGTTTACCAACATCACAGGAG
The DNA here is from genome assembly GCF_021395235.1 of Polynucleobacter sp. IMCC30063. Taxonomy (NCBI): domain Bacteria; kingdom Pseudomonadati; phylum Pseudomonadota; class Betaproteobacteria; order Burkholderiales; family Burkholderiaceae; genus Polynucleobacter; species Polynucleobacter sp. IMCC30063. The sequence goes on along the minus strand of NZ_JAJVCQ010000002.1, from coordinate 302,634 downwards.
AGTCGCCGCAAGCACCCATACACTCGCCTTCTTTAAGAGTAAAAGTACCGCAAGGCGTAGTTTCATTAAAACCAATACCCAGTGTTTGTTTCAAATATTCAGCAGCGTCAGCGCCATGACTTAATTGGCAAGGCAAATTTGTGCACACCACAATTTTGTATGCGCCGATAGGCTTAGTGTTGTACATATTATAAAAAGTAGCTACTTCATCCACCGCAATGGTAGGCATACCTAAGATCTGTGCCACTTCTTCAATCACGGCGGGCGAAATCCAGCCTAACTCGGTTTGCGCAGCAATTAAAGCCGCCATCACTGCTGATTGCTTTTGCTCAGGTGGATACTTCGCAATATTGCGCTCAATTTCAGCACGGCAGGCGGCAGAAAATAAAGTGGCCATTAGCGGTCGATCTCCCCAAAGACAATATCTTGGGTGCCAATAATCGTCACAGCATCGGCAATCATATGGCCCCGCGCCATTTCATCGAGGGCCGCTAAATGGACAAAGCCAGGCGCGCGAATCTTCATCCGATAGGGTTTGTTAGCGCCATCCGAAATTAAATAGACGCCAAACTCCCCTTTCGGGTGCTCGACTGCGGCATAAGCCTCTCCTTGAGGCACATGAATACCTTCGGTAAATAATTTGAAATGATGAATCAGCTCTTCCATATTCGTTTTCATATCTAAACGTGATGGTGGAGCAACTTTATGGTTATCGCTCATCACCGAACCCGGATTCGCTTTTAACCAGGCAACACACTGAGTAATGATGCGGTTTGATTGCCGCATCTCTTCCATGCGCACTAAATACCGATCATAAGAATCGCCATTGACCCCTACTGGAATATCAAAGTCTAGACGGTCATATACTTCATAGGGTTGCTTTTTACGTAAATCCCATTCAATACCAGAGCCACGCAACATAGGCCCTGTAAAACCAAGCTGTAGAGCTCGCTCAGGGGTAACCACACCAATGCCCACTAAACGCTGCTTCCAAATACGGTTATCGGTGAGAAGGTTGCAGTATTCATCAACATTAGCTGGAAAGCGTTGACTAAAAGCTTCAATGAAATCGAGCAAAGAACCAGTACGAGTTTCATTCAAACGCTGAATTGCTGACTCACTGCGCATTTTTGATTTTGTAAACTGAGGCATCTCGCTGGGCAAATCACGATAAACCCCACCAGGTCGATAGTAAGCTGCATGCATTCGTGCGCCAGATACCGCTTCATACATATCGAAGATTTCTTCACGATCGCGAAAAGCATATAAAAACACAGCCATTGCCCCTACGTCTAAACCATGACAGCCAATCCAGAGTAAGTGATTTAACAAGCGTGTTAATTCATCAAACATCACGCGAATATATTGTGCCCGCAAGGGTACATCTACGCCAATTAATTTTTCAATTGACATCACGTAGGCGTGCTCATTCACCATCATCGACACATAATCGAGGCGATCCATATACGGCACGTTTTGAATCCAAGTACGCGTCTCAGCTAATTTTTCAGTAGCGCGGTGTAATAAACCGATATGCGGATCAGCGCGTTGTATCACTTCGCCATCTAACTCAAGCACTAAACGCAAAACGCCATGCGCCGCGGGATGCTGGGGGCCAAAGTTGAGGGTGTAGTTTTTAATTTCTGCCATGATGAAGACCCTTAGGCTGGCCCTCCATAGGATTCTTCACGAACAATGCGGGGAATTACTTCACGCGGTTCAATCGTCACGGGCTGATAAACCACCCGCTTCAACTCGGGGTCGTATCGCATTTCAACTGTTCCCGAAATAGGAAAGTCTTTACGAAATGGGTGGCCAATAAAACCATAGTCGGTCAGAATGCGGCGTAAATCCTCATGACCGTCGAACAAAATGCCGAATAAATCAAAGGCTTCGCGCTCGAACCAATTAGCCGAGTTCCACACGGGCACCAGCGATGCGACTACTGGATAGCTATCATCGGGTGCATATACGCGTAAACGTAAGCGTTGATTATGTTGCAGGGAAAGTAAATGCGTAACGACACCAAAACGTAAACCAGTCCACGTACCATCGCCATAATCTTGGTAATCTACGCCACACAAATCAATTAGTTGCGCAAAAGCCAATGTCGGATCATCACGTAACATCAAGGCAGCCGCTAAATAATCGTCGGCACCAACCACTAAGGTCACCTCGTTAAGGGCCACCTCTACCGATTTAACCCGTGAACCTAAGACCTTTTGAATGGTTTCAGCAAGATGATGTAAGCGCGCAGACATAGTGGCTCGATTTACGCCTTACGTGCAATGGTGCTGGTGCGACCAATCTTGGCCTGCAATTGAATAATGCCGTAAATTAAGGCTTCTGCTGTCGGGGGACACCCGGGAACATAAATATCAACGGGCACAATTCGATCGCATCCCCGCACAACGGAATAAGAGTAATGGTAATAACCACCGCCGTTAGCACATGAACCCATTGAAATGACCCAGCGTGGCTCAGGCATTTGGTCATATACTTTACGTAAGGCAGGGGCCATTTTGTTACAAAGCGTGCCAGCCACAATCATCAAATCAGATTGCCGCGGTGAAGGACGAAACACTACGCCGAAGCGATCTAAATCGTAACGCGCAGCGCCTGCATGCATCATCTCCACTGCGCAACAAGCTAAACCAAAAGTCATAGGCCACAGAGAACCGGTACGAGTCCAGTTAATCAGCTGATCGGCTGAGGTCGTGATGAAACCTTCCTTCAGTACACCTTCTAAGGCCATAACATTTACTCCCAGTCGAGGGCGCCCTTTTTCCAGATGTAAACAAAGCCAACCACGAATTCCAAGAGGAAGACAATCATCGAAGCATAGCCTGCCCAACCAATATCTCGTAAAGCTACCCCCCAAGGAAATAGAAAAGCCGTTTCAAGGTCGAATAAAATAAAGAGAATGGCAATGAGGTAATAGCGCACATCAAATTTCATCCGCGCATCTTCAAATGCCTCGAAGCCGCATTCGTAAGGAGAGAGTTTTTCTGCGTTAGGGCTAGAGGGGGCGACTAACTTGCCTAGCAACATAGGCACTAAACCAACGGCAATGCCCACAAGGATAAAAAGCAAAACCGGAAAGTAGTTTGCGAGGTTCAAATTTAGCCTAAATCAGTTATCAAGCGAAGCCTAGATTGCTCTTCTGAAATACAGACAAGATTATAAGGGTTTTCCTCTAGACTAGCTGAAATTCGGGGGAAATAAGCCTATTCTTGGGGCCTGAATATGCGGCTTAAACCGCACCTAGCCAATACCCTTCTCACTGACCCCCTATAGTGCTCGGTGGCACCCATCACAAAGGGGGGGAGAGACGGTTTGTTTGCACCCGCAGAAATACATGACCTTACTTTCAGTAGCCGTAAATTCAAAGGGCATACAGTCGGTGATTTGATGCGAGTCATCACAAAAAGGCTGAGTTTTGCTGAGCCCGCAGGAACACCACGCATACGTTTTGCCAGCCTGAACTTCTACAGGATATGGCTCATTCTTGGCGATTTTTCTTTCCATTGCATGCCCCTATTCAATTAAACCAACGGATCATTCATCTGATCATGAAATTCAGCCAAACTAAGAGCATCACTAATTTCTCTCGGCAAGGCATCGCGTGCTGAAAAAACCCCTAATATTTTTCCATCATCAGCAACAATGGGTAAATGCCTAAAACCGCGTTCAATCATGATCATTACTGCATGTGACACAATCATTTCAGGGGGCACACAATGGGGATTAGGAGTCATCACCTGAGATACAAGCGTTTTTTCTGGAATCAAGCCCTTAGCTAATACCCGCGTCATTAAATCGCGCTCGGTCACAATACCCTCTAAGACGCCATTTGGTGAAATAATTAGGACGCTGCCACAGTTTGCCTTGGTCATCGTGCGCGCTGCATCTAGAATGGTCGCGCTCGGCGGCAAACGCACTAAGTTACTATGCACAATAGATTTGGAGACAGATCGTTCAGTCATCGTTCGCACCTAAAAAAATAAATGTTTTATCGTAAGGAGGCGTTTATTTTTGCCAAAGCCTCAGACCCTGGACATAGCTCAGCTACACCCAAAGAATTCAACGGTTCTACACACGTATTTAACGCTTCATGTAAATCGCTGGCAAGCGGATCTAAATACAGCAAACCCGTCACCACTTCGCCGCGTTCTTGATGTTCATTGATGTAGCTTAAGGCTGCATAGCGATTAGTGGGATCATAATTATCATCCAATTTACGCAACCTTAAATAACTACCATCATGCTGTAGTACTTCAACCACTTCGCCAGGGGCATACGCAGTGGTAATTTCCGAGTGCTGGGAGATAAAATCAATACGACTAACTGCTTCATTATGTTGCCTTACATAATCGTAACTTTTAGTACTACCGCCATGATTATTAAAAGTGACGCAGGGGCTAATTACGTCAATAAAAGCTGCGCCACCATGACCAATCGCGCCTTTAATCAAAGGCACTAATTGTTCTTTATCACCAGAAAAACTGCGCGCTACATAGGTCGCGCCCAACTGTAAAGCTAAGCCCACTAAATCAATTGGGCTATCGTTATTAACAATCCCCTTCTTGCTTTTCGAACCACGATCGGCAGTGGCAGAAAATTGCCCTTTAGTGAGGCCATAGACACCGTTATTTTCAACGATGTAAGTCATTCTTACACTCCGCCGCATGGCGTTGGCAAATTGACCTAAACCAATTGAAGCAGAATCACCATCGCCCGAAACGCCTAAATATAAAAGGTCACGATTCGCTAAATTAGCGCCAGTTAATACTGAGGGCATTCTGCCATGCACGGTATTAAACCCATGGGAAGCGCCCAGAAAATAGTCAGGAGTTTTAGAGCTGCATCCAATACCTGATAATTTAGCGACTCGATGCGGTTCAATATCCATTTCCCAGCAAGCCTGCACAATTGCTGCAGAAATTGAGTCATGCCCGCAACCTGCACATAAGGTAGAAATACGCCCCTCATAATCACGTCTGGTATAGCCCACCTTATTGGTACTTAAACTCGGGTGATGCATGCTCGGCTTAGCAATGTACGTCATGCTGATTCTTTCTTCATGATGATTCCTTCTCTAGGCGTGCATTCGATTTGGTGGAGGCCTCTGCTTTCAAATATTGATTGATCGCCGCCACTATAAAACGTGCGGTAATAGGCGTCCCGTCATAATGCAATATTTTGATGAGATGAGCTGGATCAATGGCTAATTCAGTCGTTAGCAAGGTATGCATTTGGGCATCGCGATTCTGCTCGACCACAAAAACTTTCTCATGCTGGGCAATAAAATCACTAACCACCTTAGAAAAAGGAAAAGCCCGAATTCGCATCGCATCAAGCACGATGTTATCAGCCCGCAGCACATCGAGCGTTTCTTGCATTGCTGGGCTGGTTGAGCCGAAATAAATTACTCCAAATTGGCTGGGGGTTTTGCCTTGCTCAATTATTGGCTGCGGCACTAAATTCGCTGCCACTTTAAATTTCTGTATTAAGCGCTCCATGTTGTAAATATAGTCAGGCCCTCGCTCAGAATAACGAGCATAGGGGTCACGGGTTGTGCCGCGGGTAAAAAAACTACCCTTAGTGGGATGAGTACCCGGTAAAGTACGCCAAGGAATACCATCGCCATCAACATCTTTATAGCGGCCAAAATCTTTCCCCGCTTCTAGGTCTGCGAATGACATCACCTTGCCTCGGTAATATGCTTCCCGTTCATCCCACGAAAATGGTTTGCTTAAACGCTGATTCATGCCAATATCTAAATCGGTCATTAAAAATATAGGGGTCTGTAATAACTCAGCTAAATCTAGCGCCGCGGCTGATTGCTCGAAGCATTCATAGGGATCTTCAGGAAAAAGTAAAACATGTTTAGTATCGCCATGCGAGGCATAAGCACAGGCCAGCAAATCTGATTGCTGAGTTCTAGTCGGCATTCCCGTGGAAGGCCCACCCCGCTGTACATCAATAATGACAACCGGAATTTCAGCAAAGTAAGCCAAGCCAATAAATTCTGTCATCAGCGAAATACCTGGGCCTGAGGTCGCAGTGAATGCCCGCGCCCCATTCCAAGCAGCGCCAATAATAATACCAATTGAAGCTAACTCATCTTCAGCTTGAATGATGGCAAAACGATCATGCCCAGTTTTTTTGTCGACTCGAAAACGTTCACAATATTTTTGGAAGGCTTCTGGAACCGAAGATGACGGTGTAATTGGATACCAAGCTGCCACGGTCGCGCCACCATAAACACAGCCCAACGCAATGGCGCTATTGCCATCAATAAAAATTTTCTCCCCGACTTGATCTTCACGGCGCACTTGAATACCCAAGGCATCTTTAAAATGCTTTTGAATGTAGTTATAGCCTAAATGAAAAGCTTTAATATTAGAATCAAGCAAAATTTCCTTGCCTTTATATTGCTCAGCAAACAATTTTTCAAAAACCGCAGTATCGACCTTTAACAAAGCCGATAAAGCGCCAACATAAATAATATTTTTAAATAATTGACGTTGGCGGGCATCGGGATAATTAGCATTACTAATTTCAGTTAGAGGTACGCCAATGGTATGCACGTCTTGGCGAAATTGAGTCTCAGGTATCGAGCGAGTTGAATCATAAAAAAGATAACCATTGGGCTCAATTTCGGCGACATCGGCATCCCAAGTTTGGGGATTCATCGCTACCATGATGTCAACCCCTCCTCGGCGCCCTAAATATCCTTTAGAGCAAACGCGCGCCTCATACCAAGTTGGCATACCCTGAATATTGCTCGGAAAAATATTTCGCGGGCTAACTGGCACACCCATCCGTAGAATAGCTTTAGCAAAGAGCTCATTGGCAGAAGCAGATCCAGAGCCGTTGACATTAGCAAACTTAATTACGAAATCATTAATCGCTTCAATACGCTTCATACCAACTCCACCGGGAGGTGCAATTTTTGGTCTCGGCATGCTGGGCCAGCCTGCGTCGTTTCTAACAAAAATTTCTGCATATCCCATGCGCCAGTTGGGCACCGCTCGGCACATAAGCCGCAGTGTAAGCAGACGTCCTCATCTTTCACCATCACTCGCCCCGATTTCAGATTCGCTGAGACATAAAGCGCTTGGGTGAGATTAGTAGCGGGTGCTTTTAAACGTAAACGCAAATCAGGCTCATCACCGTTTTCAGTGAAGGTAATACAGTCCATTGGGCAGATATCCACACAGGCATCGCACTCAATGCAAGTTTCACGAGTAAAGACAGTTTCGACATCGCAATTTAAACAACGATTGGCCTCTTTAAATGCAGTAGCGGCGTCAAAGCCTAATTCAACCTCAACCCGAATATTGGCTAATGCCTTTGCTGCTTCAGCCCATGGCACTGGAAAGCGTAAATCTACAGACACATCATTGTGATAGCTCCACTCATGAATCCCCATTTTTTGTGACATTAAATTGGTGCGGGGAGGCGGTCTAAGGTCTGGCGATTCATGATGTAGAAAACGATCGATTGAGACCGCTACTTCATGACCATGCGCTACTGCAGTAATAATATTTTTGGGGCCAAATGCGGCATCGCCACCAAAGAACACCAGCGGATTGGTTGATTGAAAAGAAATCGCATCTAGCTCTGGCAGGCCATGGCGATTAAACTGAATACCGCTATTTGCCTCAATCCAAGGAAAGGCATTTTCTTGTCCCACAGCTAATAACACCGTATCGCATTCAATAAAGATATCGGCCTCGCCATTAGAGATTAATTTCCGTTCGCCCTGTTCGTTATAAACCGCCTCGACTACCGCAAACGTCATGCCAATTAATTTACCGTTTTGCACCTCGAAAGTTTTTGGCACATGAAAGTTAATAATTGGAATCCCTTCATGAATCGCATCCTCTTTTTCCCAAGGCGAGGCTTTCATTTCATCAAAGCCGCTGCGCACAATGACTTTAATATCCGTGCTGCCTAACCGTCTAGCCGAACGGCAACAATCCATTGCGGTATTCCCACCGCCTAACACAATCACTTTTTTGCCAATGCTCGTAATATGCCCGAAAGAAACAGAAGCCAACCAATCAATTCCAATATGAATTTGCTCGGCTGCTGCTTGGCGTCCAGGCAGATCTAGATCTCTGCCACGGGGAGCCCCAGAGCCCACATAAACTGCATCGAAACCAGCGGCTAACAAAGCACTCATTGAAGTAATGCGCTCACCACCTTTAAAGTGAACCCCCAAATCGAGGATATATCCAGTCTCCTCATCAATTACCGATTCGGGCAAACGAAAACGCGGTATTTGTGAACGAATAAATCCCCCAGCTCGCTGCTCGCCATCGAACACTGTTACTTCATAACCTAAAGGTGCTAAATCGCGGGCTACCGTTAACGATGATGGACCAGCGCCCACACAAGCAATGCGTTTACCATTTTTTTTTGCTATCTTAGGCATCCGTGCCTTCACATCGTCTTTAAAATCAGCGGCAACGCGTTTTAAACGACAAATGGCTACTGGTTCAGGATCAGCGCCATTATTCTCTTCCACTCTACCGCGACGACAGGCGGGCTCGCACGGGCGGTCACAGGTGCGGCCGAGAATTCCAGGAAAGACGTTCGATACCCAATTAACCATATAGGCATCGGTATATTGACCCTGTGCAATGAGGCGGATATATTCAGGAACAGGGGTGTGAGCTGGGCATGCCCACTGACAATCGACTACTTTATGAAAATAAGCAGGATTATTAATATTAGTAGCTTGCAAAGCTATCCCCTATTCGTGGATTAATCAAGTTTTATAAGCGAATTTATAAATAGTATTATGCTTGCCCATTCTACCCATTTTCTGCGAGCTAAAGTAAAACCCTAACCGGCTAAAAATAGCAAAATATGTCCTTCAATTCTGATCTCTGTTTCCTTCCGGCTACGCAACTAGCAATGCTCATGCGTACCAAAAAACTATCAGCCACACAAGTAATTCAAGCACACTTAGATCAAATTGAACGCTTCAATCCTACCCTAAATGCTATCGTTACCCTCACTGCAGATTCAGCCATGCAAGAGGCTCACAGGGCCGACTTACAAATCGCAACTGGCGCACCTATTGGGGTCTTACATGGCTTACCAGTGGCCCACAAAGATTTATTTCTCACTAAAGGGGTGAGAACCACCTTTGGCTCGCTAGCCTTCAAAGACTACGTACCAGAAGTAGATTCATTGCCAGTTGAACGGCTTAAAAAAGCTGGCGCTATTAGTTTAGGCAAAACTAATACGCCTGAGTTTGGGGCTGGTAGTCAAACTTTTAATGCTGTATTTGGCGCTACCCCAAACCCTTACGATTTGAGTAAAACCTGTGGTGGCTCTTCTGGTGGGGGTGCCGTTGCTTTAGCTACTGGCATGATTGCTTTAGCCGATGGCACCGATTTAGGTGGCTCGCTGCGCAATCCAGCCAATTTTTGCAATGTGGTGGGTTTACGCCCCTCAGTTGGTCGCGTGCCCAATTGGCCCGATCAGTTAGGCTGGTACACCATGAGTGTAGCGGGACCCATGGCCCGCAATGTGCCTGATTTAGCCTTAGCGATGTCAGCCATGGCGGGGCCTGATGATCGCTCACCGATTGCGCTTGAGGCCCCTGGCACTATTTTTAACCAGCCACTAAGCCGAGATTTCCGTGGCGTCAAAATCGCCTTTAGCGCAAACTTGGGTGGACTACCCGTCGAGCCTGCAGTCGCTACCGTTTTAGAAGCTTCACGCTCGGTCTTTGAGGCATTGGGCTGTGAAGTAGTCAACGCCGAACCCGATATTGCTGAAGCAGATGAGATCTTTATGTTGTGGCGCGCATGGCGTACTGAGCTGCGCATCACCCCTTTGATGGCAGAACATGGTAAAAAATTCAAAGATACGGTCATTTGGAATGCCGAACAAGGCATACCCATCACTGGGCCCCAGTTGGCTCGTGCTGAAGCTAAACGCACCGAGCTCTACCACCGCATGCGCGAATTTATGGCTCAATATGAGTTTTTAATCTTGCCCGTTAATCAAGTTCTGCCCTTTTCGCTTGATCTCGACTATCCACGCGAAATCAATGGGGTGCCGATGCAGACCTATATCGACTGGCAGAAATCACTCTATTTAATTAGCGCTTTAGGCAATCCGGCTATTTCAGTGCCGGGCGGGTTTACTGCTACTGGGCTGCCAGTAGGCGTCCAAATTGTCGGGCGCCACCGCGCCGACTTTGACGTTTTGCAATTAGCGTATGCTTTTGAACAAAGCACCCAATTTGGTCTAACACGACCTCCAATTTGCTTGTAATATAGAAAAAATAATCAGGAGACCATATGACATCCCTTAGCAAAATTGTTTTAACGGGTATTTGTACCTTTATTGTTTTAATCAATCCAGCTGCGGCAGCCGACTATCCCGAGCGACCAATTAAATGGGTCGTACCTTATCCCCCTGCTGGCACTACAGATGTCCTTGCTCGCATTATGGCTCAACCATTAACACAACTATTAGGACAAAGTGTTATTGTTGAAAATAAGCCTGGTGGCGGTAATAACATTGGCACTGAATTTGTCATTAAGTCGGCGCCCGATGGTTACACGATGTTGCTCGTCAATCCAGCTAATGGTATTAATGCCTCGCTTTACAAAAATCTGAATTACAACTTTATACGTGATATCGCTCCCGTAGCTGGCATTGTGCGTACCCCGAATGTAATGGTCATTCCACCCTCATTGCCCATTAAAACAGTGGCTGAATTTATTGCTTACTGCAAAGCTAATCCCGGCAAAGTCAATATGGCATCCTCGGGTAGTGGCACTTCAGTGCATTTATCAGGCGAACTATTTAAATCGATGACGGGTTGTAATATGTTGCATGTTCCCTATAAAGGCGCAGGCCCAGCTTTAGTAGACCTGATGGCTGGTCAAGTACAAGTCTTATTTGATAACTTGCCTTCATCTGCAGGCCATATTAAGTCTGGCAGTCTGCGTGCCTTAGCGGTTACCTCTGCGGCGCGTGACCCTTCTTTGCCCAATGTACCCACGATCGCAGAAACTGTTCCTGGCTATGAAGCTACTGCTTGGTTTGGCATTGGTATGCCAAAGGGTTCACCACGCGCTGCAATTGATCGAGTAAACGCCGAAGTAAATCGCATTTTGGCAGAACCAAAAATGCGAGAAAAACTTGCAGAGCTAGGTGGAGTACCCATTCCTGGTACGCCAGAAGATTTTGGCAAAATTATTGCAGCTGAAACTCAAAAATGGGAAAAGGTGGTGAAAGCCTCTGGTGCGTCAGTCGATTAGCCTATCAAAAATTCAGGCTAGAATCACGCATCCCTTCTCATTAAAGCTGCCCATGCCCGCCAAGCTATTTAAAATTCTATCCCTCTTCACGGTTGGGATTTTGCTCACTGCCTGCGCAAGCCATGAAATTGTCATTAGCTCGGATGAAGTTGCCTCGGTAGCAAAAGCGACTCAAATTAAAACTTCGACTACTGATCAAAGTGTGACTTATATTGGGCCAGAAATTTTTACTATCGGCGCAGATAATACTAGTGAGCAGTTTGGTTTAGTAGCTACTAAAAATTCACATGGGCATGTGACCTATCGCGCAGTGGGAAAACTCATTTACTTGAATGGAATGCGTGAATATCAATCGGCTCAAATCGTGAATGGCGCAACTGTGCCATTTAAATCGCTTAATCGAATGGCCGGCCCATGCGGTTCTATGGGTTGCGAATTTGGTGAGGAAATTTCAATCGAGCTTAGCGAAGACTTTTTGGTTCAAAAAAAGAAAACAGGCTTTGAAATTAATGTCAGCTCTAAAAAAGGTATTACTAATACCCTCTTCTTTTCCATCTCTTATCTGACGGGCTATATGAGCGTGTTGGGTAAATAATGGAAGCCCTTGATACAGAGAGGTATAGTGTATTTTAAAACTGATTAAAAATATTGAGGGCATATAAAAATGTATATGCGTTCCCCTCAATATGATCCGTTGGCATGTATTTTAAAGCTGATTTATTGGTTGAGAGGGGAGAAACAACTTGAATCATTTCAGCCGGAATTTTAATAGCCGTTTTAATTTTTGCCGCATATTTTCCCAATAAAACATCATAATTATTAGGACTTACTACGGAGTCTTGGTCGAGCGTAATGATAGATACACTCCGATTCGGTATGTTACTTAAATTTACATCTGCTGCTACTAGCGCAGCATTGAGTTTAGCGCCAATTGCAGTGCTGCCATTAGCAAGATCCTCCGAACTCAGTAAAGAGAAGGCGCTATTATGCGACGATATAAAAAGCATTAATTCATTTTCTATAAAGGTATAGTTACCCATAGTTTTGCCAAAGGCACTATTAAGCACTTGAGATGCAGGAGAGGTAGCACTCAATCTAAAAGATTGGGCCAAATTATATTTTGTCGCACCAAATTTGCATTTAGCTTGATCAGCTAGTAATGAATTACCACAAGTCAGAGCATAAAAGGCAGGATTAAATAAGCTGAAATCAGCATTCAGTGAATAGGTAGCAAAAGACAACATCGCATCAGCAAATAATGCGGGTTTAACTCCATTAGTTAGCCATTGATTTTGAATATTAAATAAGTTTGGAGACTTACTCACATCTGCAAATAAAAAACTTTTTGTTACATCGGATGTGCTGTATGCACCCTCGGCGCCAACCGAATGGGTTAAGGTATAGAAGGCGTCTAACACTTTTGGGTTATCGTTTATATAAGCATTGAACCACAGAGAATATGCCCCACCTTCAGAATAACCGATTGAAAATAATTTTAACTTATCGGTGGCAACATAACCGTATTGACTTTGAATGCTTTGCTTGACTGCGCTTAGCATATCAATTGCTGTTTTAGCAGTTGCTTGTGGATAGATAACATATGGGTGTACATCCCCATAATTAGCTCCCTGACCAATATAGTCGGGTAGCACCACAATATAACCTTGCGAGGTGAACACAGATAAAGCCAGTAAAGTGTTAGGACTTGAAATATTTGATCCAACATCTTGATTATCTAGTTGAGTCCCATGAAAATAGGTGATAACCCCCTTGATTTTCGACTTTTCAATTCCCGTTGGCATAGCCAACCCACCAGAAACTGTAAATGTTTGGTTGCCATTCGGTAGAGGTACAGTAGTGGCGTAATTTATAGAAGAAAAATTAACTCCTGTTACTCCTACGCTATTATTCAGAATTGGTTTTTTGTTTAAATCAAAATTTCCAGTTTCAGGTTGACTGGCAATATATGCAATATTTGCTTGGCACTGGGCCGATGTAAGACTGCCTCCTTGATCAAGCTGGCAAAAATTTGATTCATAAACTCGCTCGAGACACTCTACAGTAGGCGAAGAACCGCAAGTTGGTGCGGCGCTAGAATAGTACCCACCTAGGTTAGGTCCCGCTGGATACCCTGAATTATTATTTCCTATAGTATCTACTGCGGCGGCCATAGGAATGGCTGAGGCTGCATTATTTGCAGGTGTAGTACTTGATATGCTGCCTTCACCACCACAAGCGGACACGATAAATACTGTACTTAAAGAAACTAGGTACAAAGAAAGTTTTGTATTCATTCGCTACTCCGCATAAATATGTTAATTTATTACACGCCTAATAATAGTAACAAATATTTTACAGTAGATGATGCAAAATATGAAGGTCAAGTCTACTTATCGGGGCAGCTCGATAACAATAATACTGAATGCTGCCAAATAGCATTTAAAAATCATTTGGTGCCGACGGCGAGACTCGAACTCGCACAGCCTAAGCCACTACCCCCTCAAGATAGCGTGTCTACCAATTTCACCACGTCGGCATATTACAAAATGACTGAACATCTAAAATTTTACAACTTCCTGTCAAAATAGGAATTACTTTGGTACTACTGGCTTACCGACATCTTTAGCTGCGGCAGGCTCTGTTGCTGAAGCTGGTGCGGCAGCATTTTTTGCTGGGCTAGCTGAAGGTGCATTTGGCGCAACAGGCGCTACTGGCACTGGCACATCACCAGTCGCAGGTAGCGAAGACCCTGAGAGTACGCCAGGCACGGTAGTTTTTTTATTGCCCACCCAAGTAAGCCCCAAAGTACTTAAGAAAAATACGGTGGCAAAAATAGCAGTGGCATGTGAAAGAAAATTAGCCGAGCCACTAGCACCAAAGACACTACCTGAAGCGCCAGAGCCAAATGCAGCACCCATATCAGCACCCTTACCTTGCTGCAATAAAACTAAGCCAATTACGCTTAAGGCAGAAACTATCTGCAATACAGTTAATAGAGTTAAAAACCATTCCATACTCAATCTCCAATAAAATATTTACGCTCTGCAAATCGCAAGAAAATCGTGTGCTATTAACGAAGCGCCGCCCACTAAAGCGCCATCAATATCAGGCATGACAAATAATTCCGCAGCATTCTCAGGTTTAACACTACCACCATATAAAATAGCTATATGTGAAGCGACTTCTTCATTAAATTCAGCCAATTGGTAGCGAATAGCGCGGTGCATATCTTGAGCTACTTGGGCTGTAGCTACTTTACCGGTGCCTATAGCCCATACAGGCTCGTAAGCAATTAAAGAGTCGACCAAGCGATCTTGCAAAACTGCAACTTGACGTGCAATTTGTGAGCGCACCACTTCTTCTGCTCGACCTGAATTACGCTGATCGGCAGTTTCACCCACACAAATTATGGGAGTTAAGCCATGGTCTAAAGCAAGTAATGCTTTCTCGGCAATATGTTCATCAGTTTCGTGGTGTAACTCACGCCGCTCGGAATGGCCAACAATGACATAAGAACAGGCAAGCTCAGCTAACATGGGAGCAGATACTTCACCGGTATAGGGGCCATCAAGATGAGCTGATACGTCTTGTGCGCCTAAGCTGAGGGTGGCAATTCCGCCGGCGCGAATTAACTCTGCACATTGAGCTAAATAAGGAAATGGTGCACATACCGCATACCGTCGACCCGAAGGCATGCCTTGCTCCATTGTGCGACATACCTCTTGAAACCAAGTTTGATTACGGCTAAAGCTGCCGTGCATTTTCCAATTAGCAATAATAATGAGTGGGCGCATATGCTGAATTAAGCCGAGAGAATAATTTTGCCCACATGCTCGCTCGATTCCATTAAGCGATGCGCAGCGGCAGCGTCATTCATGCTGAAGGTTTTATAAATTACAGGCTTTAATTGACCAGCATTTAGTAAAGGCCAAATTTGTGAATACAAAGCTTGCGCAATTTGCTTTTTAAAAGCAACTGGTCTCGGTCGTAAAGTAGAGCCGGTAATCGTTAGGCGCCGCCGTAAAATTTGACCCGTATTGACTTCTGCCTTCGAGCCACCTTGAATTGCAATAATCACAATGCGGCCATCATCGGCCAAGCAATCAATTTCGCGCTGTACGTAGGCACCTGTAACCATATCTAAAATTACATTCACGCCTTTGTCATTAGTCGCTTTTTTAACTTCTACAACAAAATCTTGGGTTTTATAATTAATGGCAACATCGGCGCCTAACTTTATACAAGCAGCGCATTTTTCATCGCTACCTGCAGTAACTAAAACCCGATGACCTAGAGCCTTGGCAATTAATATCGCAGTAACCCCGATACCGCTAGACCCGCCCTGCACTAATAAAGTTTCGCCCTTAGCCAGCGCACCGCGCATGAAGACATTGCTCCATACGGTAAAAAAGGTTTCGGGTAAGGCTGCCGCTTCTAGGTCGCTAAAACCAATTGGATAAGGCAAACATTGCGCAATGGGAGCCAAACATAAATCAGCGTAACCACCGCCCTGCACCAAGGCACAGACTTTATCGCCTAACTTAAGGCCAAAAGTATTGTCGGCATGCGCTAAATCGCCACCGATAATCTCGCCAGCGACTTCAAGGCCGGGGATATCAGAGGCGCCAGCAGGAACGGGGTAATGACCCTTGCGTTGCAATACATCGGGGCGATTAATACCAGCAGCTAAAACCCGAATTAACACTTCGCCAGAACCCGCCGCTGGTACAGCAGGATCAGGACGAGTGCTTGAAACTAAGACTTCAGGCGCACCGTGTTCACGAATTTCAATCACGCGCATCGGTCATCTCCGTTCACAATCAGATCATTTGTCTAAGTAAAAACTCTTTTACTTAGACCGTTTCACCATTCGCAGGTGAACTTTCAGCAGATTCAGCAGTAGGCGAGCTACTAGCACCAGCCGCTAAGGGTGCAATTGTGCCACCCTCTTCAGCCATTGCTGCTTTTAATGACAGGCGTAAACGACCACGTTCATCGGCAGCCAATAGCTTCACTCGCACAATTTGACCTTCCTGCAAATAATCTTTGACTTCTTTCACGCGCTCATTAGCAATTTCGGAAATATGCAAAAGACCATCTTTGCCGGGCAGAATATTAATTAAGGCGCCAAATTCAAGCAACTTCACTACAGGGCCTTCATAAATCTTGCCTACCTCAGCTTCAGCGGTAATGCCCTCAATTCGGCTCTTTGCTTCAGCTAAGCCATCAGCGCTGGTAGAGGCAATGGTAACCGTACCATCATCTTCAATATTGATGCTGCAACCCGTTTCTTTAGTTAAGGCTTGAATGGTAGCGCCACCCTTACCGATTACTTCACGAATTTTATCGGGATGAATTTTGAAGGACACCATTCTGGGAGCATGCTCTGATAACTCAGTACGAACCGAACCCATCGCTTCTTGCATTTTGCTCAGAATATGTAGACGACCTTCTTTAGCTTGCGCTAAAGCCACTTGCATAATTTCCTTGGTAATGCCTTGTACTTTGATATCCATTTGCAAAGCGGTAATGCCATTTGCTGTGCCGGCTACCTTGAAGTCCATATCGCCTAAATGATCTTCATCACCCAAAATATCAGTTAAGACAGCAAATCGGTTGCCATCTAAAATGAGGCCCATTGCTACGCCAGCAACGTGTGCTTTAACAGGGACACCTGCATCCATTAAGGCTAAACAACCACCGCAGACTGAAGCCATCGATGAAGAACCATTTGATTCAGTAATTTCAGAAACAACTCGAATGCTATAAGCAAAATCTTCTGGGTTTGGTAACACAGGAATGAGTGCGCGCTTCGCTAAACGACCATGGCCAATTTCGCGACGCTTCGGGCTACCAACCCGACCGGTTTCACCAGTAGCGAATGGAGGCATGTTGTAGTGGAACATGAAACGATCACGGTGCTCGCCTTCAAGTGCATCGATAATTTGTTCGTCGCGTGCAGTGCCCAAGGTAGCAACTACCAAAGCCTGGGTTTCACCACGGGTAAAGAGCGCTGAACCATGGGTACGAGGCAAAACACCACTACGAATTTCAATTGGGCGAACAGTGCGAGTATCGCGCCCGTCAATCCGGGGTTCACCATTCAAAATCTGACTACGCACAATTTTGCCTTCAATCTCAAACAAAATATTACCCACAGCAACTTCATCTATATCACCGTCAAGCGCTAACTTAGCCAACACTTCTTTATTAATTTCTTTGAGCTTGGTTGAGCGCGCTTGTTTCTGGCGCATTTGATAGGCCTCACGTAAAGGCGCCTCAGCAAGGGCTGTCACCTTGGCAATTAAAGGCTCATCCTTCGGTGCGGCTTGCCAATCCCATTCGGGTTTACCAGCTTCGCGGACCATTTCTTGAATGGCGTTAATCGCAATTTGCATTTGATCGTGGCCATAAACGACTGCACCCAACATCACATCTTCTGGTAATTGTTGTGCTTCAGACTCAACCATTAACACTGCGGCCTGCGTACCAGCCACAATTAAATCGAGATCGCTGGTTGCTTGCTCAGCACGGGTTGGATTAAGTAAATACTGACCATCACGATAACCCACGCGGGCCGCACCAATGGGGCCATTAAACGGAATTCCTGAAATCGATAAAGCCGCTGATGCAGCAATTAAGGCAGGAATGTCTGAAGGAATGTCGGGGTTAATCGATAAAACATGAATGACCACTTGCACTTCGTTATAAAAACCTTCAGGAAATAGCGGGCGAATTGGGCGATCGATTAAACGCGAAATTAAGGTTTCGCCTTCTGATGGACGTCCTTCACGGCGGAAAAAGCCACCAGGAATTTTGCCTGCGGCATAGGTTTTTTCTAAATAATCAACCGTAAGAGGGAAAAAATCTTGCCCGGGTTTTGCTGATTTTGAAGCTACAACAGTGGCTAATACCACCGTATCGCCTATATCTACCATAACCGCACCGCCAGATTGACGCGCGATTTCACCCGTTTCCATTGTTACTTGCTGTTGGCCCCATTGAAAGGTCTTTACTACTTTATTAAACATGGTCATTTTTTCATTCTCCAAATTGTGCTTGTGCATTCCAAATGGATGCTAAAACAAGCTACTTAACGCTCGCCGAGGAAATGCAGCGCCTCGACTACGCTGGAGCAATTCGAGATTACAAGGGATGCCATTCCAGTGAGGCACTCAGCGCAGGGCAATGGGGGCTGAGAGACGCATTGGAATGACACGATCCCCTAAACAGGTAATCTAGAAGCACTCAAACTGCTACTAAATGCCAGCCAATTACTTACGGAGGCCTAACTTCTCAATCAACGCGCGATAACGATCCAGATCTTTGCCCTTGAGATAATCCAAGAGACGGCGACGACGCGAAACCATCTTCAACAAACCACGACGGCTGTGATGATCTTTGGCGTTTGCCTTGAAATGGGGTGTAAGGTCGTTGATACGAGCGGTTAATAAGGCCACTTGAACTTCAGGGCTACCCGTATCATTTGCGCTACGCGCG
Organism: Polynucleobacter sp. IMCC30063; assembly: GCF_021395235.1. Lineage (NCBI taxonomy): Bacteria > Pseudomonadati > Pseudomonadota > Betaproteobacteria > Burkholderiales > Burkholderiaceae > Polynucleobacter > Polynucleobacter sp. IMCC30063. Next base: position 283,834 of record NZ_JAJVCQ010000002.1, on the reverse strand, counting down.
TTTTCTTTGACGATTTCCGCCGTTTGACTATGAACTACTGACATCGTATTACTCCTTACTTGCGAACACCCGAGCTTTCACCCTTTTAGTGTCGTGCGATTAAAAAAAGCTTTATAAATCAAAGCCATCGAATTGTAGCAGAATTCAAAATAGAGGGCAATCTGCTTGATATAAGGCAGCTTATGGGGTCATTTGGGCGTTTAACTTCACATGCCGTGGATCGTAAAGCTTGTTTAAGGCAGATAAATAGGCTTTAGCTGAAGCTGCAATGATGTCAGGATCGGTACCCACCCCATTCACAATACGTCCTCCTTTTGCCAAGCGCACAGTCACTTCACCCTGCGATTGGGTGCCAGAAGTAATCGCATTAACCGAGTACAAAAGCTGTTCAGCACCACTTTTAGCTAAAGTCTCAATTGCGTTTAAGCTCGCATCAACCGGCCCATTGCCTTCAGCCTCTGCACTGACGTCGGTATCACCCATGCGAAAACTCACTCGAGCCATTGGTCTTTCACCGGTTTTAGAGTGCTGGCTAATGCCAATAAAATGATAAAAATCGTGTTCTTCAGCATGAGCAGCCTCCGACATAATCGAAATAATGTCTTCGTCGAAGATTTCCGCTTTTTGATCTGCCAAGGTTTTAAAGCGCACAAATGCTTCATTAAAGTCGGCCTCCGACTCTAAAGTTAAGCCCAAATCATCTAAGCGTTGTTTAAATGCATTTCGACCAGATAACTTACCCAAGACTATTTTATTTGCTGACCAACCTACATCTTCAGCACGCATAATTTCATAGGTTTCGCGGGCTTTCAAAATACCATCTTGATGAATACCAGAGGCATGTGAAAACGCATTAGCTCCAACCACGGCTTTATTGGGCTGCACGACAAAGCCCGTAATGTGGGAAACCAATTTTGAAGCCGGCACAATTTGAGTGGCATCAATTGTTGAAACTAAATTGAAGTAGTCTTTACGGGTGCGCAAAGCCATCACAATTTCTTCCAATGAAGTATTACCAGCGCGCTCACCTAAACCATTAATCGTGCACTCTACTTGTCGAGCCCCTCCAATCTTCACCCCAGCCAAAGAATTAGCCACCGCCATACCTAAATCGTTATGGCAATGTACCGACCAAACCGCTTTATCCGAATTAGGCACGCGGGTACGCAAAGTTTTAATAAACTCGCCATATAACTCAGGAATGGCATAGCCAACAGTATCGGGAACATTAATGGTCGTTGCTCCAGCATCGATAACGGCTTCAAATACGCGACACAAAAAATCCATTTCTGAGCGATACCCGTCTTCAGCTGAAAATTCCACATCATTAGCTAAGTTACGTGCGAAGCGAACTGAGCGTATCGCTTGATCTAAGACTTGGTCGGGCGTCATCCGCAATTTCACTTCCATGTGCAATGGGCTAGTGGCAATAAAAGTATGAATCCGCTTTGAATTAGCGGCCTTTAATGCATCGGCAGCCCGCGTAATATCACGATCATTGGCACGCGCTAAAGAACAAACAGTGGAATCTTTCACGGCTGCAGCAACTGCCGAAATTGCGTCAAAATCACCTTCTGAGCTAGCCGCAAAGCCTGCTTCGATCACATCCACCTTAAGGCGCTCAAGTTGTCGCGCAATGCGGACTTTTTCGTCTTTAGTCATCGAGGCGCCAGGCGACTGCTCGCCATCGCGCAAGGTGGTATCAAAAATAATTAATTTGTCTGTCATGGTTACTCTCCAATAAATCGCTACTCATCGATCTGCACTGCATTACGCAAACTACAAAACAAAAACCCCAGCAATTTGCTGGGGCCGGTATGTTTGGATTAATGAATCAATCTGGTTTCATTAACTCAAGGCTTACCCGCCCCAAGCGCTAGGCTTAGTGCTAATAGAAGCAGGGCTAAATTAGGGGTTAAATTCATCAACATAGATAAACTATACATCAAATTAGTTTACTTAGCCTTTAGCGGCAAAGCGACGCCAAGCCCAAATGACATATCCTGAGACTGAATAGGCAACAAAAACAGCAAATAAGGTCACCGGGGGGTTTGATGAAATCAGCACAAAACCCAGTATTAGCAAGACCATAACCCAAAATGGCACGCGGTAGCGCACATCTAAGGCTTTGCCGCTATAAAAATAGCCATTAGAAACCATCGTTAAACCAGCATAAACCGTTATAAAGAAAGTCACCCAAGGAATGGCGTAATCTTTAACGGGCAACTTATTGTCATCAGCCAACCAAATAAAGCCTGCTAATAAAGCGGCGGCGGCTGGGCTTGGCAGGCCTTGAAAAAATTTCTTATCAACGACGCCGGTATTAATATTGAAACGTGCTAGTCGTAAGGCTGCACCAGCACAATAAGTAAAGGCAGCTAACCAGCCCCATTTACCTAAATCTTTTAAAACCCACTCGTACGCCACCAAAGCCGGCGCAACGCCAAATGAAACCATGTCAGATAAAGAATCATATTGCTCACCAAAAGCGCTTTGGGTATTGGTCATCCTTGCTACCCGACCGTCCATGCCATCTAAAACTAAGGCTGCGAAAATTGCAATTGCCGCAGTTTCAAATTGGTGGTTCATGCCATTCACGATCGCAAAGAAACCACAAAATAAAGCAGCGGTTGTAAACGCATTAGGTAACAAATAAATTCCCTTGCTACGCAGGCGAGGCTTCAATTCAATTTCTTGCTCAACCTCAAAATCAGGATGATCGTCGGCCGCGCTATGCGTATCTCCATTCCAAGCATCGCCTTCGCGACCTAAAGTACGCTGGCGCTTTAAACGGCTACGATCGAATCGTAAACGGCGACGAAATGGCATTACGTATCTAAACCTGGTAAACGCGCTAGCGCAGTTTTAGTCGCAAAAACAATATCGCCCACACTCACTAATGGCTCAGCGGTTAGAGGTAAGTACACATCAACCCGCGAACCAAAGCGAATGAAACCATAGCGCTCACCCCTTTTTACGCGGTCGCCAACATGCACATAACATAAAATGCGCCGTGCAATGAGCCCTGCTACCTGCACTAAAGTAATGATTTGGCTGTTAGCCTCAATTACTACAGCATTGCGTTCATTCTGCGTAGAGGCTTTGTCCAAATCGGCATTCACAAACGAGCCCGGAAAATATTGAATGCTACGTATATGCCCCGTCACTGCAATTCGGTTCGAGTGCACATTAAAAACATTCATAAAGACACTCATTTTTAATGCCTCGCGATCAGCATAGGGGTCATTACACACCTCAACCGCAACAATTCGGCCGTCAGCAGGCGACACTACTAAATCGCGACCTAATGGAGCAATACGCTGTGGGTCACGAAAAAACTGCAAGACAAAAAAGAAAATGAGCCACAGCGGCCATGACCACAATAAACCGCCAAAATGCTGCACGATCAAAATAACGATCGCCAAACCAATTAAATAAGGCCAGCCTTCTTTAGCAATAAGGGGATGGGGATACATCATCGAAACTGGCCTATATCCACTTAGTTTTTCGCTTTATCAACTAATTTATTTTTCGCAATCCACGGCATCATCGCGCGTAACTTAGCACCAACCTCTTCAATCTGATGTTCTTCAGTTAAACGACGACGGGAAATTAAAGTGGGCGCACCCGCTCTATTCTCCAAGATAAAGCTCTTTGCATACTCACCAGTTTGAATATCTTTCAAACACTGACGCATGACATTTTTAGTTTCTTCAGTCACAATGCGTGGGCCAGAAACATATTCACCATACTCGGCATTATTCGAAATCGAGTAATTCATGTTGGCAATACCGCCTTCATAAATTAAATCAACAATGAGCTTTAATTCATGTAAACATTCAAAGTAAGCCATTTCAGGCGCATAGCCAGCTTCAACCAAAGTTTCAAAACCCGCTTTAATTAACTCAACCGTGCCGCCGCACAACACTGCTTGCTCACCAAATAAATCGGTCTCAGTTTCTTCGCGGAAATTCGTTTCAATAATGCCGGCGCGTCCACCGCCATTGGCAGTGGCATAAGAGAGTGCGACATCACGAGCATGACCTGATTTATCTTGATATACCGCAATGAGATGAGGCACGCCACCACCTTGGGTATACGTATTTCGCACGGTATGACCAGGCGCTTTAGGGGCAATCATGATCACATCTAAGTCGGCGCGTGGCACTACTTGACCATAATGCACATTAAAACCATGGGCAAATGCTAAGGCTGCGCCCTGCTTAATATTGTTATGTACTTCCGCTTTATAAACCGCACCAATATCTTCATCGGGCAATAACATCATCACCACATCGGCGTCCTTAACGGCATCGGCCACTTCTTTCACTGCTAAACCGGCTTGTTCAGCTTTTTTCCATGAAGCGCCATGTTTACGCAAGCCCACCGTAACATTGACACCAGAATCTTTCAGATTTAAGGCATGTGCATGACCCTGTGAACCATAACCAATGATGGTCACATTTTTTCCTTTAATTAAGGATAGATCTGCATCTTTATCGTAAAACACTCTCATACTATTTCCTTCTTGTTGATATAAGTTATCGCTATTACAAAATAAACTACCAATTACACTTTAAGAATACGCTCACCCCGACCAATGCCTGTTGCGCCAGAACGGACGGTTTCTAAAATAGAAACTCGATCAATCGAATCGATAAACGCATCTAACTTCGTGCTATCGCCAGTTAATTCGATGGTGTAGCATTTATCAGTCACATCGATAATGCGCCCACGAAAAATATCGGCGGTACGCTTTAATTCTTCGCGTTCCTTGCCAACTGCCCGTACTTTAATCATCATTAATTCACGCTCAATATGTGGGCCTTCAGTCAAATCAAATACCTTGACAACTTCAACCAAGCGATTCAAGTGCTTAGTAATTTGCTCAATAACATCATCCGAGCCAATCGTGACGATAGTCATACGTGATAGTGAGGGATCTTCAGTTGGCGCAACGCTTAGCGTTTCAATGTTGTAACCACGCGCCGAAAATAAACCCACCACGCGGGACAAGGCGCCAGGTTCATTTTCAAGTAAAACTGAAATAATGTGACGCATTACAACTCCTCGCTACCTAACAGCATTTCAGTAATGCCTTTGCCCGACTGCACCATCGGCCAGACGTTTTCTTCTGGATCGGTTTGAAAATCCATAAAAACTGTGCGATCTTTAAGGCGAATAGCTTCTTTTAAAGCAGGCTCAACATCGGCTTTCTTTTCAATTAACATGCCGACGTGACCAAAGGCTTCCGCTAACTTCACAAAGTCTGGCAAGGAATCCATGTAAGAACTGGAATAGCGGCGGTTATAGGTGAGTTCTTGCCACTGCCGTACCATACCCAAGTAGCGATTGTTTAATGAAACAATTTTGACTGGTGTGTTGTATTGCTTGCAAGTCGACAATTCTTGAATACACATTTGAATCGAGCCCTCACCCGTAATAGTGAAGACATCTTTATCAGGAAAGGCTTTTTTAATCCCCATGGCATAAGGCAAACCAACCCCCATCGTGCCTAGGCCTCCTGAATTGATCCAGCGTCGGGGTTGATCAAATTTATAAAACTGTGCTGCCCACATTTGATGCTGGCCAACGTCGGAGCAAATAAAGGCATCGCCTCCAGTCAATTCAAATAACTTCTCAACGACATACTGTGGCTTAACAATTTGTGAGTCGCGATCATATTTAAGACAATCTTTCTTACGCCACTCATTAATTTGTTGCCACCATGCGGCGAGCTTAGTATCATTTTTTAATGGGCCAGCGGCCTGCAATTGCGCGGTCATCTCGACCAATACCTCTTTGAGATCGCCAACAATGGGTACATCTACCTTAACCCGCTTCGAAATGACGGATGGATCAATATCAATATGAATAATTTTGCGCGGATGACTGGCAAAATGTTCGGGATTACCAATAACGCGGTCGTCAAAGCGTGCACCAATCGCAATTAAGACATCGCTATGTTGCATGGCCATATTCGCTTCATACGTTCCATGCATACCGAGCATGCCCAAAAATTGGGGGCTCGTACCAGGAAAGCCGCCCAAACCCATCAATGTATTAGTGACGGGGTAACCTAATAAATCAGCAAAGGCTTTTAATTCCGGCGCTGCATTGCCTAAAATGATGCCGCCGCCAGTATAAATATAAGGACGTTCAGCTTGCTGCAGCAAGGCTACAGCCTTACGAATTTGCCCGCTATGACCCTTTACCACTGGGTTATAAGACCGCATTGTTAACTCAGCAGGATAGTAAAACGGGGCCTTCGCTGCCGAAACGTCTTTGGGTATATCAACCAAAACAGGACCAGGACGCCCAGTTTGAGCGATATGAAAGGCTTTTTTCAAGGTTAAAGCTAAATCCTTAACGTCCTTAACTAAAAAATTATGCTTAACGATTGGCCGCGTAATACCAACGGTATCCGCCTCTTGAAACGCATCTTCACCAATCGCATAAGTAGGTACGTTGCCAGAAATAATCACCATGGGAATTGAATCGGTATACGCCGTAGCAATACCGGTAACAGCATTAGTTACGCCAGGGCCCGAAGTAACTAAGGCAACACCAACCTTACCAGTCGCACGCGCATAGCCATCGGCAGCATGCACTGCTGCTTGCTCATGGCGCACCAAAATGTGTTCAAACTTATCTTGTTTAAAGATTTCATCATAAATAAAGAGGACCGCACCACCGGGATAACCCCAAACATACTCAACGCCCTCAGCATGCAAAGCATGAACGAGCATTTCGGCGCCAATCATTTCGGGGCCAGTATTTTGAGAAACGGTGGGGGTATTAGCCTTTGAGGCCAAGAATTCTGCGCTGCTGGTATTCATTTCATTTCCTTTGCAATTTTCGGCAAAAAATTGTTTAGTCAGCCCTTTCCTAGACTTTTGGACCTGGTTCGGGCGGCGCTGCTGCTTAAAATTAAAGCAAAAATAAAAGCCACTTCTTGAATGGTTTTTAAATACTGAGCCTTAGATTGTAAAGCAATACCCTAGAATGGGGGTGAAAACCCTTATTTAACCGTGAATTCGTCCTTTTATATCTAGCCATTATGGCAAGCCCCCAACAGTTAGCCGACTTTCTCAGTGGTATCGATAAACGGGCCTTTAAGCAGGCGGTATATGCCGTGCGAGACGATGATGCAGCCCTAGATATTGTCCAAGATGCCATGATTAAGCTGGCTGAAAAATATGGCGACCGCCCCGCTAATGAGCTACCCCTCATCTTTACGCGGATTCTACAGAACCGCATTCATGATTGGTTTCGACGCCAAAAGGTTCGCAATACCTGGGTTACCTTGTTTTCGGCTTTAGGTAAAAAACAGCTTGAAAACGAGGATTACGACCCGCTAGAGCACTTAATTGCGCCCGATGAAAGCAGTATTCATCAAGATGGTGCACAGCAACTCGAGAAAATTCAGTTAATTGCTATTCTTGAAGCAGAAATATCAAAATTACCAAGTCGTCAACAAGAAGCCTTCCTAATGCGTTATTGGGAGGAGTTCAGTATTACCGATACCGCCTTAGCAATGGGATGCAGTGAGGGTAGTGTAAAAACTCACTGCTCCCGCGCTACCCAAGCATTAGCTAAGGCATTAAAAGCCAAAGGAATCTCGCTGTGAACCGCCCTACCGCACCAACCCAATCTTCTCGACCCACTCAATCAGGCGGGCAAAGCCAAACCGCGGGCCTTACACCGACCGAAGAGGCACAATTTGCCCAGAGCGCAATGGCTCTTTTGCAGCAAGGTGCGCAACAACTTGTGCCAAAAATTCGTCATCGTCTAGACGAGGCAAGACTGCACGCGCTACGCGCGCAAAAAACCCCTACGCCGTTTTTCTGGCAGCGTAACTTTGCACCTGCTTTTGGCGGTCAAACGGGAAGCCAACTCAGTGGCGATGCTAAGCACGGCCCCATATTTAACATGCTGATGTGGCTTGCCGCTAGCGCAGCGGTTATTTTTGGTTTGATGGCGATTACCGATTGGCAACAAGAATCGCGCTTGCAAGACCTTGCTGTTCTAGATGCAGCAATTCTCACCGATGATGTGCCCCCCAACGCTTATGCCGATAGCGGTTTTTTAGCGTTTTTAAAAGCGCATCGTGACCTGAGTCACGAACTGAGTCCCGATAGTCTTGAGCCCGCCGCAGCAAACGCTGCCTCTCCCTCCTGAATCGATACTTCAATCCACCCATAGCGATGTTGAATCCGCAGCGCCTCAGCTTGATCTTTAGTATTGGCTTACTCATGAACGCCAATCTAGTTCTTGGTCTACTCGCCCCGCAAGTATGGGCACAATCTACCGTGAGCAATGAGGTGCCGACTGAAACCACTAACCAACCAGTAACGAATGCCTTAACACCTCCGCTAGTTACGCCAATTGCACCCCATGGCAAAACCAGCGCGAATACTGGTGATAAAAAACCCATTAGTAATTGGGCGAGCTTAAGTCCTGCGCAACAACAAATTCTTGCGCCCTTAGAGGGTGACTGGCCCTCAATGACCAACGAAAGTCGGCAAAAATGGGCTAAGTTAGCCAACCTATATCCTAAAATAGGTGCTGCAGAACAAGAGCGATTACAAGCCCGAATGCTCGAGTGGGCCAAGTTATCTCAAAAAGATCGTCGCTTAGCCCGTGAAAATTATTTAAGTAGTCTCAAGTTTCCTAACGATAAAAAAAATGAGGCCTGGCAAGCGTATCAACAATTACCTGATGAAGAAAAACAAAAACTCGCAGCACGCGAAAATAGCCAAAAAAAACCTAGCACGGCTACCTCCCCCAGCTTGCAAACTTATCCAGCTAATAAATAAGTTCTGCGATGAGTCAAGCAGCAATTAACCGCTTACCCGCGCCCGGTTTTTGGCGCCGTGTAGCCTGCAATCTCTACGAGCAATTAGTCTTGCTCGGGGTCGTTGCACTAACATTTTTACTGCCCAATTTAGCTTTAGGCATGCTCTTTCAAATTACACTACCCAGTTGGCTTACTTTTTTTTATTTATATGGTGTATTAGGTCTGTATTTTGTTTGGTACTGGACCCGAACTGGTCAAACGCTAGCCATGCAAACTTGGCAAATTCAACTGCTTTCTAATTCAGACCAAATCCTTTCTCGGCGGCGGGCAATCTCGCGCTATATTTATGGCTCTCTGTGGTTGCTTCCCTGCATAGTCTTACAGGGCATCTTTCACTTTCAACAATGGCAAATTATTGAATTATTATTTGTGGTGGCGCTACTATTTTCACCGCTGAGTATTTTTCTCGATCGCCGTTCAGACACAAGTCGCCAAAGCTGGCCAGATCGCTTTGCTCAAACTAAGCTGGTGCAATTGCCACGCCTAAAGCGCTAAACATTATCGAGTTTCACTACCTTTATCTTACATTGCCTCTCTCAGGCAATTGACTGCAGTGGTTACTTGAATTTTGCGATAAAAACGATAGCCCGCCAAAGCACAAGCTACTAAACCCATCAGCAAACCAAAGATGAGGGGTTGAAAAAAAGCATAAAACTCAAGCTCCATCACATAGCGCCCTAAGGCCCAAGCTGCAGCAGAAGCCGCCAAACCACCTAATAATCCTGCCAAGCCGCCAATCACGACTAACTCTAGCGCAGCAATTTGCGCTAGCAAGCCCCGCGAAGTACCTAATGCTTTTAACAGAGCGGCATCGCGAAAACGCTCTTCTTGTGTCGCTGCAATGGCAGCAAACAAGACCAAAATAGCCGCAACGATAGCAAACAAAAAGAGAATGCTTAGGGCTGAAGTTAAACGCTCGATGACATCTTGAATTTGTTTAAGTGACAAGCCTACATCAACGACAGTCAGGTTTGGATATTTTTGACTTAACTGCAAATCGAGGTTTGCTTGTGTCGGAGGCTGATAAAAAGAGGTAATCCACGACTGGGGTAAATTTTGTAAAGTCTGAGGCGGCATAAGGACAAAGAAATTCACCCGCATTGAGCTCCAGTCTAGTTTACGTAATGAAGTAATTTTGGCCGAAACAATTTGACCGGCAATTTCAAAGCTAAGTACGTCACCTAACTTTAGGCCTAGGGTTTTAGCAATGCCACTCTCGAGGGAGATTTGGGCTGCATCCGAACTAAACCATTCGCCTGCGATTAAGCGATTGCCAAGGGGCAAGGTATCAGTATAAGAAAGATTAAATTCACGATCAACTAAACGCTTTGCATTTTCATCTTTGTAATCACTTGGGATTACCGACTTCCCATTGATATCAATTAAGCGACCACGCACCATTGGATATAGTGGCGCAGCACGAATACCAGCCAACGATAAATCTTCAGCAACCGCAAGGCGTTGATCATTTTGAATGTTAATCACAAAGCGGTTGGGCGAATTGGCTGGCACCGATCCCTGCCATGCAGGCAACAAATCTTGCCGTAAAACAATAATTAAGAGCATTGCCATTAACGCAATCGCTAAGGCGCAAATTTGCATAATCGTAAAACTACTCCGCCGAGTTAAGGCAGCTAAAGCAAAGCGTAATGCAAAGGCCGAGCTACCACGCAGCGAAAATTGCTTGGAATCACTCCATTTTTTTAAGCCGCGCAATATTAGCCAAATAAGCACTACAAAAATGAGAATGGCACCAGCAAAACTGAGGCTCACCCACCCTGCCAGCTTCCAATCACGCGCTGCCCAAAAAATCATTGCTAAACAAGTTGCGATACTGATGATGGTCGACCAACGTGCGGCAATCGGTAGCGCACCTAATTCACGGCGAATTAACCGAATTGGCGAGACCGCTGTCAGCGTAAGTAATGGATAAGCGGCAAAACCAAAGAGCAGTAATACAGCCCACAAAATACTCCACACCACTGGCCAAATTGATGGTGCAGGCAGGCTGGCTAATAGTAGGCCACCTAAAAACCACACCAAACCTTCTTGCACTAACCACGCTAAGCCCGCACCAATAAAACAAGCGCCACCAACTAAATACAGTAGAAGATGTAATTGACGCCAGATTAAATCGCGCTGAGTCGCACCAAAACATTTCAAAATGGCATAAGCATCAGCCTGCTTTAATACATAACGACGAGCTGCTAAGGCTATTGCTACTGCTGCAATCAATGCAGTTAATAAAGCCATGAGAGTGAGAAATCGCTCGGCCCGCTCTAAAGTTTTACGCATCGTCGGTTGCGCTGTTTCCAAATTTTCGACTTGAATACCCCGCAGGCCGTTGGACGCTATTTGTTGTCGCACCCAAGCTTCATAGGCTTGAATTGCTGCATCGCTACCAGCAAATAGGGCTCGATACGTAACCCTGCTGCCTAAGCCAATTAAGCCCGTTGAATTTAAATCGATTAAAGGCATCATGACCCGTGGCGCAAAATTCATAAAGCCTGCACCCCGATCTAATTCTCGAACCAACACCCCGCTAATTAAAAATTGCCGCTCACCTAGCTTAAGCTGCTCACCTACTTGGGTATTGAGGGCAATAGCAGCGGCTGCATCGATCCACACTGTACCTACTTTTGGGCCGCCGATTAGCTCAGTAGTACTTTCAGCTAGTTGTAAATTACCACGTAAAGGATAGGTATCACTCACCGCCTTTAAAGATACTAACTTGGCTTGCTTGGCTGAATTAGCCATACTAGGAAATACAACTGTAGTGGCAACACGAATATCTCGTCGCTTGGCTTCAGCAAGAAAAGTCTCGGTAATGGGTCGATCAGAAACAATTAATAAATCGCCAGCGATTAATTGCCGTGCATCAAATTGAAATGCCCGTTGTAAGCGATCGGCTAAAAACCCCACGCTGGATAATGCCGTAACCGAAATAATGAGCGCTACTAATAAATAGAGCAGCTCAGTAGAACGTAGATCACGCCGAAGGTGGCTGAGCACAACTGAATTAAACAAAAAGACCAGACCTTTAGCGTAATAAATCAAATGCCCTGAACTTGTCCACCATCAACCCGAATAACTGAGCCAGTAATGTATGCAGCGCTCATACTAGCTAAAAATGCAGCTGTATCACCGTATTCTTTAGGGTCGCCATAACGTCCGGCGGGAATCAGCTTAAGGCTTGCCTCAACAACAGCTTCATAAGTCATATTTTCGCGCTTCGAGCGCGCCTCATCAAGCTGCCTTAATCGATCTGTCGCAACCCGCCCTGGCATGATAATGTTAGCAGTAATACCTTCGCCTGCAACTTCATTCGCTAAGGTTTTAGACCAAGCCGATAAGCCTGCCCGCAGCGTATTTGAAATCGCTAAATTACGAATCGGTGCAATTGCTCCCGACGTCGTGCTAGTAATAATGCGACCCCAACGGCGTTCGCGCATACCAGGCAAAACACGATCAGTAATACTAATTAAGGATAGGACCATATCATGAAAACTTTTTTCCCATAATTTTGGGTCTTGGCCAGCTGCAGGCGTCGGCGGTGGGCCACCAGTGTTATTAATCAAAATATCTATCGGCCCCAATTGCTGCTCGACCAGACTCACATTAGGATCAATTGCGCCTAACTCAGATAAATCCCAAGGGATTGGCAACGCTGTGCCACCGAATGCTTTAATCATCTCAACGGTAGTATTTAAACCCTCGGGATTACGCCCCGTAACGGCGACTTTGACACCTTCACGCGCTAAAGATACTGCCATCGCCTGACCCAAGCCCCGACTAGAGGCCAAGACTAAGGCTACCTTACCTTGAATTCCGTAATCCATATCTTTCCTTTGCTGTTATTCATTGATCTGCATTAGTCAATTTGCAGTTTTTGTTTTACTACTACTTCTTTATATACGGTGTACTCGGCTTTAATTTCTTTGGCAAACTCCTCGGGTCCATTCACATTAATGATTGATCCAGTATCTTCAATACGCTTGCGAACTGCAGGCTCAGTGACTGCTTTTTGTGTCGCTACGTAAATTTTCTCAACAATATCACGGGGAAGTCCAACTGGACCATAAAGCCCATAGTAGGCCATCCGATTCACGGGAGCTAAACCCACTTCAGCAAAAGTTGGTACATTAGGTAGCTGCGCTAAACGCTTCGGGGCGGCAACCACAATCGGTACTAACTTACCATCCCGAATAAACGGCAAGGCCGAAGGTAAGTTATCAAAAATGATCGGCACTTGCCCTGCAACGGTGTCCGTTAATGCTGGACCTGCGCCACGGTAAGGAATATGCACAATATAAACACCAGTCAAACTTTTGAATAATTCCGTTTGTAAATGACCAATACCACCAGTACCCGAACTAGCATAAGAATATTTACCTGGATTTTTCTTCAACACTTCTAAAAAAGTTTTGAAATCTTTTGCTGGAAAATTGGGGTTTACCGCAATGATGTTTGGGGTAGCCGCAATATTCGTAATAGGTGAAAAATCTTTAGTAGGATCATAGCCAATTTTGGGGTTAATGGCCGGGTTAGCCGCAGTAGTAGACACCGTTGCCACTCCAATGATGTAGCCATCTTTTGGCGCCCGAGCAACCTCAAGCGCACCAATACTACCGCCGCCGCCTGCCCGATTTTCCACAATCACAGGTTGACCCAATTGTCGTCCAAGGGGATCAGCAATACTGCGCGCAATAATGTCGGTTGTACCTCCAGGCGCAAATGGCACAATTAAACGAATCGGGCGACTAGGATAAGTATCAGCAAAACTTGGTGCACTCAAAATTACGGCTAAGGCAAACGCCAAAAAAAAGCGGTAACTAAAATTCATATTTACTTTCCTAAAGGGGTGGGTAGCTGCAGATTTTTTTGATAAAAATCGGCTTCTAGTTGCTGCAAAATTGCCGTCAGCGCTTGTTGGTAACCCTGCATTAACGCCGCCCGACTATTATCAGCCAAGGCAATGCGTTGGCTGTAGCGTGGCGTAAAAATAACTGGATTAGCTGCTTTTGAAGTACTTGCAGCGCTTAAAAAATATTGAATGGTCACAACTGCTTCAGGCTTTGTTCGGTAATCACCATAAAATTCTTCAACGTGAGCTTGTAAAGTGTAATACGGGAAAAAACTATTACTTTGATCAACGGTTAAACGAAATACACCCGCATCGTTTAACCAAGTACGTGTAGCGTTAGCAAACATTTCATTGGGCAAGGCAATATAGGCATTATAAAAATCTTTATCGTAGCGCCCCTCACTCAGTCGGTAAACTAGTGACTTACCGTCAAAGGGTGCTGTCACACTAATCGTTCCCACCTTCAACCAAACTGGTGAGATGGGTTTACGAGGCTCGCCACTTCGCTTAACTGATACGAGCCAATCGGAGGTTTGCTCAGCCGGCTTAGTTGGAGCGCACGCATTAAACAAAACTACACAGGCACTGGCAATGAGTACTAAGCCAGCACTTCGCAGTGATCGTCGACCTTGCCAAGGAAATTGTTGCAGTGGTGTAAAAATCATTTCTGACCTCCTGCCGTGATTGCGCCTGGCGTACCACCTTGCGTGCCATTTGTCGGCAAAATAATTTTTGCGGGCGGCTCAGACCAAATTAAAGAACTGGGGCTTTGACTAATAATTCGAGTGAGGTCGTTCAATTGCGTGCTAGCTTGTTTAATATTTTCGACTGACAATGCTGTATCGCCTTGAACCGAGCCGAGCATTTGCCGTAGGGTAATTGCTGAAGCAATAATTTCCCGCATTAAGACTTGCAGCTCTTCGCTGTTAGTCACTTGATTGACTTTAGTAAGCAAGATATTTAAATCTTGAACCGATTGCACAATACCGGCATTCGCTTTACCATCGCCCGTCAAAATGGAGTTTAAGTTCGTTAGTAAAGCATCAAACTTACGCTGGGTTGAAGCAAAGTCAGTCTGATCGAGCTTCAGCATTAACCCTTGCAAGCCTGCTAATAATTGCTCCGTTTGACTTGGTAAGGATGGAATAACAGCATATTCTGGTGTCCAGGTATAGGGCAGTGTTGGATAATTTTTATAGTCTGGATAATAATCAAACTCAACATAATTTACGCCTGTAATGCCCATGCTTTTTATCCGCGCGCGCAAATCAATGGCTACCAAGCTATTGACGTTATTCAGTAATTCGTTAGGGTCTCCCAAAATGCGCATCCGCACGATCACATATTCTTTGCGATCATCTAATTTAATTTCATTTTCATAAACTCTGCCAGATAATAAAATTGCCGTTACTTGCCCTAGTTTCACGCCGCGAAAACGCACATCGGCGCCCACATCTAAACCCGTTACCGATTTCTCGACATAGGTTTCTACAATAAAAGATTTTTTAAAGAACTGACCCGAGCCAAAAATTAGAATAACTGCCACAAGAGCCGCTAAACCGCCAAAAACAAATAGGCCTAAACGAAAATAATTGGGGTTGGAATTACTCATACCGCTTCCTTGCTCATGATTCGATTAAAGAATTGATGCACACGGGGATCGGAACTTTGATCCCGTAATAGCTTGGGGTCGCCTTCCGCAATGATACTTTTAGTGGCTCCATCTAACATAATGACCCGATCAGCAATCGCATAAATACTAGCTAGCTCATGCGACACAATCACAAAGGTGATGCCGAGATTTTTCGATAAATCTAAAATCGTCCGATCTAAGTCAGCAGAGGTAATAGGATCCAAACCAGCCGAAGGTTCATCTAAAAAGAGTATTTTAGGGTCTAATGCCATCGCGCGAGCAATCGCCGCTCTTTTTTGCATGCCGCCACTAATTTCACTGGGCATATAGTTTGCAAACGGTAGTAAACCCACTAAATCGAGTTTGCAGCGGGCCAATAAATCCATTTGTCTATCATCTAGGCTGGTGTACTCCTCCATAAAGAGTTTGACGTTATCCAATAAATTCATGGAGCCAAATAAGGCGCCTTGCTGATACATCACCCCAAAACTCGTCATGATGCGCTGCAACTCTGCACCATAAGCATGCGTAATGTCCTGCCCCTCAATTAAGACATCACCCCCCATCGGGCGATATAAACCAAATAGATTTTTAAGTAAGCTTGACTTACCGCACCCCGAACCACCCAAAATAATAAAAATTTCACCGAAATTAACGCTGAAGTTGAGATTTTGCAAAAGCACTCTTGTGCCATAGCCAATGGTGAGATTTTTTGCTTCGAGGGCTAACATTAGAATCCCGTCCGATAGGAGATGTAGGCAAAAACCCCATCAACTAACACAATTAAAACAATACTGCTAACTACAGCTGATGTGGCAGAAATTCCTACCGCTGCGGCACCGTTGCCAGTTTGCATACCACGTAAGCAGCCCACACTCGAAACTACAGTCCCAAATAACAGGGACTTCAGTAGGCCCGATAAGATATCTTCAGTGCCGACCATAGTCAGTGTACCGTTGTAAAAATTAATAAAGGGCACGCCATAGGCAGTCATGGTTATGGCCGATGCCAAGATCGCCACAATATCAGCATAGAGGGTCAGAATCGGCGCCACTAAAATACCCGCTAGCACCCGCGGTATAACCAAAAATCGCACTGGACTAAGACCGCCACTGACCAATGCATCTACCTCGCTATTGACCGTCATCGTACCAATTTCAGCGGCAAATGCTGCCGATGACCGTCCCGCTAATAAGATGGCAGTAATGAGGGGGCCTAATTCACGAAAAACGCCTAAAGCCACTAGGGGGCCGACAAAAGTCACTGCACCGAACTTTTGCATGCCAATAGCCGATTGAAAAGACAAAATCACCCCAATTAAAAAAGCTACCAATCCTACAATCGGCAATGCCGCTAAGCCCGCTTGCACAGCGGCATTAATAAAATCGCCCCAACGTACTTGACGTGGGTAGCGTAATGACCAAACTAAATCGGCTACAACGTGTCCAGCAAAAGTAATTAAAGCCACCGTATCTTGCCAAAGCGAATAAGCAGCCTTACCGGTTGCTTCAATTGGGCTTTGTGCTGGAACAACTTGTGGCGCTGGAAATAGTTTGCCAATAGGATCAAACTGTTTTAATAAAGGTTGATAGCGTGCTGCTAAGTTCGGCATCGTAAAGACCGCCTTGGCATTCATTTGCGCCTCTTGCACGTCTATTAAAAAAGCAATTCCTGCCCCGTCGAGTGACTCAATTTGACTAGCATCCACTTCCAGTGTTTTTTGCTGGCTAGCGCCGGTGGTCAACCAGGCGTTTTGAGCAGCGCGAATAGGCGACCAAACTGCTCCTAAGGCGTAAATATTCAAGGTGCCACTCAAAAGCAAGCTGGCGCGTGAGTCATTCACAATGGTTAAAACCGCTGGGGAGGCTAGCGGTGGCTGGCCCGCATCGATGGCAATCTTGCTCATAGTGCAACTATAAGGGATCACGCCCCCTACCCCATGGTGCTACGAATCAGAATGGTGCGGCTGGCAGGAATTGAACCCACGACCCCTTGGTTCGTAGCCAAGTACTCTATCCAACTGAGCTACAGCCGCAACAGGCACAATTATGCCATGGAAGAAAAGAACTACATTACGCCAGACGGTCATGAGCGCCTCAAAACTGAGCTCTTACACCTATTAAATCAGGCGCGGCCAGAAATTGTGCAAATTGTGCATTGGGCAGCTTCGAATGGCGATCGCTCCGAAAATGGAGACTATATTTATGGCAAAAAACGCTTACGGGAAATTGATCGACGTATTCGCTTTCTTAATCAGCGCCTTGAATGTGCCTTAGTCATTGATAATGCCGCACGAAAATTGGGTGAAACTGATGATGCTCAGGTGTTTTTCGGTGCTACCGTTACTTATCTAGAAAGTGACCCAAAACAAGGAATCGACGAAACCACCATTAAAATTGTCGGGGTGGATGAAGTAAATTTAGAACAAGGTCATGTGAGTTGGGTTTCCCCTATTGCCAAGGCCTTAATTAAAGCGAGGGTGGGCGATGAAGTAGTCATTCAAACGCCAACGGGACCAAGAACCATTGAAATTATTGAAGTGAACTATTAGTCCATCAACGAATCTTGATCTACTTAGGTTTGCCGACTGCGTATAACGCGCATGACATCTGCATTATTGTGTAAGCTGCGCATCACCCGCGATAAGTGCAAGCGATCAGATACTTGAATGGTGAAGCGCATCGATACAGCATCTTCTTTGTACGGATCTTCCATCGATACATTCATAATGTTAGCGTCAGCCGCGGTAATACTACTAGCAACCCGAGCTAGAACACCCTTTCCTTGGCGTGTATCTAGCACTAAATCCACTTCAAACTCACGATGCACATCTTTACTCCACTCCACTTCAACCCACTTATCAGGATCTTTAGACAGCATACGTAAAGCATGTTGACAATCGCTAATATGAATTTGCAAACCTTCACCCTTACCAAGATAGCCAATAATGTTATCGCCAGGGATGGGGTGACAACACGATTGAAAACTAGTCGACATCCCCTCGCGCCCATCCACCAAAATTGCATGATGACGAATTTCTGGTTGCGGCAAAACAAAATTACTAACCCCTAAAACCATTTGCTCAGCGCCCGAGTCTTCAGCCAATAAAATTTTCAAACGCATCGCTAATTCTTGTGGCGAGCGTCGACCCAAAGCAATATTGACACACACCTCATTACGATTTCTATCGCCAGTCCAGTGCAATAAGCGGGTCCATATCGCTTCAGTAAGAAGACCCACATCCACCTCTTGCTGTCTAAGTGCATTGGCTAATAGGCGCTCACCCAATTGCAAAGACTCAGCGTAATGCTTGGTTTTAAGGGCATGACGTAAGGCTGCGCGCGCTTTACCGGTGCGCACAAAACTTAACCAACCTGGATTAGGTTGTGACTGCGGTGAGGTAATAACCTCAACAATATCGCCATTACGTAACTCACTACGCAAGGGTAATTGCATACTATTAATTTTTACTGCAACACAGGTGTTACCTAATTCACTGTGAATTGAATAAGCAAAATCGAGTGCGGTGGCGCCTCGTGGCAGCGCACGAATTTGACCTTTTGGCGTAAAAACATAAACTGCATCAGGAAATAAATCAATCTTAACGTGTTCTAAAAATTCTTGCGAATCACCAGTACTGTCTTGAATATCGATTAGTGATTGCAACCATTGGTGTGCTCGATTTTGTACCTCACTCAGCTCAGGCGAGCCATCTTTATAAGCCCAATGTGCCGCTACTCCTGCCTCAGCAATGGCATGCATATCTATCGTGCGAATTTGAAACTCCACCGGAACGCCCGACGGCCCTACTAAAGTAGTATGAATCGATTGATAGCCATTGAGCTTTGGAATAGCAATGTAGTCTTTAAATTTACCAGGCATGGGCTTATATAAAGCATGCAAAACCCCTAAAGCCCGATAACAGTCATCAATCGATTGCACAGTCACCCGAAATGCATAAACATCAAGCACTTGGGAAAAATTCAAGTGCTTTGATTTCATTTTGCTGTAAATACTAAAGAGGGTTTTTTCGCGCCCATGTAAGTCAACTTCAATTTTTGCTTTAGCAAATGTTCTGCGCGTAGTATCCAAAATCTTCTCAACCATTTCCTTGCGATTACCGCGCGCCTTCTTCACTGCCTTTTCAATTACTCGAAAACGTAGCGGCATCGAATATTGAAAACCTAAGTCTTGTAAATCGCGATAAATTAAATTGAGGCCTAGACGATGGGCAATGGGGGCATAAATTTCCATCGTTTCTAAAGCGGCGCGATGGCGTTTTTCTAAAGGCATCGCGTCTAAGGTACGCATGTTGTGCGTACGATCGGCCAGCTTCACCAAGATTACACGTACGTCGCGCGCCATTGCCATAAACATTTTGCGGAAACTTTCAGCCTGCGCTTCAGCATGACTTTGAAATTCTAATTTATCTAATTTGGTCAGACCTTCAACTAGTTCAGCTACCTTAGATCCAAAGGTTGTAATTAAATCAGCTTGAGTGCTACCGGTATCTTCAATCACGTCATGCAATAAAGCTGCCATGATCGATAAAGCATCCAAGCGCCAAATAGCACATAACTCAGCTACAGCAAGTGGATGGGTAATGTAAGGTTCGCCACTTTGACGATATTGTCCTAAATGGGCTGCATCAGCAAAATGAAAGGCTTTTTTAATGAGCTCACGTTCATTCGGTTTTAAATAACTCAGTTTGTCGGTGAGAGCCGCAATGGAAACCACTTGTTGCTTGGGTGGCAACTGGGGTTGTGAAGTGGGGCCAAACAGATAGCGACTCGACTGCGTTAGCAGCGAAGCAATAATCGATTTTTTAGAACTGGTTTCAGCAACTACCTCAGGCGAGGCACTCGTGCTACTAAGTAAGACGTCGCCAATCTCGCTAGACGAGCGCTTACCCTGATCTCCCGTTGTGGTTAGCGCAGGCGCCACAGCGGGGCTTTCAAATTACAGCGGTACTTTGGTCAACATATCCCGGTCGGTCACGCCTGCAGCTACTTCACGCAAAGCTACAACGGTGGCTTTATCTTTAGACTCAACTCGGGGAGAGTGACCTTGAACTAATTGGCGCGCACGATAGGTTGCTGCCAACACGAGTTCAAAACGATTGGGAATGGTTTTCATGCAATCTTCTACGGTAATTCGGGCCATGCTGAACTCACTTATTTAGGGTTAATGCCTATAGGATACCTGATTACACCCCGAGGCGCCTCAAAAGGGTTGGGTTGCGCGCCATCACCGCAGTGGTGCGCAGGCGAGTAGCCGCCAAAATACTCCTTAAATCAGCTAGAGCCTGCTCAAAAGAGTCGTTAATCACAATGAAATCAGCCTCGGCTGCATGTTGCAGTTCGAGATGCGCCGCAGCTAAACGTCGTTCAATAGTCTGCTCATCATCTTTGCCGCGTTTTCGCAGACGCGCTTCAAGGGCCTCAAATGAGGGTGGGAAAATAAAAATCCACTGCGCCGCGGGAATCAATTGCCGAATCTGTTGAGCGCCCTGCCAGTCAATTTCTAAAATCACATCACTACCCGCCTGCATTTGCGCCGCAAGCCAGGAACGGGAAGTGCCGTAAAAATGATCATGCACTTCAGCCCATTCTAAAAAATCTTCATTTGCCCGCTGCTGCATAAATTCTGTTTCAGTAACAAAGTGATAATCCTGGCCATGTATTTCACCTACCCGCGGCGCTCGGGTTGTAGTCGACAAAGATAATTTGACGCTGGCATCGCTTTGTAATAAGGCCTGTACCAACGACGATTTTCCTGCGCCCGATGGAGCCACAATCATTAGCATGCTGCCTTGGTAAGTATTCGCATTCATGATTATTCTAAATTTTGTACTTGTTCACGCATTTGCTCAATGAGGAGCTTTAATTCTAAAGCAGCTGAAGTGCAGGCGACTGCCGCAGATTTAGAACTAAGGGTATTGGCTTCGCGATTCAATTCTTGCATTAAAAAATCCAGTCGTTTGCCAACCGGCCCTTTGGCCTTTAAGGCGGTCTCTACTGCTTGAAAATGGGTTTTTAAGCGCGCAAATTCCTCGGCTACATCGATGCGCACGGCGTAGAGCACTACTTCTTGGCGAATACGCTCCAATACTTCGGCCGCAATAGCTGGCGCATGTTGACCTGAACTTGCTTGGCTAGCTAGAGCTTCGGTTAAGCGCGCGGTTAGCTTCAGTTGATATTGCTGCACAAACTCAGGAATTTGCGGTTCGATTTGTTCAACAATCAAACGCATTTGGGTCGTAATCTGCTGTAACACTGCCGCTAGTGCCTGGCCTTCGGCAGCTCGCGTTTCCACTAAAGCTTGCAACGCTGCGGTGCCTGCAGCTAACGTAGCTGCTACCCATACTTCTTCATCGCCTCGCGGCTCGCTAACCATACCAGGCCAACGTAATACATCGGCAACGCTCAAAGGGGCTGCATTCGTAAACTGGGTCTGTACTTGAGCGGCAAGGACTTGCAAGGCGTTGCAGCGTTCTTGACTAAGGCTTTGGCTGACTTCCGCAGTTGCAGTAGTTGACTTACCGCTGGAATTAATACGCCAAACTGCCCTAAACTCTACTTTGCCGCGAGTCAATTGCTGAACTGCCAGCTCGCGCAAAGCAGGCTCGGCGGCGCGACACTCATCGGGCAAACGAAAGCTGAGGTCTAAAAAGCGGCTATTCACCGCCCGCACCTCTAGCTGCAAATCGGCTACTATCCCTGCGCCAAGGGATACTTGCCGTGAAGCGCTACCATAACCTGTCATGCTCGATATCATGTAGGCATTGTAATTACTAAATTATCTTCTCCAACTAAGGAATTAAAGCTATGAGCTCTAGCACTAGCCAACCAAGCCAAATTAGCCAGCGTCCAAGCCACCGGCAACCGAATCAACTGCGCCAAGTGACAATTACCCGTGGCTTTACTAAGCACGCTGAAGGGTCGGTGTTAGTTGCATTTGGTGACACCAAGGTACTCTGTACTGCTAGTATTTTGGAGCGCGTACCCCCGCATAAAAAAGGTTCTGGCGAAGGCTGGGTTACAGCAGAATATGGCATGCTGCCACGGGCTACCCATACCCGCGGCGATCGTGAGGCAGCGCGCGGCAAACAAAGTGGTCGTACCCAAGAAATTCAGCGCCTAATTGGACGTGCATTGCGTAGTGTATTTAACTTAAAGCTACTGGGCGAACGCACGATTCATTTAGATTGTGATGTCTTACAAGCCGATGGGGGCACCCGCACTGCTGCTATTACGGGTGCCTATGTTGCCGCCCGCGATGCCGTCAACCAATTAATTCAAAGTGGGAAAATAAGCCCTGAGCCTCAGCTAGATCCAATTCAGGATAGTATCGCCGCTATTTCGGTGGGTATTTATCAAGGTATAGCAGTATTAGATTTGGATTACGCCGAAGACTCATCTTGCGATACCGATATGAATGTAGTGATGAATGGGCAAGGGGGCATGATCGAAGTCCAGGGTACCGCAGAAGGCCCAGCATTTTCGCGAAAAGAGTTAAATGCGTTGCTCGATTTAGCCCAACACGGTATTCAACTATTAATTGAGCAGCAAAAAATTGCCCTGAGCCACCCGCTTAATCCGCATTAATTATGGATTAAAACTGAGTAACAAGATCAATAAACCATTTTATTCATTCCACTAAACAAATTGTTGATGCAGCTTACGCAACTATTAATCGCGTCTCACAATACTGGTAAAGTTCGCGAGTTTCGCCAATTATTAGCGCCACTGAACATTACCGTGCAATCCCAAGCCGACTTAGGAATACCCGCTGCTGCAGAACCTTTTTTTACTTTTACTGAAAATGCCCTTGCTAAAGCACGGCATGCAAGCCAGCTCAGTGGCTTGCCAACGCTCGCAGACGACTCGGGAATTTGTGTCAGCGCCCTTAATAACCGCCCTGGAGTTCACTCAGCGCGTTACGCTTCTAATAAATATGAGCCCGCTAATGACGAGCGCAACAATGCCAAGCTCTTGGCTGAATTAAAAAATCAAGTTAATCGCGCTGCTCATTATGTCTGTGCACTAGTTTTAGTTCGCACAGCCACCGACCCTAAGCCGCTCATTGTCGAGTGCCGCTGGGATGGCGAAATCATTGATCAACCACGTGGTACCAATGGCTTTGGTTACGATCCCTATTTTTATTTACCAAACTTAGGGAAAACAGCTGCGGAACTATTGCCAGCCGAAAAAAATCGCCTTAGTCATCGCGGACAAGCCTTACAGCAATTACTCGCCAACTTGGCATGACCATAAAACTCGCCGCCCTTCCACCCTTATCGCTCTATATTCATTTTCCCTGGTGTGAAAAAAAATGTCCTTATTGTGATTTCAATTCACATCAGATTAAAGATACAGGTTTTGATGAAGCGCGCTACCTCCGCGCGCTCATTCAAGACCTACAAACCGAATTACCCCGAATTTGGGGTCGTAAAGTTCAAACCATTTTTATTGGCGGTGGCACCCCTAGTTTAATTTCTCCCGCTGGCATAGACTGGTTGCTCTCGAGCATTCGGGCCTTAGTGCCGCTCGATCCTGCGGCTGAAATTACCCTCGAAGCTAACCCTGGCTCAGTTGAAGCAGCTAAGTTTGCGGCCTTTGCTGGTACTGGCATCAATCGCATCTCACTGGGCATTCAGAGCTTTCATGACGCTCAGCTTCAGGCTTTAGGCCGTATTCACAATGGCAACCAAGCTAAGCGCGCGATTGAAATTGCCCAGACTCATTTTCAAGCCGTTAATCTTGACTTAATGTATGCCTTGCCGCAACAAACCTGCGCCGATGCTACTGTAGATTTACGCACGGCACTGGCCTTTAACCCCACTCATCTTTCGCTCTACCACCTTACCTTAGAGCCGAATACTTTATTCGCCAGCCAACCTCCCGTGCTACCCAATGAAGATGACAGTGACGCTATTTTTGAAAATAATCTTGCTCTGCTTACCGATGCAGGTTATGCACGGTATGAGGTCTCAGCCTACAGTAAACCTCAGCAGGCCTGTAAACATAATCTCAATTATTGGCAATTTGGCGACTATATTGGCATTGGTGCTGGTGCCCATGGCAAAATTTCGCTGCCCCATTCAATTACGCGTCAAGTACGCGAACGACATCCAGAAACGTATATGCACGCTATGGAAACCCAAGGCCATGCACTGATTGAAACCCGCGAACTTACTCCAAGTGAAATCCCCTTTGAATTTATGTTGAATGCACTCCGTTTAACCGCTGGTGTCGCCACCACTAGTTTTGCTGAACGCACCGGCTTATCGCTCCAAACGATTGGCAAGGAAATAGAGCGAGCCACTGCTAAGGGTTTGCTTGATAGCCACCCCACCACCATCAAACCTACTGCCCTGGGTTTGCAGTACTTGAATGATTTGCAAGAACTGTTCTTAAAATCACCTTAAACTTAAGGCTGAAAAGCACCATCGGCAGTTAAGCTTGCAAGTTCAACTTCGTTCACGCCTAACTCGGCCAAAATGCTCGCGGTGTGCTCGCCCAATAATGGCGGAGGCATTCTCACTTGTTGTGGTGTAGCCGATAACTTCACTGCAAAGCCAATATTCGGTACCTTGCCTTCTATGGGATGGTCGATTTCAATGCGCATTTGCCGGTGTTTACCATGAGCGCTATCAAACGCTTCGGGGTAGGTATTAATGGGTCCCGCAGGAATCCCTTCGGCAAGTAATAGCTCAACCCACTCAGTACTCGCACGGGTAATAAATGTTTTTTCTAATTCAGCTACGAGCTCTAGGCGATTAGCTAAACGCAAAGGGTTCGTCATAAAACGGGCATCGTCACATAATTCAGGACGGCCAATTTTGGCGCATAACAAACTCCATAATTTTTGGTTCGTTGCACCCATCACAAAATAACCATCAGCCGCTTTCAGCGCTTGATAAGGTGCGCTCATATGATTTGCCGTGCCTAGTTTATAAGGCTCAACTCCTGTGCCCCAGTATTGCGCAGTATCCCAAATCGAAAAAGCCAGTGCTGCATCAAACAACGAGGCATCAATAAATTGACCTTCGCCACTTTTTGTGCGGCCAATATAAGCAGCCAAAATTGCATACGTCGCAAACAAAGCGCAACCAATATCAGCCACCGGCACCCCTGCTTTAACTGGTGGTCCATCGGGATACCCCGTGACACTCATCACGCCCGACATGGCTTGAGCCATTAAATCAAATCCAGGGCGATCGGCCCAAGGACCTGTTTGACCAAACCCAGAAATACTGGCGTAAATTAATGCGGGATTCACTTCATGCAAAACCGCGTAATCAATACCTAATCTTTTCATGACACCAGGCCGATAATTTTCAACCAAGATATCTGCTGTTTTTACCAAACGTAAAAATACTGCCCGCCCTGCTGAACTTTTTAAATTCAGCGCAACGCTGCGCTTATTCCGATTCATGTTTAAAAAACCCATGCTATCGGCGCCTTTCATTTTGAAGCCCATCGCGCCCCGCGTTTGATCGCCAGTACCGGGTGGTTCAATTTTGATCACATCGGCGCCTAAGTCAGCCAATAACATGCAGCTGTATGGCCCAGCCATCACTTGGCTTACATCTAATACACGGACCCCGGCTAAAGGAAGAGGTTTGGTGGCACCTGAATTAATCATGCAGTGCTTTACTTTGAGGGAATAGAATAAGCTGATTAATATAAATCATTTACAAGGAAGAAGATGAATAGCTTG
Organism: Polynucleobacter sp. IMCC30063; assembly: GCF_021395235.1. Classification (NCBI taxonomy): domain Bacteria; kingdom Pseudomonadati; phylum Pseudomonadota; class Betaproteobacteria; order Burkholderiales; family Burkholderiaceae; genus Polynucleobacter; species Polynucleobacter sp. IMCC30063. Next base: position 257,752 of record NZ_JAJVCQ010000002.1, on the reverse strand, counting down.
CGCATGACTGCTCTTTTAGCCATTGCTCTGCTTGGTTTGGGTACTTTGCCTGCAAACGCACAAGGCTATCCCACTAAGCCCATTCGCTTAATTGTGGGCTTTGCGCCAGGTGGCGGTACAGATATCGTTGCTCGAGCCTTAGCACCAAAAATGAGTGAGTCGCAGGGCTTACAAACCGAGGGGCCTAAAACTCCAGCAGCTTTCAATGCTTTCTTAATTGCCGAAATTGCAAAATATCGCCAATTGGTTAAAACGCTTGGTATTAAAGCGCAGTAATGAGTCGCGTAATGAACGCAGAGCAGAAAAATATCGCCCGCGTATTTTTAGCGGTTGAGGGGTCAATTGCGCATATTCATTTTGAACACCCTGCCGCTCGCAATGCCATGACCCAAGAAATGTATGAAAGTTTGCGAACAATTTGCCAAGAAATTCAAAATACCCCCGCGATTCGGGTCGCCATTTTACGTGGTGTTGGCGAAAAATCATTTGTCTCTGGAAGTGATATTGCGCAATTCGCCACTTACCAAGATGGTGAGGATGGGATGCGTTATGAAGCTTCAATTGCAGCCTATTTGCAACCCCTGCAAGAGCTCAGCATTCCAACCATTGCGGTGATTGAGGGCTTTGCGATTGGCGGTGGCCTAGCCATTGCCAGCAGCTGCGACTTTCGTATTGCCACGCCCGAAGCTAAGTTTGGCGTGCCCATTGCGAAAACACTCGGTAATTGCCTGTCGATTGGCAATTTAGCCTGGCTTACTGCGCAACTTGGCACCAGCATTGTTAGGCGTATGTTGCTTTTAGCAGAATTAATTAGTGCTCCAGAGTTGCTTAGCCATGGATTTATTTTGCACACCTACCCACAAGCCGAATTAAGTGCTGCCGCATTTGCCTTAGCTCAGCGTCTTGAATCGCTAGCGCCGATTACGCAAAAGGTAACAAAACTTAGTTTATTACGGCTCTCACAAAGTAATTTACCGAATTGCGATGATTTAATTCGGGAATGCTATGGCAGTGCTGACTTTAAAGTGGGGGTAACGGCTTTTTTAACGGGTGAAAACCCTAAGTGGCAAGGGCAATAAGTTGCAGTAAATTATTGTTATAAACCGTCTTATAAAATATAAAATTTATCGGTGGGGGAGCCAATGCCTTTAATCCATTTTCAGCCGCTTATCAAAAGTGGGGTTTTTAGCTTAGGCCTTCTCGGGTTGGCCCTACTTAGCCTGCCGAGCATTGCACAAACATCGGCTAGTAATCTTAACAATCGTTCACTCGCGGCCACCTGCGCTAATTGCCATGGCACTAATGCCGTCATCGTGCCCAATAGTGGTATGCCAAATATTGGTCAGCTTACTAAAGACGAGATGCTAACTAAACTCATGGCTTATAAAAGTGGTGCGCAGCAAGGCACTATCATGCCGCAATTAGCCAAAGGCTATACCGATGAACAACTCACTACCATTGCCAGCGTTCTAGGCAAAAAATAATTCAGGAGCCAAGATGAATCGACGTCACTTTATAGGTCAAAGTCTTGCCTCTGCTGGCTTTCTAGCGGGATGCGCTTCTTCTGCCCCCATTAATATTAGTAAAGCACAAGTTGTTGTTATTGGAGGGGGTTATGGCGGAGCAACAGCAGCAAAATATATTCGCATGTTCTCCAACAATACGGCTCAAGTTACTTTAATTGAACCCAATGCCGATTTTATTTCTTGTCCGATGTCAAATCTGGTTATTGGTGGCTCGCGCACTATGGCAGAAATTACGTCACCTTACGATAACTTATCAAAACGTCATGGGGTGAAATTAATTAAAGATATGGTTGAGTCAATCGATCAAAAACAAAAAACCGTCAAACTCGCATCAGGTTCGACTATCAAGTATGACAAGTTGGTTGTATCGCCAGGTATACACCTGATGATGGATCAAATCAAAGGTCTGGCCGAAGCGAATCAAGCCGGCGTTACCATTCAAGCTTGGAAGGCTGGCCCAGAAACAATAGCGCTTCATCGGCAACTTGCGGCCATGCGCGATGGTGGTGTATATGCCATTAGCATTCCTGAAGCCCCCTTCCGTTGCCCCCCTGGGCCATACGAACGTGCCTGTCAAGTGGCAAGCTACTTTAAAAAGAATAAGCCTAAATCCAAAGTCTTAATTTTTGATGCTAATGCTGATATTGTTTCTAAGGCAGGTCTATTTAGAAAGGCTTGGGCTACTTTATATCCAGGCATGATTGAATATCATCCAAAATATAATGTTGTGGGCGTCGATGCAAAAACTAAAACGATCAAGTTTGAAGTGCAGGATGATGTTAAGGCAGATGTCTTAAATATTCTGCCCCTCATGCGCGCAGGCGATATTGCTGTCAAAAGTGGTATTGCGAATGCCAACGGTCGCTGGGTGCAAGTGAACTATCTGAATTTTGAAGCTACCGCAGCTAAAGATATTCATGTCTTGGGTGATTCAATTCAAGTGGCGCCGCTCATGCCTAAATCAGGTCACATGGCCAACTCCCATGCCAAAGTAGCTGCGGCAGCTATCGTTGCCGAACTGGGTAACTTAGAAGTAAATTCTGCACCAGTATTGACTAATACTTGTTATAGCTTTGTCGATGCTACACAAGTCGTTCACGTAGCCAGTGTGCATCAATATAATGCAGCAGAAAAAACCTTTAAAACGGTGCCTGGATCTGGCGGTCTATCGCCCGAACCAACGACGCTTGAAGGAATTTATGCTTGGGGTTGGGCAAAAAATATCTGGGCTGATAGCTTAGCTTAACTGCTCTTACAGTAAAGGGAGATCTTTGCTGCAGAATCTGCCCCCAATTGATTTAGTTAAAGCGCATGCAATCGTTTACCGTGCGCCCATTGCCGAGCCCGTGCAAACTTCATTTGGCCTCATGCATAATCGCCCCGCATTGGTGCTTATGCTCGAGGATCGCGATGGCAATTTAGGCTGGGGTGAAATTTGGTGTAATTTCCCCACCGTTGGGGCTGAGCATCGCGCACGGCTTTTTGAAGCCGCAGCTGCCCCGCTCTTACTCAGTAAAACGTGGGCGTCGCCAGAGCAAGTTTTTTCTTCGCTGACTACAGATTTGCATATCTTAAGCTTGCAAAGCGGCGAGCCTGGCCCTATTGCCCAAGTCATTGCTGGCATCGATATGGCCCTGTGGGATTTAATCGGCAAAAAATTACAGCAACCCCTATGGCAAATTTTTAATGGCTCTCCTACCGTACAGGTCTATGCCTCAGGCATTAATCCACGCAACCCTGAAAAAATTACGGCCCAAAAATGGGCGGAGGGGTATCGGGCTTTTAAATTAAAAATTGGTTTTGACCCACAAAGTGACCTTGCTAACTTAGCTAATTTAAGGGCCTTACTAGGCGCCGATACACCGCTGATGCTCGACGCCAATCAAGCTTGGACACCAGCAGAGGCGAGTGAATGCATTCAGCAATTGGCCGCTTACAAACCTTTTTGGATAGAAGAGCCCATTGCAGCAGATAGTGCTTTAAGCGTCTGGCAAGAATTGGCTAAACATTCGCCCATCCCATTAGCTGCTGGGGAAAATATGCGGGGCATGCTCGAATTTACCAATGCAATAGAGAGCAAGGCCTTTGCGATCCTGCAGCCCGATATGGGTAAATGGGGCGGCTTTAGCGCCGGCGTAGCACTTGGCCAAGCGATTGTGAAAAGTAAAAATATGTTTTGCCCTCATTGGTTAGGCGGCGGCATTGGCTTAATAGCCTCAATGCATCTCAAAGCAAGTGCAAATACCTTTGGCTTTGTTGAGGTCGACGCTAATCCTAACCCGCTACGCGAACTTTTAGCGCCCCAACTACCTAAACTTGATCAGGGTTGCATCACCTTAAATGCGCTTCCAGGACTGGGTATTACTCCAGACCTGGCCACATTAAAAGAATTTCAAGTGCCGCACCACTATTAATTAAATTAGGCAGAATTAACAGTGGCTTGCTGTTGATTACTTACGTAAATTTAGCGCGGTACCTAACTTTTCATATAACTCAACTTGCTCGCGAGCAAATTTTTCGGTATCGGCTGGCGAGCGAATAGCCGGAATTGCAGCCACAGTGTTATTGCCTTTACTCCAATCAGGATCTTGCGCCACTTTTTTCAGCACTTCAACCCATTTATTGACCACCTCTGGAGGCAAGCCGGGGGGGCCATATAAGCCGCTCCAACCCATTACTTGCTCTAATGGGGCCACACCCATTTCACGCGCGGTAGGAATTTCAGGGAATTCTTTTAGCCGTTCGGCAGAAGAAGATACTAAGGCGCGCATTGCACCCCCTTTAATTTGCCCTACTAAGGTAGTTAGGTTATTACATAAAAATTGCACTTGGTCGCCCAGCAAGGCTGCAGTTGCCTCGCCACCCCCCTTATAACCAATCATAACTGCAGAGCTTGAAGGAATATTGACTGAGCGCAGCATGACCTCAACCGCTAAATGCTGGGTCGTACCGGGCCCAGCAGTAGCGTAATTTAATTTGCCCGGCTGCGTGCGAATAGCCTCTAATAATTCTTTCAGATTTTTATAGGGTGAATCGGGCCTGACAACACACACAACCGGATTAAAATCCAATAAAGAAATCATTGTAAATTCATTCCACTTATAAGGCGTTTTACTATCTAAGGCAGGCGTAATGGCCTGTGAACCGCCACGCGAAATAAGTAAGGTATAGCCATCAGGCGCAGCGTTTCGAACGCGCATTGAGCCAATGGTGCCAGAAGCCCCCACCACGTTTTGTACGATTAAAGGTTGACCCATTAATTTGGTCGCAACGGCAGCTAAATTGCGTCCAGAAAAATCACTATCGCCACCAGCAGCATAAGGCGCAATTAAAGTAACTTGCCGATTAGGATATGGCTGAGCAAATGCGGAATTCATCGCTACCATACCGCTTATGCCGCAAGCTAAAACCAACAATATAGTTGTACGGCACCAAGAGCAGCTATTTAATAATCTACTTGTCATACAGTCTCCTATGTCTATTTTGTTTAACCATATCATAGGTAATTCCCAGAAAAAAGCGGGTAAGTACTAGGTTTTTAGGAATTCGGCAGAATATACCTAAACCATTGAGAAAAATAGGGAAAGATTTTTTTCAGCGCATCCCATAGAAAATAGTTCACTAAATGTTGATCCCTTGACAGGCTAATTTAAACACCCTAGCATAACCATGATTCGATTGCTATAGTCTGCTTAGCAGTCGTCATATTCTATTTAAATACAATTGAAAAGAGCAATGTCAAATAGTAATTTTGAAACAGATTTCTGGAAGGATGAAAAAATTCGCAAGAGCTGGGATGACATTATTCCGGGCGAAGCTAGAAAAACAATTCCTTACACCCTTACGCTTGAAGCAATCCAAAAATATTGCAAAGTCATTGGCGATACTCACCCACTCTACTTTGATGAAGCCTATGCAAAAACCACTCCTTACAAAGGCATCATCGCCCCGCCTGCAATTCATATTCTTTTAATGTTTTCTTGTACCCCAGCCGACGATTGGATGAGAAGTCCCGGAACCATTAACGCCGGTCAATCGTGGAGTTATAACATTCCAGCGCGACCAAATGATGTTATCCGCCTTGAAGCAAGAGCACTGGATAAATTTATAAAAAAGGAGCGTTTGTTCGTCATTCATGACAATGTCTTTTTTAATCAAAATAATGAAGTAATCTGCTCGGGGCGTGGTTGGACCATTCGTCCACAATAAAAAATAATGAGATCAAGTTAATGAATCATGCATTAGAAAAATGTCATATTGGAGACAAAATTCAGGGCACGCCGTTCTACCCTACAAGAGAATCGATACGTGAATTTTGTGAAGCTTCGCTCGATTTTAATCCCTTACATCTTGATGATAATTACATGCAAACACAGTTTGGTAAAACCAAATTTGACGGCATCATCATGCATGGCATGAATAATTTTGGAGTCATCTCCAAAATGATCACCGACTGGGTATATCCCCAAGGCGGAGTGCACCGGCGCTTAGAAACCCGTTGGAAGTCACCAGTGAAACCAGGCGACACAATTACCCCTAGTGCCGTCATCACTGCAGTCAAAACCACACAAAAAGGTCAGTGGGTATCATTAGACATCGCGGTGAACAATCAACGAAATGAAATAATTGCCGTTGGTGAAGCCTTAGTTGAATTTCCCCTCGCGTCGTAATGAAGTGGCGAAATGACGCATATTAGGTTAACAATAAGGAGTTAGGCAATTGAGCAAACTAAATACATTCGTACGCAATCTTTTATTAGGTTTCAGTTTCGCAATTGTCGGAGCTAGCGCTTTAGCGCAAAATTTTCCCAATGGCCCAGTTAAAATTGTTGTCCCATTTCCACCCGGCGGCACAACGGATATCCTCGCTCGTATTCTAGCCAATGAATTAACCAAAAAATGGTCGCAATCTGTCGTAGTTGAAAATAGAGCGGGTGCAAGCGGTACAGTATTTTCCGAGCAACTGGTGAAGATGCCGCCGGATGGCTACACCCTCATGGTGACAGCTACACATCATGTCATTAATCCGAATTTATATAAAAACCTGAAGTACAACACCCGCACCGACTTTACGCCAGTTGCCTTGGTGGCAAACGTACCTAATGTGTTGGTTGTCAATCCCGCATTTCCAGCAAAAACAGTCAAAGAATTAATTACCTATGCTAAAGCGAACCCTGGCAAGGTTATGTTTGGCTCTGCAGGAACAGGCGGGGCGAATCATCTCTCTGGTGAGTTATTTAACGCGATGGCTGGCATCAACATGGTTCATGTGCCATATAAGGGCGCTGCACCTGCCCTAAACGATCTTTTAGGCAATCAAATTTCAGTGATGTTTGATTCTGTACCTGGCGTATTGCAACACATCAAATCGGGCAAGTTACGGGCACTTGGTGTTACCTCCCTCACCCGCGCTACTGCTTTACCAGATGTACCTACCATCAGTGAAGCGGGTTTGAAAGGCTTTGAAGCAACGGCTTGGTTTGGCATGTATGCGCCGCCTAAAATGGCTCCCGATCTTTTAAGTAAAATCTCCAGCGATGTCTTAGCTGCTCTGCAAAGCGCCCAAGTAAAAAATCAATTTGCTGAACAAGGCGCAGATGCAGGCAGCATGAACCAAGCTCAGTATGCAAAGTATGTTGACGATGAAATGAATAAATGGGCCAAGGTAATCACCGATAGCAATATTAAAATTGAGTAATCCATGTTAAAAAAAGCCCGTGCTAAGCCAACTATTGGTGCCTTAGCGCATATCCGCGTACTTGATTTATCGCGCATCCTCGCTGGTCCTTGGTGTACCCAAAATTTAGCCGACCTTGGAGCAGAAGTCATTAAAGTTGAGCGGCCAGGATGCGGTGATGACACCCGTAGCTGGGGGCCGCCTTGGATCAATCCGACAGAAACCATTCATGAGCAGCGCATTTCTAGTTATTTCGCTGCTGCTAATCGCGGTAAAAAATCCCTTACCCTCGATATATCATCCGCAAAGGGTCAGGAAATAATAAAAGAATTAGTTAAAGTTAGTGATGTCTTGATAGAAAACTATAAGCTTGGCGACCTGAAACGTTACGGCCTGGACTATCAGAGCCTGAAGAAAATAAATCCCCGTTTAGTCTATTGCTCTATTACCGGCTATGGTCAAGATGGACCCAATGCGCATAAACCAGGTTATGACTTTGTCTTTCAAGCCATTGGTGGAATGATGAGTATTACTGGGGAGGCTGACGCTTTACCAGGTGGTGGCCCACAAAAATTAGGCATTGCTATTGCTGATGTGATTACTGGCATGTACAGTTCAATTGCCATTCTGGCAGCCCTCAATAGCCGCAATGAAACCGGCCAAGGTCAATATATCGATATGGCGCTACTCGATGGCATTATTGCCCTTGGCGGCAATCAAGTAACCGGATTTTTTGCCGATGGGACAATTCCTTTTCGTTATGGCAATGCCCATGCAAGCCTTGTTCCCTATCAAGTTTTTGCTGTTAAAGACGGTGAAATTGTGGTCGCCGTAGGTAATGATACCCAGTGGCAGCGCTATTGCGAAGCCATTAAGCGGCCCGACCTAGCCCAAGATAAACGCTGGAGTAAAGTAACCGGCAGAATTACTGGACGCTCTGAACTTGTGCCAGAACTAGCGAAAACCATGCTCAAGAAAAAAGCAGCAGCATGGATTTCAGTGTTAGAACAATTTGATGTGCCCTGTGGGCAGATCAATAATTATCAACAAGTATTTCAAGACCCGCAGGTAATTTATCGAAAAATGAAGATTGATACCGCCTATCCCGATGGGGCAACAGTTGCAACTATTGCCAGCCCACTTAGGCTACAAGGTACTCCTCCACAATATCTTCGCCCGCCCCCAAAATTAGGCGATTCAAATCACGCGGTGCTAGTTAATATTTTGGGGTACTCCGAAAAAGCAGTACAAGATCTTAAAAAGAAAAAAATAATATAAGCTAATGAACTCAAAAAATACGCTGCCCGTTTATATCTGCGATGCAATCAGAACGCCGATTGGTCGTTATGGCGGTTCTTTATCAGGCGTGCGGCCAGATGATCTGGGGGCAATTCCTATCAAGGCCTTAATGGAGCGCAATCCGTCAGTATTATGGAATGAGGTAGAAGATGTGATTTATGGTTGCGCCAATCAAGCAGGTGAAGATAATCGCAACGTGGCCAGAATGAGCTCTTTACTTGCTGGCTTATCAACCAGCATACCTGGCGCGACGATTAATCGCCTTTGTGGCTCTGGGATGGATGCGGTCGGTACTGCGGCAAGAGCCATTGCGGCTGGCGAAGCTGAGCTCATGATTGCTGGCGGTGTAGAAAGTATGAGCAGAGCACCTTTTGTGATGCCCAAAGCAGAGTCAGCTTTTTCAAGAACGAACTCCATTCAAGATACGACGATTGGCTGGAGATTCATTAATCCCCTCATGAAACAAGCTTATGGTGTTGATTCAATGCCCGAGACCGCAGAAAATGTAGCGGTAGACTTTAATATTAATCGGGCTGATCAAGATCAGATGGCACTGCGCAGTCAAAATAAAGCAGCGGCCTCACAAGCAAGTGGACGCCTTGCAAAAGAAATTACTCCGGTTGTCATTCCACAGAAAAAAGGTGACCCCATTGTTGTTTCTGCCGATGAACATCCCCGCGCTACAACATTAGAAGCGCTTGGCAAACTGAAGCCTATCGTTCGCCCTGATGGCACAGTTACCGCAGGAAATGCATCAGGTGTTAATGATGGGGCCTGCGCCCTTCTACTTGCAGGAGAAGAGGCGCTTAAAAAACATGGCCTCAAAGCTAGAGCCAAAATTCTTGGCATGGCTACTGCTGGAGTCGAGCCACGCATTATGGGTATTGGCCCCGCCCCCGCTACAAAAAAATTACTTAAGCGCTTAGGGCTAACGATTGATCAAATCGACGTGATCGAACTAAACGAGGCTTTTGCTGCACAAGGTCTTGCGGTACTTCGGGAACTGGGCGTTGCCGATGATGATGCACGCGTTAATCCGAATGGGGGCGCTATTGCCCTAGGTCATCCTTTAGGAATGAGTGGCGCGCGCTTAATTACCACTGCTCTAGTTGAACTAGAAGAAAAAAAGCTGCGTTATGCCCTTTGTACTATGTGTATTGGTGTTGGACAAGGAATAGCATTGGTAATTGAACGGGTTTGAAATGATCCTTAATTATCTTTTCCTCAATTTACCTACCTAGTTATTCGCCTTACTAGGTATTAGCTTAATAGTCCTGCTCTCGTCTAAGGGGCTAATTTAGCTGGCTAGGGCCCAGAGTGATGTGAGGGCAACGCCAATTGGTATTTGAAATGAAACCTTCAAATAAAGCGGAAATGAATTGCCCCCAATGGGCCATAGTCTGCAGCAATTTCATCGCCAGCTACAGCAGTAATCGGGCGGGTAAATGAGCCAGCCAAAACAATATCGCCGCTATTTAATTGTTCCTTGTAAGGAGCAATCTTATTGGCCAACCAAGCTACGCCAGTAGCAGGATGATTCAGCACACCAGCAGCAAGGCCGGTTTCCTCTACCACACCATTTTTCGACAAAATAGCGCCTACCCAACGAAGGTCAAGCGCGTCAGGCTTCACCCGCTGATCTCCGAGAATAATGCCAGCATTAGCAGCAAAGTCAGAAATCGTATCAAATACTTTGCGCATCACTTTGGTGTCTCGATCAAATTGCTCAATGCGTGCATCAATAATTTCAAGTGCAGGGATGACATATTTCGTGGCCTCCAAAACATCCTCAGTCGTAACATTGGGGCCACGTAAAGGCTTGCCTAACTCAAAAGCCAATTCGACCTCAATACGGGGGGCAATAAATTGATCGATAGCAATATCAATGCCTGCCTTAAAAAACATATCGTCCATTAAAGGGGCAAAATCAGGCTCAGTAATTTGACTAGCCTGCTGCATAGCGCGTGAAGTTAAACCAATTTTGCGGCCTTTAATTACCCGCCCATCAGCTTGCTCGAGCTTGACCCACGCTCTTTGTATCGCATAGCCGTCTTCAATCGTCATTACCGGAAAACGGCCAGAAAACTGGCGAACTTGTTGCCGCTTTTTTCTTGCAGTGTATAACTCGTGCGCAAGCTCAGTAATGATTTCTGGTGATAACATTTTTGCCCTAAGTTGTAACTTGCCAATCGGCAACGATGGTATTGACTAATTTACCAATACTCTCAACTTCGCAGATTATCTGGTCTCCCGGAAATACATCGACAGAGCCTTTTGGAGTGCCGGTCATAATCACATCACCAGGATTTAAGGACATGAAATCACTAATATATTCAATCAAGGCGCTAATATCATGAATCATATCTTTGGTATTGCCTTCTTGAGTCAATACCCCGTTGACATGGGTAGTTAAAACTAAATTCATGGGGTCGGCTATGTCATCCCTATCTACCAGCCAGGGGCCAATTGGAGTACACGTATCACGACTTTTAACCCGTAAATTGGGGCGATAGTAACCTTCTAAAAAATTACGAATTGCATAGTCATTCACAACAGTATATCCAGCTACATAATCCATCGCGTTTGCCCGGGCAATTCGTTTGCCTGCTTTACTAATTACTACACCCAACTCACACTCATAGTGCATAAATTCTGCGCCTTCAGGCCGCTTAGTAAAGCCTTGATGGCCAATAAGCGTATTTGGGCCCTTCAAAAATATCACTGGCTCAATAACTGGGGCCTTGAGAAAGCTACCAGTTTCTTTTGAAGATTTTTCAGCTAACTCTTTGGCATGATCAGCATAATTTAATGCCAAGGCAAAAATAGTTTGCGGTTGCAGTGGCGGCAACCATACCACCTGGTCTTCAGCTAGCACCCTACCATCTTCCAGTTTTAGCATTCCATCGGCTAGCATCATTGCCTGATGAAGTGCACCACCATAAGCTACGCGCGCATGTTTCATGAGACAAGCTCCTGCTTAACAAAATTAACCAGATGCCCAATGCTCTTACCTTCACAACTAATGTCAATGGAAACTTTATCGCCAGCTCGTGCAAGAGGTAAATTTTCCGGGGTACCTACCAAAACAACATCCCCCTCATTTAAAGTCATAAATTTTGTAATATCAGCAAGCAGTTTAGCAATTGGGCGGACTAAATTTTTAGTAGAATTTTGTAACTTAAGTTCGTCATTTATGTAAACGCTAATATTAAAATTATTTGGATTTTTAATATCAGAAGCAATAATCATCTCACTCATTGGGCAAAAGCTATCGCGACATTTCTGTTTAATAGGTGGTCGCAAGATTTTCTCGTGGGCAATAGTTACGTCGTTAGCTATTAAGTAACCCTGAATATATGAGAATGCAGCAGCCTCCTCAATTTGCACTGCTGTTTTCCCAATCACAATGCCCAGCGTTGCTCCAATTTCGATTTCCTGAATCCCTGCCGGCAGCATAATTGGCTCACCCGATTTTCTCCAGGTATTAACAGGCTTGATATATAAGACTGGGTATAGAGGCGGCTTGTTATGTGGCTCTTGATTCATTATTGGAGCGTACCGATCCCAAACTCCTTGAAAATTTAATAGTGCGCCAATGACAGTCTTCAACTGATACCCATTTCTAAAAATAGCTGTTTATTTAAAACCAAATAATGTAGCCGGGTTATCCACCAGAATTTGCTGAATAAGTGCATCATCATTCTGTGCGTATTTATAAAGTTGATTTATTAAGAGCGCTTCATCTGGTGGCGGACTTACTGATAATGGATGAGGCCAATCGCTCCCCCAAATCATACGATTAGGGGCGGATTCAATCAATTGATGAGCCAATGGCAAGACATCATCCCAGGGCAATCCAGATTTAGAAAGTTTTTCTGTTAATGACAACATTACCCAAAAATTACCTTGCTTTAATAAATCTAATAATTTTTTTAACGATGGGTCGGCGCTGCCCAAGCTAACATCACTTCGACCCATATGATCAATAACAACTGGCATATCTAAATTAGTGAATAAGCCAACTTGCTCTAAGATGCCGGCAGTTTCAGGTTGAAATTTGACATACCAACCTAACTCTCGCACCCTACCTATAGCCCGATCAAAATCTGCATTGCTCATCGTTATGCCTAAGCCCTGTCTTGTAAATCGGGCTCCCCTCACACCAGCAGAATGAAGTTGTTCTATGTAAGCATCACTACCTTCGAGTAAAACAATTGCGTTAGCGCAGCCACGATAGTTAGCGCCCGCATAAGCTAAGCCATCCAGTACAACCTGATGATCTACACCATAAGTCGTAGCCTGTACGATGACCCCTCTCTCAATACCCAAAATTCGATGTAACTCGAGAGCCTTTTCGATAGTTGCTGTTGGCATCTCATAAGCTGCACCAACACGAATTGGATACCTATCTTGGGGACCAAACACATGAAACTGACTATCGCAACTGAAGGGAGGCGGGGGTTTGGATGGCGCGGTCGGCTGCGGGTTAAAGGGGTGATAATTCTTCATCTAGTTACAGGTCTAGCACTGCAATAAAATCGCACTCAATTAATTTTTCTCCATCTAATGGAGCCTGCATTGTGTGTCTAGCTGGCCGTGAGGCTGAATCAGGAAAGATTTCGAGCCAAACTTGATTTAGGGGTGCTCGCTGCGCACGATCTTTCATCCAAACCGTCATTTTAATAATATTTTCCATTGATGCACCACTAGCTTTAATAATCCGCTCGACATGGGCGAACATCAAACGGCATTGATCATCAATAGTTTTACCATAGGCGCCTGTCGACGCATCGGTTCCTTGAATGCTTCCTGAATACAACATATTGCCAACTTGGCACGCTGCAGGTATTGGATTTTTATGACTAAAACCTTCCGCATAAATACTTTTACGTTTCATACTCATTTTTTCTTAAATTGGCTGCCGAGTGAAGCAATTAATCAGCTTTAATGCGCGCACTCTTAATAATAGGCGTCCACCTAGTGTCCTCTTCAGTTAAATAGGCAGTAAATGCCTTAGGTGAACTGCCACGCGCCTCTGCGCCTAATTTTTCAAACTTTTCTTTAATAACTGCTTGTTGCAATATTTTTTGCAAAGCCTCACTTAAGCGCTCTAAAACTTCATTTGGCGTTCCCTTAGGCGCAAGCAAGCCAGTAAAAGTTACCGCTACCATGCTCGGTACTCCCGCTTCGGCAAAAGTAGGCACATCAGGAATTGACGTAATTCGCTTAGGCGACGTCACCGCTAAACCCCTAACTTTGCCTTCCTTGATGAATGGCAATGCAACTGAAATTTGATCAAAATTAAAATCAACTTGTCCGCCTAACAGATCGGCCGTAGCCGGAGCATTGCCCTTGTAGTGCACGGTATTCCATTGCGCGCCAGTAAGAGACTGTAGTAGCTCGCTAGCCAAATGATTAGTGGTGCCTGCACCCGGTGAGGCCATATTTAATTTATTGGGCTCTTTCTTGGCGAGGGCTATAAATTCGCCTAGCGTTTTAACCGGCAATGATGGCTTAACTTGCAGAATTAAGGGCGTATAGGAAACTGAACTGATAGGCGCAAAGTCTTTATTCCATTTATATACATCTTTACCAAAAATAATTGGACTAAAGAGTAAGGGGCCATTAGCCGCCATAAATAGCGTGTAGCCATCAGGTGCTGAACGAGCAACGAATTCCCCAGCAATCATGCCTCCTGCCCCAGCTTTATTCTCCACGACAAAAGGTTGCCCAAAAACGGTCGTTAATTCTGGAGCTATGATGCGGGCGGCAACATCAACATTGCCTCCGGGTGGATAAGGAACAATAATTTTTACCGGCTTATCTGGCCACACGGCAAAAGCAAGGGAATGAAATAAGGCCGTCGCAATTAGTAAGCTAAATTGCAAAATATATTTTTTTAGAGGTGTCATCATGTAATTTTAATATTGAATGTAAAAGTATATTCTTTTTATCAATTCTTATATCTGCATCATCAGTTTAGAATAGAATTTCCCTAAGTAAGCCTTATTTCGCGGCTTATTTATTCCAAATTTATCTCAAATAATAGCTTATAGGCCAGCAAGATTATGATTTCTCCGATGCAACATATTCACTCATGCGATATAAACCCCGAACAGGCCTATAAATTGCTGGCTGGCATTGTTGTACCGCGCCCAATTGCTTGGGTTACCACTTTAGGCCCTCTTTCCGGTAAAAAGCGAATTATTAATCTTGCTCCCTATAGTTGCTTTACTTTTGTTTCAAACAAGCCGCCGATGATTGGCATTAACGTTGGCCGTAAAGATGGAAAAATGAAGGATACAGCGCGAAATATATACGAGCACGGTGAGTTTGTGGTCAATATCGCTGATGAAACCATGATAAGCATGATTCATGAAAGTGCTGTAGAGCATCCGCCGGAATGCAGTGAAGCTGAATTACTAGGGCTAACAACCATATCCTCAGAAAAAGTGAAGGTTCCTCGTCTGACAAACGTGCCCGCAAGCATGGAGTGCCGTTTTCACTCTGCGACATCCTATGGTGATACCGGCTCTGAATTTATTGTCGGGGAAATCGTGGTTTTTCATATTCGCCCAGATTTAATTCAGAATTATAAAATTGATAGTGCTCAACTACGTCCAGTCGCACGCCTAGGTGGGCCAAACTACGCTGGACTAGGATCAGTAATTTCGCAAAAGTCGATTTTTCAAACACCCAAAACAGTAATTAAATAATCTGCTCCATTTCCCCTAATGCTGAGATTAAATAAGCTTCAACCACTTTGTCTGGCCGAATTCGCGTGAGCTCTTGCGCATAATTATTCAACTGTGCGCGATACTGATCTGCTCTGGCCTGTGTTTTAGCATCACCGGCTAAAGGAATCGTCAGCTTAAAATCCAGTATGACTAAGCGATCGGAAAATTCTACTAAGCGGTCCAGGCGAAAATTTTTACCGCTAGTACTCACAAGATCCAGTTCATTCCATGCGGCAATCCACTCACCAGACGTGAGGTAAGTCTTAAGTGCCGGTACATTTAATACGGTTCGGGCGCGCTCGAGCGCGCGAGCTGCAAGCTCAATATCAATATTGAACCAAACAGCAAGCTCTTGCACATCGGGCAAATTAGCGGGTGTAACACCGGTTTGCATGGAAAAGGACTCCATTAGCCGGTGAAAATGCTTACCTTGCTCCAAAATATCCGGATTGAATTCAGCCTCTTCTGCTGCAGAAGCAAAAGCATCTAAAACTATGCCGTCTTCAATCTTGCCAATTAACTGCTGATGGTGAGCTTTTGCCGCCTCCCACTTGATTTGAAAATCATCGATTGAGAATGCTGCCTCGGCCTGATTTTTATCTTGCGGGATCTTTTTTTCGTTTCTACCTATAGCTACTCTTACTGGCGCTAATAAAGTCTCTTCAAGCAAGGGTAAATTACCTTGAAGCGCCCTGCTGTACCACGATTTTTCATCAACACCTATGTCATTGCCTTTGGAATGAGCCACCCCACTAATCCATAAACCCTGTTTAGCGCGAGTCATTGCCACATAGAGTAAGTTCCAATTTTCATTTTTAGCAATCACCAATTCTTTATCACGAATTTCCCTGCGGGGACTAGTTAAAGTATCTAAGGTGTACATCGATAAATGACTTGGACTAGTTTGATTTGAAGGCCAATCAAGCAATACCCCGCGGTGCTCGTGGGTGCCTGCAGTATGGTTTGCATCGAGCACCATTACGAATGGGGCCTCTAGACCTTTGGCGCCGTGAATCGTCATTAAGCGCACGCGTTGCTGGTGCTCCTCTTCCAACATATCATTTAGCGCATCGGTATCTCCAAGGTTAAAGTCAACCTCCCCCTCATCGGGAGTTTCATCGTCATCTCCGCGTCGTTGCAAATTTATTTCGGCAATAAAGTGACTTAAGCTTGGATAACGACCGCCGTCTAGATTTAGTGCAACATGCATAAATGCATCTAAATTAGCAAGTACTTGCGGGCGGTCAATTGTTTTTGATGCCTGCGCGTATCGCATCCGCAAATCGCGCTCATGAAAAATACAATCCAATAAATCATGCACTGGCAAGCGCTCACCCAATATTCGCCAATGCTCTAAATAACGCGCAGCCTGCTGAATCTCATGATCTGCTGAATGTTGTAAGGCATCCCACCAGGAGCGATAAGTTTGCGTGGCCATCGCACTAGCTAAAATTTGCATTTGCTCTTCACTAAAGCTAAAAAGTGGGCTTCGTAATACTTGGGCTAGGGGTAAATCATGCCGAGGCGTGACCAAAATGGTCAGTAAGGCGATTAAATCATCTACCTCAAGGGTATTCAGCAAACCCCCAAGGCGAGAGCTTTCAAAAGCAAGGCCCGCTTCACGCAGCGCAAGTTCAAATTGCGGGATATATTTACGCCGTTTTACGAGAATTAAAAAATCGCTAGGTTGCGGTTTTCGCCAAATGGGCTCAACACTATCTGTGTCCAAAACCATTCGGGTTTGCAGCACATGATGAATAAGTTCAGCAATTCTCTTCCCTTCGGTATAACGCTGCAGAACATCAGCAGTTTGCCGAACATCGACAATTGCCGCTTCAAAAGCGCTACCCTTCCGCGGGGAAGCCTCATTAACATCCAGCGGAATTAAGGGCAACAATACTGCCTCACCATGTAGTGAATATGGCATCTTTAAAATAGCTTCATCTGGCTTACTGGCATCATCTAATTGAATAGGTGGCGTATTCCAAGTCGTAGTTTGACTAACAAATGGATAGCCCTCGGGCAACTGATCACGCATAAAAATAGCATTAACAGCCTTATTTACTTTCATGGCATTGCGGCGAGTAGTATTTTGCTTTAAGGTCACCGCCTTTAATTCTTGCTGCAGAAAATTTTCAGCCTCCTGAAATAATCTAGGATCAGCGCGGCGAAACCGATAGATCGATTGCTTCGGATCGCCAACAATAAAAACGCTAGGCTTCGATTCATCATTGCCATATCCATCAAGCCACGAGCGCAAGATTTGCCATTGCAAGGGATTCGTATCCTGGAACTCGTCGACTAAAATATGTTTGTATTTAGCGTCTAAACGGGCTTGTAAATAAGCCGCATTAACTGCGTGGTTCATGAGCCGACTAACGTCAATTTCCAAATCATCAAAGTCACGCACACGCAATGCTTCTTTACTTTGTTTTAGATGCTCCATCATTGCTGCACTCATTGCAAACCAGGCTTGATTTAACGCATACGCAACTTGATCTTTTTGCCATGAGATATAAGCAAGGCAGGCTTCACCCCAAGATTGCTTAATACTAAGTATTTTTTCTGCTGCAATGCCAAGTTGTTTTAAGTAAGCTTTTAAAGGAGTTGAAACTATATTATTGTCACTGCGAATATAATATTTTTGCGTCAAAAAAATAAATTGAAATTGATGAATTACAGTCATTAAATCATCGCCTTGCACTTTGCATGCTATGGCGAGTTCGAGCGCAGGTATTGATTTAGCATCGGTAGCTGTGCTATTACTAAAACACTGTAGCAGTAAATCTAAATCTGCTTTGATATTAGGTGCATTCCACAAGGCTAAAAGTGGGTTAGGTTTTTTTACCAGCGGTAAATCTTGTTCTAACTGCTGCAATGGTGTAATACCTTTTTGCGCACATGCTTCGGCATAGAACGCCCATGCACCTCTTTGTTTAAAGAGGCTGTAGTGCCCAAGTAAAAATTGCTGAGTCTCGTGTGCACCTAAATGTGCCAAGAGTACGTCATAATGATTTTTTAAAGTGACGGGTAAATCCCCCCACCAATCGTCGAGACACTCTGCCTGCAAACGCTTGCTATCTTCACGCAAACTAAAGCCCGGCTGAATTCCTGTAGAAATTGGTGCGGCACCTAATAACCTCCCAAACCAGCCATGAAAAGTATCAATCACAATCCCTTGCGGACTAGCTAAAACCTTGGCGTATAAAGCCCTTGCTTCTGGCAATGCAGCAGTAGCCTGTGCTGCACTTAAACCCCGCTTAGTTAGCTCATCAAGTAATTGCGTATCGCTAGCTCGGGCAAATTGTGCAAGCAAACCATACAGGCGAGCGCGCATTTCTTGTGCGGCTTTACGTGTAAAAGTTAAGGCTAAAATTTCTTGCGGTTTAGTACCTGCCAGCAGTAAACGTACCATGCGGGCCACTAATAACCACGTCTTCCCGCTACCAGCGCAGGCCGAAACCACTACACTGCGTTGCGGATCGCATGCAAGCGCAACATCAAATTGGATTGGCGAAGCGGCGTTTAAATCACTCACCATACCCCCTTGCGACAGATGCCGCGTGCCTCGCAATACAAGCACACCCCGTCAGGGGCAAAAGCTGTCAGCGTTGCGCCCGACCATAACTGAGTCAGATCTTCAGTGAGTTGCTCATTAAACTCGCTCATGAGTTCAGGCATTTGCTCAAGTGTTAACGCGCGTTCTACCTCTTCTTGTCCAGCTTTAATAGTCGGTCTTAAGGCAACCCATGCAGCCAGGTTTACTTGATGCGCTGGAAAAAGCCGACTTTCATTGGCGCCGCGCGCATAAATTAATAGCTGGGGATCTTCTAAAATACTTTCAGCACGCGAAATAATTTTATCCAGACGCTGATGCTTATAGTCAATCACCTCGGCACTTTGGTTATGGATATTGGTATCAAACCGGTCAGCGCGTCCTTCAATGCGCATGGCTCGCTCAATCCCATTGCTATCTTGAAACATTAAATCAAACCCTACGGGAGTCTCGGCATTCATGAATTGCCAACCATTTGCCTCACGTGCTAATTGCCAATCAACAAAACTGGGGATTTGTTTTTGCCAATCGCGTAAGACGCCTAAGACTCTGGCATCACCATCAATTAAACGTTTAAAAACCTGCTCAGAAATTTGCGATAAATTTTGTAGCATCCATTGGCGTCGTACTACCAGATTTTTCTCAAGATCCAGATGTGTTTGCATTTCAGCACTTTTAAGTGCGTCATAAAATTGCCGCAATACCTTATGCACAGTTTGTCCTGCTAAAGAAGCATCAAAACCCTCTTCGAAGTCGCGTAGCTTTCTGAGGTTTAATAAACTGCGCACATAATATCGGTAAGGGCAATCGCGTAAAGCCCGATAAGCGCTGGGACTCATTGATAAGGGCATCGGCAAGTCGGGGCTTAAACGCGCGCTGGCCATTTGTAAAGGCTGGGCTTTACCAGCACGAAGATTAACCCTTGCTGGCTGTACTTGCCAAAGCGGAAAGTCCAGCTGTAAACGCTGAATCCAGGGTGAAGGTCCCAATGGTTCTGCTTGATTCGTTTTGCTTTGCCACAGTAAATCTACCTGCGGGCAACTCATTAATAATTGCGACAAATCTTTAGCCTGTTGAATGTATTGCGCAGTAATTGTTGAGCTCTTCAGAAAATAATTTAGTGCCTCTGAAAAAAATAAAGGGGGGTCTGCATAAGCAGGTAGCTGCTGCTCATCGCAGCCTATTACCACTACGGCATCGAATTGGCGTAGACGCGTCGAGCTTAATGGCAAAATGCTCAAGCTCGCAGCTGCTTCCCTTCCAGACTCTTCATAAGCAGCTTCTTCAATTACCGTTTTTAATAAACTCAACCATTCGCCCAAGCGCATTTTTTGATTTTTATAATCACTTGAGCCCAAATCAAAGCCATGTATAACATTTAATAATTGTTGACCAGCAGAATCTTGCTCTAAACCTTGAGCCATTCCAAATATTTCTAAATCTGCAATCAGCGCTTCGTACGCAGTTGCACAACTTAACTTTAATTTCTGCCAAGTATTTAAGCGCCCACGAATACATTGCACTAATTGCAGCAACAGTGGGTTTGGTGCCGTGGTTGACGAATATGCCGAGACCCCTTCAATTGCCAAATAAAATGTTTCCCATCCCGCTTGCGCTTGTCGCGCAATGAAAAGGTCTTCTAGCTCGGCTACTAAGCCAGCACAATTCTCTGGAGATTGCCCTAAGCAATGCGGCAAATTTAAAAATGGATTTTTTAAAAACTCTAAAAGATCTAACGCACTTGGCCCTTGCTCGGGCGCCCGCAATAAAACCAACCAACTATTTAAAGCTGCAGCAGCGCGGGTAGTAGATAGTTTCCAGCCCGTTTCATCGAGAATATTCAGCGCGGGCCCAAGGCGCGCCAATAAAGCGCGCGCGCGACGAGCTGCTAAACGATCTTGGGCGACCAAAGCAATCTTGGTTTTGCCAGCCATCACTTGCTCTTCAATACTGCGGGCTGCAGCCCATGCCAGCTCTTCAAAACTGCGCGCAGATATTAATCGCCAATTTTTCATTGGCGCATGAGCTAAATTGTGTGCAATGTGTTCGGCAGTTTGGGCTTCATGGTTTTGCTCAAGCCGCTCTGCGGATATCGCAGCAAGCGCCTCGGGCCACAGGGCTACGGTTTGCCAAGCCATTTCAATTTGCACAACTACTGCATGCTGCGCATAATCATTTAAAAACGCTTGCACTATATCTTGTTCAATGGGTTTAGCATCGGCGGTTTGCACCCAAATCAGCGGCCGTGCATAGACTCCTTGCCCTGCGCTTCTCAACTCTTTTGCTGCTTGTAAATGCGCTGCCATGGCAAAATGCCGCCGAAATATGGGATCGCCTACGCCACTTAAATAACGCCAAAAATTCAGTAAGACCTGCGCCTCTTTATCAACCACTTGCCGGGCTAAAACTGGGTATGCTGCAGCTAAAGCTTTTTCTAAAATAGGTTCTAGGGTGGCCAACCAAGTGGCAGAATTTTGCGTTGATAAATCGAGGGCTTTTTGTAACTCGGGCAAGGCAGCTGCTGATAAGGTGTCGCAAGCCTCAATAATGGCTTGGGCTAAACCCCAAGTACCCGCTTCGCTGTCTGCGGTAAACCAAGCTTGTAATTGTGGGTGTTTCTTAAGGGTTGTATACACCGCCAACCAACGGGTCAAAGCATTTTGCGCTGGCGGTAAAGACCAAATTTTGGGTGCAGCCTCTAACCAATCGTTACTACTCATTACTTGAGGCAAGAAGGCAATTCCAGGTTGAACACTTGCACTTAAGTCTTGAGGGCGATACCGCTCAAGACCAGCTCGCAAGCCAATTACAGGCCCTGCCGTACTGAGTACAACCAAAGGGCGTTGACCCGTTTGTACTGCGCACTGCCAAATCCCTTTTGCCAAAGTCTCTAAAGCAGTGCCGTTCGGAGCTACCTGCCACGCATGAATGGTCGCAGCGTTGCTAAATGTGGGCATTATTAAGTGGGGAAAGGGTGGGTTCATTAAATGCTAATATAAGCCTTGTAACGCTACCCATCTATCTATTGAAGGAATTTTCATGAGTGCCGGCATTAAACATGTTAGTGACGCATCTTTCGAACAAGATGTGCTGAAATCGGATAAACCTGTACTGCTCGATTTTTGGGCAGAATGGTGCGGGCCCTGCAAAATGATTGGCCCCATTTTAGAAGAACTTTCCCAAGAATATGGCGATAAATTGCAAATTGCCAAGATGAATGTTGATGAAAATCAAGGGGTTCCAGCACAATTTAATATTCGTGGCATTCCCACCTTAATTCTGTTTAAAAACGGGGCTGTAGCCGCTCAAAAAGTCGGTGCATTGGCAAAATCGCAAATGACCGCGTTTATCGATAGTCATATATAAAGTCTAGACTTTCATTAGCTCACCCATTGATCTAATCAGGGCTGAGCTGATGAAATACCGTTTTTTTTCTATTATTTGCCTTTTTTAGTGTAGTATTCACCCTCAATAGCGCTGTTTTCAATACAGCCACCCCCCCTTAGTTCCCCTCTCCCCCCATAGTTTCTTTTTAAGCTCTCTCCCCTCCCTAAATCTCGTTTTCCTGATTTCCTCTTAATTACTCTGATTT
Source organism: Polynucleobacter sp. IMCC30063 (assembly GCF_021395235.1). Taxonomy (NCBI): domain Bacteria; kingdom Pseudomonadati; phylum Pseudomonadota; class Betaproteobacteria; order Burkholderiales; family Burkholderiaceae; genus Polynucleobacter; species Polynucleobacter sp. IMCC30063. The sequence goes on along the minus strand of NZ_JAJVCQ010000002.1, from coordinate 235,366 downwards.
ACCCACCGAAAATCTATGCAACTTACTGAACTTAAAGTCCTCCACGTTTCCGCTCTGCTTGAAATGGCAGCTAGCCTTGAAATTGAAAATACCCAACGGATGCGCAAACAAGAGCTAATGTTTGCGATTCTTAAAAAACGCGCCAAAACGGGCGAATCTGTTTTTGGTGATGGCGTTCTTGAAGTTTTACCTGATGGTTTTGGTTTCTTACGCTCACCCGAATCGTCATACATGGCCTCGCCAGATGATATTTATATATCGCCAGCGCAAATTCGCCGCTTTAATTTACACACTGGCGATGGCATTGAGGGCGAAGTACGGACGCCGAAAGATGGCGAGCGTTACTTTGCTTTAGTGAAGGTTGACAAAATTAATGGTCTTCCCCCAGAGGCGCTTAAAAACCGCATCATGTTTGAAAACCTAACCCCCCTACACCCTAATCGCACTATTCATTTAGAGCGTGATATTAAAGCGGAAGAAAATTTAACCGGCCGCATCATCGACATGATTTCGCCAATTGGCTTTGGTCAGCGCGGTCTTATCGTGTCGTCACCGAAGTCTGGTAAGACGGTGATGATGCAACATATTGCGCATGCCATTTCAACCAATTTCCCAGATGCTATTTTAATTGTGCTGTTGGTAGATGAGCGCCCTGAAGAGGTTACTGAAATGCAGCGCTCAGTACGTGGCGAAGTAGTTGCCTCCACCTTTGATGAGCCAGCAGTACGGCACGTACAAGTTGCTGAAATGGTAATTGAAAAAGCTAAACGTTTAGTCGAAATGGGCAAAGATGTCATCATCTTGCTGGATTCGATTACCCGTTTAGCGCGCGCCTATAACACCGTAGTGCCTTCCTCTGGTAAGGTGCTCTCAGGTGGTGTTGATGCGAATGCCTTGCAACGCCCCAAGCGCTTTTTCGGTGCCGCCCGCAATATTGAAGAAGGTGGCTCTTTAACCATCATCGCTACCGCCCTAATAGAAACAGGTAGTCGTATGGATGACTTAATTTATGAGGAATTTAAGGGTACTGGCAATATGGAAGTGCACCTCGAGCGGCGTTTAGCCGAGCGCCGGGTCTACCCCGCAATTAATCTCAATAAATCGGGCACCCGCCGCGAAGAGTTGCTAGTCAAAGCTGAAAACCTGCAAAAAATCTGGGTATTACGTAAGCTGTTGGCCGATATGGACGAAATTGAAGCAATGAACTTTATTGTGGATAAGCTTAAATCGACCAAAAATAATGCGGAATTCTTTGATTTAATGCGTCGCGGGGGCTAAATTCCCTGGCCTCAAAAGGGCTAAAGTTCGCCTTTCCCATTGATTTCATGGCATAATTTTGCTTTCCCAATAAAACCTGGATAAGTATTTCCCCCTCTTTAGTCTTTTTAGGCTGAAATTAAGGGCTGAAACGGCTACCCGCTAAAGGACTTAATATGAAACCTGGCATTCACCCCGATTACCGCGAAGTCGTCTTTGTCGACGTCTCGAATAACTTTAGCTTTAAAACCCGCTCTACCATTGCCACAAAAGAAAAGATTAAATGGGAAGACGGTCAAGAGTATCCCTTGGCTAAAGTAGAAACCTCATCTGAATCACACCCCTTCTATACTGGCACCCAAAAAATTATGGATACCGCTGGACGGGTTGAGAAATTCCGCCAGAAATTTGGTAGCAAAGCGGTTGCTAAAGCAACTGGTGATGGCGTTGCTAAAACCGCAGAAAAGAAAGCTGCCGCTAAAGAAGCAAAAGCAACTGAAAAACCAGTGGCTAAAAAAGTGGCCGCTAAAAAACCCGCTTAATTTTGCTGGGGGTAAGCAGCACATCCCCCGCGGTAGAAAAAAGGCAGCCTGTGCTGCCTTTTTTATTGGAAAACCTAGAGTAGTCGCTATAAAAGTGCTCGTTATTAAAACTGAAAACTTGAAATTTTTAAAATTGTGTAACTGATGGTTAAACTTACCGCCGCTTCTACCGCTTCGATTCCGCGAGTCATTATTTTTTCGCTGACTTTGGTATATGGCTTAGCTGGTCTTTTTGAGCGCGATCCCTGGAAGAACGAAGACGCAATTGGTTTTGGAGTGATGTGGACTTTACATCACGGCGGTCTCCAAGATTGGTTGGTGCCTCATTTGGCAGGACGCGATGCCTCGATGGGTGCACCTCTTCCCTACTGGTTAGGCGCCCTTCTAATGGATTGGTTTGGTCCCTTCGTTGGCTTGGCCAACGCTACCCGTATCTATTCAGCGCTCTGTTTTTTTGCTGCTGCTTTAGCAATTTGGTATGCCAGTTATTTGCTAGGCCGACGCCCTGAGGTGCAACCCATGAGTTTTGCGCTTGGTGGACAACCGCATGCCAAGGAATATGGCATGACCTTGGCCGATGGCGCGCTGCTTATTTTCTTAGCCTGTGTCGGCATTGCCCAGCAAGCTCACGAAACCACGCCAATGATGGCACAACTCATGGGTGTAAGCCTGATGCTCTACGGCACTATTCGTGGCTTAGATAAGCCATGGCAAGGGGGCATCTGGACAGGCCTTGGGCTTGCTATTGTGATCCTCTCGGGTAATTTAATCATGGCGGCTTTATTAGCCATTGGCACTGCTAGCGCAGTTGCCGCAAGTAATGCTCGTCTGCGCTTTCGTTGGTCGATTACATCGATTGTCTTAGGAATCATTGGGCTTATCTTCTGGCCATTACTGTGGCTCTATTTTGATCTCAGCGCGGCGCAACAAGCCAATGCACTCGAGGGCTGGCTGAATTGGCCACTCATGCAAGCTTATCCCTCATATAAATCCCTCAGTTTTTTAAGTATTAATTTTTGGCTCTATGCATGGCCAGTTTGGCCTTTAGCACTCATTGCCTTAGTGCACTGGGTTGGGCAAAAAAAAGCCGGCTCATGGCGCGCACCCCATATTTGCATTCCATTGGGTATTGCCTTGGGTGGTCTCCTATATAACTTATTTCGTACTGAAGCCAATGATCATGATTTAATTATTTTGATTCCACCTCTTTCAGTATTAGCGGTTTTTAGTTTGCCCATTTTGAAACGCAATCTCATTAGCTTTATCGATTGGTTTGCCATGCTCAGTTTTACTGTGATTGGCTTCATGATTTGGCTCATTTGGTTTGCCAAAATAACCGGCTTTCCAGCAAGTACGGCAAGTAATGTTGGGCGCTATATTCCGGGCTTTCAAGCAGAATTTAATCTCACCACCTTTATCGCTGCCATCATTATTACTTCTTTATGGGGCTTAGTAATCCGCTGGCGCACCTCGCGCGCGCCTAAAGTCATTTGGCGTTGTTTAATTATTTCGGCTTCAGGCACTACCCTCATGTGGGTTTTATTAATGACCCTGTGGTTACCCACTATTAACTATGCTAAGACCTATCAATACGTGGCTCAACGCTTAACTCAAGCCGTACCCAAAGAGGCCTATTGCATCGATACCACGCATTTGGGGTACTCGCAATTAGCTTCATTTGATTATTTCACCCGCCTGCCATTGCGCGATGATCTCAATTGCCCGTGGCTTCTTACCCATAACCCCAATGAAGTTCAAGGTTTGGGTCACTTAAATCGAGAAAAGTTAACTTTACTTTGGGAAGACCGTCGTGCGGCTGACCGCGATGAGCGGTTGCGCCTCTATCAAGAACAATTGCAGTAGAACGCGCGGGTACTGCAGATGATTCATTTTAAATTAGCGCGTTTACGCGAAGATGTCCCGGCTATTTTAAAGTTGGCTACCCCTATTTTGGTGGGTCAACTAGCTGTTATCGCTTTTGGCGTACTCGATACCGCCATGACTGCGCGCTATTCGGCTGAAGATTTAGCGGCCCTAGCGATGGCTTCAGCAATCTTTATTAGTATTTATGTTGGCTTAACGGGCATTGTCTCTGCTTTAGCACCTATAGCAGGCCAACTCTTTGGCGCAAAGCGGTCTCATGAAATTGGCGAAGAAGTAAGACAAGCAACCTGGCTGGCTATTGGTTTAGCAATTTTGGGATGCGCGGTTTTACTTAATGCCGACTATCTCCTAGACCTTGCCCATGCAAACGCTGAGATTCATGCTAAAGCAAATCTGTATTTATCGATCTTAGCTATTGGCCTGCCGGCCAGTTTAGGCATGCGGGTTTTAATGGCACTCCATAATGCCGTCTCACGACCGGCAGTCATTACTGCCGTCCAACTTGCTGGGCTAGCCTTAAAACTACCTCTAAATGCTCTATTTATTTACGGTGGACTGGGGATCGAGGCGATGGGTGGGCCCGGCTGCGCAGTTGCTACTGTTATTGTTACTTGGTTATGGCTGTTGGTCACTTTAATGATTGTATGGAACGGTAAATTCTATCGACCCTTTGCAATCTTTAAGCAATTGAGTTGGCCTAACTTACAACGTATTTGGACCATCTTGAAGTTAGGCGCGCCCATTGGTTTTAGTTATCTAATTGAAGTAACTTCATTTACGTTTATGTCTTTGTTTATAGCCCGTTTTGGAATTACCGCTCTAGCAGGACACCAAATTGTGGCTAACCTTGGCACTGTCATCTATATGGTGCCGCTCTCACTTTCGATTGCCACTATGACTTTGGTTTCACAATCGATTGGGGCCAATCGCCAAGATCGTGCCGAAGAAATTGGCTGGTCTGCCGTCACCTTTACTACCTTATTATGTATTGCAATCGGTATCGCAGTGTGGTTTCTGCGTATGCTTTTGCTAGACCTATACAACCCACCCGCAGCAGTAAAACAATTTGCCATTCCTTTGTTTTTATTTATAGCTTTATATCAAATATTCGATTCTTTACAAGTTACCGCAGCATTTATCTTGCGGGCTTATCGCATCGCCTTTCTACCAATGATTATTTACGCTGTGTCTCTGTGGGGCGTGGGTTTAGGTGGCGGTTATATTTTGGCATTTAACATGACTGGCTCTGTTCCCTTATCGATGCAAGGCGCAAGTGGCTTTTGGTTGGCCAATAGCATTAGCCTTGGCTTAGCAGCTATGCTCTTACTATATTTATTTAGAAGAACCGCTGAACGGTTTGAATTAACGCATCCGGCTGTTGTAACTTAAGATTAAAAAATCAACAAGCCAATTAAAGTATTGAATCATTCAGCAATCATCGTTTTGTGCTTCTAGCGCTGGGTTGGGAAGCTTGGTACTTGGTTACCCTTAGCATACATGCATTGTTGATAAGCAATGTTGTATTGGGTTTGTGATTGATTTTGTTTGCCTGCTGCGTTTGCTGCTCCCATTGCTGCGCCGCCCAATAAACCCACTCCTGCGCCCGTTCCCACATTTTGATGATTACCACCTTGAATAACAGCGCCAGCAACTGCCCCTAACGCAGCGCCAACCGCAGCACTAGTTGCCCCCTCTTTCAAAGCTGCATTCGATGTATCCACGGTGGAGCTGGTAGCGTATTGTTTGCATTCTTGATCTTCTTTTTGAAAGACATCAAAGGGTTTGCCTGCTCTTGGCATTACTGCTACCGTTGGGCCAGTTGGGGCTGAAGTACATGCGGCTAAGCCAATAACAGTAGCGGCTACGCCAAAAGCCGAACAAATTAAACGTTTCATTAAAGACCTTTAAATAAATTAAAAATTGCGCTACTGCGGCTTTACTTCATGAGCCCCAGAGGGCGGCATAGCAGGTAGCACCTGCCAATCGGTTGCACAAGTTTGCACATACGGAAAATAAGCTTTACTCGGCGCGCAGTAATACCAAATGTTAGGCTGGGGCTGAGAAACCATGACCATAGGCTCAGGTGGTGTATAGACCACAGGAGCAGAATAGGGATAAGCCGGCGGCCCATAAAAACCCGCCCCTACAAAAACAGGGGCAACCGCATATGGGTAACCCCAACCATAGCCGTAACGAAAGCCACCACCATAGCCGTAAGCAGGTCCACCGCGCCAGCCAACGTTCCATCCAGCACTGCCTCCGTTACCACCTCGCCACCCACCATAGTGTGCGCCAGCCTGCACAAAGCTAGTATGAGATAGACCTGCAAGCCCGCAGATAAGCGCTAAGATAGTAAAAGTGGATTTCCCAAAAAAGCCATGCGGATCAAATTTAGATTGGGTTGAATTAGGTTTGAGCTTTTTTTGCATAATCTCTCCATAAATTCGGGGTTAGTCGTCAGTATTTATTCTATGCTGATCAGCTATTAACGGCTGAAAAGATACTACGCTGACAAAGCACTTCATTTAATCCCTCAAAAATAGGCCTAATCGGCCTTAGCCCCCGACTTTTTCACGATTCCAGTCCATTTTTCTCGTTCTTGGTCAATAAAGCGTGCTAATTCTGTGGGACTATTCGGTGCAGGCTCGAGCCCACTTGCCCTTAATTTGCTCTGTACAACAGGCTGCATCAAGACTTCTTTAGTCAGTCGGCTTAAGCGAGTTTGTATTGCAATAGGCAGACCCGCAGGCCCTACCAAGGAAAACCAAGAAACCGCTTCAAAACCTGGTAAGCCTTGCTCTGCAATAGTCGGAATATCGGGTGCAGCCGCCGAACGCCTTAGCGAAGTAATACCAATTGCGCGTATTTCACCCGCCTGAATTAATGGTAATGCTGAAACCAGATTATCAAAAGCCATACTGATGCGCCCGCTAACGAGGTCAGGTAAAAATTGTGCCCGCCCCTTGTAGGGAATATGCCGTATTTGTATTCCAGTCATTTCCTTTATTAGTTCACCCGACATGTGCAAAGAAGTACCCGACCCCGATGAACCAAAAGTCAGCTGATTAGGCTCGGTTTTGGCTAGGGTAATGAGTTCACTTAAATTACTGACCCCTAATTTTTTATTCACTACCAATACATTCGGGGTGCTAGCTAAAAAACTAATGGGTGCAAAATCACGGACAGGGTCATAGCTCAATTTCTCGTAAAGCACGCCATTAATTGCATGGATGCCAACGGTGCCAATTAACAAGGTATAGCCGTCAGCATCGCTTTTAGCTACATAGTCGGCGCCAATATTGCCACCAAAACCTGGGCGATTTTCAACTAAGACGTTTACTCCCAGAGTCTTCTGCCAACTTTCAGCCAAAATACGCGCCAATGAATCGGGAGCACCCCCAGGCGTAAAGCTCACGACCAGATGAATTGGCTTTTTGGGCCACAGCATCACGTCGCTTTTCTGGCTACTAGCACTAGCACTAGCATTTTTATGCGCATTCGCTTGCGAAAAAGCTACTGTGCTCAGCAGGCAAAAAACTAAGCTCAACAATAAACTTGCAACTATTTGAAAATGTTTTTTCACGGGTAAATTAACTTATACCAAGCTGATGTGCTAGATCGAGAAAATCTTTAGCATGAAAATCAGTCCAAGTCTCCACCTGCATATCTTGACGCAAATGATTGGGCCCGTGCTCAAAGGGTCGCTCAACAAACGCAGTTTTAAGACCTAGTTTGTGGGCCGCTAATAAGTCGTCTTTATGGGTAGCCACCAGCATGACCTGCTCGGGAGCAATATCAAAGGTTGCCGCTACCCCTAAATAGGTTTCTGGATCAGGCTTGTAATGACGAAACACTTCGGCTGACAAAATTAAATCCCACGGCAGCCCCACATTTTTCGCCATCTCGGCCAATAAGCCTAAATTCCCGTTCGATAAAGTCACAATAGTGTATTTGCTTTTGAGCCGCTGTAAACCCAGTACGGTATCGGGCCACGCGGCTAGCCGATGCCACACCAAATTCAAATCTTTTTTCTGCGCCTCATTCAGTGCATCAACCTTGAACTCAATTAGCACTTGATCCAGAATCATCCGATGTAAATCGTCGATACGCGTCCAGGGCAACTCACCCGAGCGCACACGGGCCATAGCGGGCTTATAGCCATTACGCCAAGCAGTGGCAAATGCTAATGGATCAACATTGAGATCAAATTGAGAAACTTCTTTTGCAATAGACCCATGCCAGTCAACGACGGTACCAAAAACATCAAAGGCCAAAACACGAATTGCGCCTACATTACTCAAGGCTTGCATAGGAGTTACCATATTTAAAGCAAGGATTGCCGAAGGTTCATTATCTCATCCCCATCCAAAAATAAGTGCAGTTTGATAAGTAATAAAAGAGGCTAAATAAGCTAAGCCAAATAAATAGCCAAGCATAATCAGGGGAATTTTCCAACCACCTGTTTCGCGCTTCACTGCTGCAATGGTCGAGAGGCACTGCGGCGCAAAGACAAACCAGGCCAATAAAGAAAGTGCGGTGGCTAAACTCCATGCGTGGGAAATTAACGGAATCAGAGATTGACTAGCTTCAGTATTAACTACAGATAAAGCATAAACAGTCGCCAATGAACTCACCACGACTTCACGTGCAGCCATGCCTGGCACTAAAGCTATGCTAATTTGCCAATTAAAACCAATCGGTTGAAGAATAACTGCCAATGTTTTACCTAACATGCCCGCAAGGCTATATTCAATCGGCGCACCACTAGCATTTGGTGGTGGGGCAGGAATACTAGAGAGCGCCCATAGGCATACTGTAAGCACAAAAATAACTCCGCCTACCCGTCGCAAAAATATTTCACATCGCTGCCATAAACTAATCAGTAAATTACCTAAACGGGGCAAATGATAACTCGGCAGCTCCATCATTAAAGCATGTACTTGAAATTGCTTACTGGTAAAGTGCTGCAAAACCCAAGCCACCGCCATTGCGCCAACAATGCCCACAAGATACAGAAAAAATAATACGAGACCCTGTAAATCAAGGCCCGCCCATAACTTTTGATTGGGAATAAAAGCAGAAATTAATAAAGCATATACAGGTAAGCGCGCTGAACAAGTCATCATCGGAGCAATTAAAATGGTTACAAGACGATCTCGTGGATTAGAAATACTCCGCGTAGCCATGATGCCCGGAATAGCACAAGCGAAACTTGACAACAAGGGAATAAAAGAGCGGCCCGATAAGCCAACTGTCGCCATTAAGCGATCTAATATAAAGGCAGCTCGTGGTAAATAACCCGACTCTTCGAGCAGCAAAATAAAAAAGAACAGGATTAAAATTTGCGGTAGAAATACTAATACCCCTCCTAAACCTGCCAAGATGCCATTGATGAGCAGGCTACGTATCCAAGAATCTGACATATGGGAACTGACTACTCCCGCCAAAGCATCAATTACCCACTTAATTGCTTCCATCGGCAGGGCAGCCCAACTAAAAACGGCTTGAAAAATTAAAAAAAGTATTGCTACAAGAATCATGGGGCCGAATATTGGCTGCAGCAAAATACGATCGAGACGATCGGCTAATACATCAGGCACCACTTCGTTGAGTGCGAGCTTTTCTAGTATTTGATGAACCCGCAGATTATCGGTTTCAGTGTGATTGAGTAGGCTATTAACTTGTGCAGTTCCTGTAGTTAGCCGAGATAAATTCGACCAGTCCAGCTCATCTAAAAAGTGCTTCAAGTCATCAGCCCCGTGTGGCTTGATGCCAATGGTCGAAATCACCGGCAAACCTAACTCCGCCGATAAATCAGCAAGCTTAATTTTTAAACCCTTGCGCTGGGCAATATCTGCCATATTGAGCAAAACAATACAGGGTAAACCCAAGCGTTTTGCTGCTAACACTAACCGTAAGTTTCTGCGTAGATTTGTAGCATTTAATACACATAAGACTAAATCGGGGCGCTTTTCGCCTTCGGCACGACCGAGCAGCACATTGCAAGTTACTCGCTCATCAAGCGAACGGGGATACAAGCTATATGCGCCCGGTAAATCTAGAATGCGGATGGCTTTACCCGAAGGCAGTGTGAGGCGCCCTTCTTTACGTTCAACGGTGACGCCAGCATAATTCGCCACTTTTTGCCGACTACCGGTGAGCAAATTAAAGAGTGCTGTTTTGCCGCAATTAGGATTACCCAATAACGCTAACAGCGGATCGCTATCAAAAAAATGAATCTTGCTCGATTTCATTGAGAAATAATTGCCACCTCAATCAATTGAGCCTCGGCGCGCCGTAAAGCAAAAGTTGAAGTGCCAATTCGCACCATTAAAGGGTCGCCCAGCAAGCTGCGCCGCAATACAGTTACCTGCTCGCCAGGCAAAAACCCAATATCTTCTAATTGTTGGGCTAATTCAGGCTTATTACTCGGCGCATTTACGCGCTCGACTTGTCTTACTAAGCCAATGGGAAGCTGGTTCACAGTGATGGATTTCATGGTTGTTTCACACTAACAAGCTAGAATCACGCAAGCATTTCATATGCCGAAAATTGTTATCAAGAATCATTATCATTATAAGCTATTCTATTGAGAATGATTCCTATTATCGGTTTAGAGCGTTTTTTTGATTTTGGCGTTAAAACATGTCGGATTTTCAGTTCCAGTATCGCCATCTACTTGGCAAACTTCGAACCCAAATTAATTGCTGGGCGGGACACTATCAACTCAATTTTCCTGCCCTATTCCTTTTCCTTGCCCTATCCTTGATCGCCATACCTCCTGCCATTGCAGCGGAAGCCATCTCCGATACGCCGATTGTTGATAGCTTAACGCCATTAGCCAATGATACCGAGCAATGGAGCATTCACGCGCAATCAACTTATATATCGCAATGGAAAAATAACTTTAATTCACCCTACTATGGTGAAAAAAGTATGCTGAATAAAACTGAGGGCGATATTGGTCGCAGCTACACCTTTTCTGCCACGGTATTTTTGGGGGCGCGCTTATGGGAAGGTGCGGAGGTGTATTACAACCCAGAAATGTTTGAGGGGCTGCCCTTTTCGAATTTTAGTGGACTGGGTGGTTTTACCAATGGGGAATTACAAAAAGGGACTTCAGTACCCCCTTCGTATTACACTGCGCGCGCATTTATACGCCAAACCTTTGGCCTAGGTGGCGGTAAGGAACATATTGAAGGGGTAGCCAATCAATTAGCTGGTAATGTTGATAAAAATCGATTGGTCTTTAGTTACGGTAAGTTTGCTGCTTTAGACTTTTTTGATGCCAATACTTATAGCCGTGATCCGCGTACCCAATTTTTAAACTATGCCATTATGTCCAGCGGTGCTTATAGCTTTGCAGCAGACACCAAAGGCTATACCTATGGCGTAGTTGCAGAGTGGTATCAGGGTGATTGGGTGACACGTGCAGCACGTTTTGCCATGCCAACCGAGCCTAATACCTTGCAGCTTGATTACAGCATGACGCAAGATTACGGCAATCAAATTGAAATTACCCGTGACCATACCATAGGGGACCAAGCAGGAAAAATTCGCGCTTTATGGTTTCAAACCCATGCTTATATGGCCAACTATCAAAATGCCATTAGCTTAGCTGCTAAAACCAATTCGGTCCCCTCAATCTATAACGCTCGGCAAGCCAATCAAACGGCATGGGGGTATGGCTTAAATGCAGAGCAAGCTTTGACCAAGGACATCGGCATTTTTGCGCGCTGGAGTTGGAATAATGGCCAAACTGAAACCCAAACATACGACATTAGCAAGTCATTATCTGGCGGTGTTTCTGTGAATGGTGCAATCTGGAACCGCAAAGAAGATACCTTTGGGTTAGCTTTTGCAGCCAATGGCATTTCTGCTTCTGAAATTAACTACTTACAACTAAAAGCCAGCACGATGTTTATCGGTGACGGTGCCTTGAAATATAAGCCCGAACAAATTATTGAAACTTACTATAGTTTGAATGTTTATAAAGGTGTCTACTTAACTGCCGACTATCAGCGCATTGCTAATCCAGCCTATAACGCTGCACGGGGCCCGGTCAATTTCTTTGGCCTACGCGCCCACCTTGAACTCTAAAGAAACTATTCATAACGCAAAGCTTGAATCGGTTGCATAGTGGCAGCTTTCTTGGCAGGATAGTAACCAAAAAATATACCAATCGCGGCAGAAAATCCAACTGCAAGCGCAATCGATGCAAACGATAGCTCGACTGGCCAACCGGCAAGCGAACCCACTAATAACGAAGCAATAGATCCTACTAACACCCCAATCACGCCACCAATAGTAGCTAAAGTCATCGCCTCAACTAAAAATTGCGCCAAGATATCTTTACTGCGCGCGCCAATTGCCATGCGTAAACCAATTTCTCGAGTCCGCTCGGTTACTGAGACCAGCATAATATTCATAATGCCAATGCCACCTACCATTAAGCTTACCGATGCCACTGCAGCCAATAAAAGCGACATCACTTTACTCGATGCCTCTTGCGCTTGTAATATCTCGGTCAAATTACGCACTGTAAAATCATTATCAGCAGTAGGCTGAAGACGGTGGCGTTGCCGCAATAATTCAGTAATATGTTCTTCGGCTAGTTTCATATTCTCACCAGCCCCAACCTTCACAATAATTGAGCCCACCCGTGAAATTCGCCCTAAGGCCTCACCAAAAATCCGCCTGCGCCCAGTAGATAATGGTACAAATACGCCATCATCTTGATCTTGACCTTGGCTACTTTGCCCTTTGCGCTCTGTAACACCAATCACTAAAAATGGAATGCCTTTAATGCGCACCATTTGATCAAGCGGATCAACCTCTTCGAATAATTCACGCGCAACCGTTTGCCCTAAAATCACCACTTTACTTGCACCTTGTAATTCGCCAGCATCAAAAAATCGACCTTTAGCTAAAGTCCACTCACGCGCATCAAAGTAATCATTTTTGACGCCATAGATAGTGGTACCCCAATTATTATTGCCAGTCACGATTTGTCCAGCGCCCCGTGAAGTTGGAGCGGCAATGGCAACCTCGGGTACCTCGCGCACAATCGCAATAGCGTCTTCTTCGGTTAAGCTTTGTGCATTACCTGCGCCTAGACGCACCCCCGATTGCAATAAGGTACCAGGAATTAATATCATTAAATTAGAGCCAAGACTGGATATTTGTTCTTTCACGCGAGCCTGAGCGCCGCTGCCTACGGCCACCATCGTAATCACCGCCGCCACACCAATGATGATGCCCAGCATCGTTAATATCGAGCGCAATTTATTAATTCGTAACGCTAATAAGGCAATCGATAAATTGGTTTTAAGATCTAGTTGCATTACGCTAGTTCACTTGAATATCAACGATTTGACCATCACGAAAAGTTATTTGTCTTTTGGCATAAGCAGCAACCTCTAAGGAATGGGTTACCACTATCACCGTCATACCTTGCTGATTTAGACGGGTCAATAATTCTAATACCTCAACTGAAGTTTTAGAATCTAAAGCGCCAGTAGGCTCATCGGCCAAGATTAAAAGGGGATCATTTACTAAGGCTCGCGCGATCGCAACACGTTGTTGTTGGCCACCCGATAACTCAGCGGGTGTATGGGTCAAACGCTTGCCCAGCCCCACTTGCTCTAAACGTACGCGAGCATGAGCGATGCGCGCTTGCTGATCTAAATGGGCTAGTGGGCCATTACGCGCATACAGTAAGGGCAGTGCCACATTATCGAGGGCCGAGGTTCGCGGTAACAAATTAAATTGTTGAAATACAAAACCAATTCTGCGGCTACGAATATCTGCTAAAGCATCCGTATCCATTACTTCGACATTCTCTCCAGCCAAATGATAAGAACCACTTGTTGCTTGATCAAGGCAGCCAATCAAATTCATAAAAGTAGATTTGCCAGACCCCGATGCGCCCACTATCGCCACAAAATCTTGCTCATCAATATCCAGTGATACATGATCTAAGGCGTGGACGATTTGATCGCCCATGCCATATGTTTTGCTTAAATTTTTAGTATGAATCAACACGTCATTTAATTGTGTTTTTAAAACATGCGTGGGCCAGCCGGCCGACTTGGGCTGCTACTGGCAGCGCCAGAAGATTTACTATCCGGCGACTGTATGCCAATAATCACTTCCTCACCTACTTTAAGGGGCGGTAATTTTGTGTCATCATCGGGCAAAATTTCGGTGAAATTACCATCGCTTAAGCCGGTCTTAATCATGCGCTGCACTGCCTTAGAACGAAGACCTTCAGATTCTAAGAGCCAAATACGGCGGATCGTCGGTACGCCGCGATTACCCGCACCGCCAGCGCCACCGCCGCCTTTACGAGAAGCGCTAACAGGTGGCCCCGCACTGGATGGTGATGTACTCAACTGTACTTCGCCAGCAGCCGGCATACGAAAACGCAAAGCCGCGTTAGGTACCTTTAAAACCTTTTCGCGTTTATCGATCACAATTTTTACGTTCGCTGTCATCCCCGGCAAGAGCTTGAAATCGGGATTATCGGCTGACAATATCACCGTATAAGTCACCACATTTTGAATGGTTGTTGGTGCTTTACGAATTTGTGTAATCTTAGACTTGAAGATACGGCCAGGAAATGCATCGACGGTAAAACTGGCATTCAGTCCCTCGCTTAAACGACCTACGTCGGCTTCATCTATTGCAGTATCGACTTGCATCTCAGCTAAATTTTTTGCAATAATAAAAATCTCAGGAGTTTGTAAACTAGCCGCCACGGTTTGCCCAACTTCCACGCTCCGCTTCACAACTACGCCATCGACAGGTGCTCGAATAACTGTATCGTCAAGTGATTTTTTTGCTGATCGTAAAGCCGCCTCAGTTGTTTTATAAGCCGCTTCGGTTTGCACTAGGGCTTGTGGGGAAATAAAACCCTGTTTAATTAACTTAAGGTTAAATTGATGATTTTTCTGTGCTAAGGTGTAATTAGCCAAGGCTTGATCATATTTAGCTTGAAAATCGCGTGGATCAATTAAAGCAATCACTTGCCCCTGCTTTACTGGCGAATTAAAATCGACTAATAATTCTTTTACCATACCAGTTACTTGTGATCCTACCGTAACTTGTTTTACTGGATTTAAAATACCACTGGCATTAATTGAAGCAACCAGAGGGCCCTCCTCAATTAAAGCAGTACGGAAATCGGGCGTATTTAAACCGAAAACCGAACGTACTAGAAACCACAAGAGCGTAATCACCATGCAGGTGATCAAGCCGATACTAAGCCAGCGCCAGCGACCCACGAAGCAGCGCTGCATGAAACGAGTTAGCATACCGCCAAACCAGCTTCTGCTCACTAGCTGCGTTACGCGCAAGAAAAAAGGCTTTATTCTTTTTAACATCTTTATTAATCAATTAAAAAAACCCACCAGATCACTCTGATGGGTTTATCAGGCTAAAGCGGCATAACCGCAAGCTAGTTTACTTCTTTGCAGGTGCTGCTGCTGGAGCTGCTGGAGGTGTAACAAAAGTAATGACTGTTTCATCAGCATACTCAACCATCACATCATCACCAACTTTAAATTTCTCAAGACCAAGTACAGCTTTGTCCACTTTTACTTTTTGCTTCTCACCGCTTGGCAGGGTGAAGGTGACAACGCGTGAAGCGGCATCAATTGCAGTAATTTTGACAGTTGCAAAAACGGTGTCGGTAATATCGGTAAATGGCTTAGCACCACCTTTACCGGCAATTTGTACAGAGCGAACGCCTGAAACGCCAGGTTTTGCATCTTTACCTGCTGCTGTTAAGCCTACGGCAACAGCTTCAGCATGCTCAACTACAAAAATATCGCCCTTTTTAACTTTGCCTAAGTTATTAACGTCTTTAGAAACGCGCATTCCTACCATATTGCCTTTGTCGTCTTTAAACATGACGGTGCGTGCTTTCATATCCACTGAATCAACCGTGGCAGTAATAACAACTACACCAGCTTCGATTGGCATCATGGCTGGTTTAGCTGGTTTAGCTGGTTGAGCAATTGCAGTTGCAGTAACGGTTGCAAGCATTGCTGCAAATAGTAATGATTTTTTCAAGATAACCCCTAAAAGAAATAAAAGAAAGTTAATGCCGCAAAACGTAAAGCGGGCAACTAGCCAGCTGGGAATACGCCATTAATCTGTCAGCATTCTAACCTGTTTCTATGGCTATTTAAGCTTAATTTATTGCAATGCAATAAATTCTCTAATAATCTAGCGCATGCGCCCTAAAGGGAATAAGCACAAACATAGGCGCTGGACCAGGCCCATTGGAAATTATGGCCCCCTAAATGCCCTGTCACATCAACGCATTCACCAATAAAGTAGAGGCCAGGATGATTCCGCGCCATCATGGTCTGGCCATTTAAAGCGTCGGTATTTACCCCGCCACGCATCACTTCAGCCTTATTCCAGCCTAAGGTACCAGCCGGCTTAACCCGCCATTGGGTGAGACTGGCTTTTAATGCCTGCTGCTCAATCTTGCCAACTTCAGCCCATTTCTTGCTCAATAAACCCGCTTGCTCAGCAAACATTTTTGCTAATCGCAGGGGCATCACACTCGCCAAAATATATTCAGTAGTTTTAAGACGGTTTACGTTGGCAGAAAAAATTTCATCAAATAATGTTGCGCCAGGCATACCCGCTTTATTACTCAGCCAATCAATTTCAATTAGCTCGCCCTCTTCCCAATAACTACTTGCCTGCAATACACCAGGGCCCGAAAGACCCTTATGGGTTAATAATAAATCCTCGTGAAATACGCTGGCTCCATACTGCTGTCCTTTTATCCCTGAGCGAATAGCTACTGGCAAGCTGATGCCTGCTAAAGAATCGAGTTGAGCAAATGCCTTTGCTGTAAACGACAGTGGCACTAATGCCGCACGTGGTGTAATCACGTCAATATTAAATTGCCTAGCAAGATCTAAAGCAAAACTGCTGGCACCTATTGCGGGAACGGGTAAGCCACCGGTAGCAAGAACTACTGCATGGGTGTTGTGGATGCCCTGTGCAGTCATTACTGCCCAGTGTGATGATGTCGAATCAATCGCACTAACGCTTACTGGATGCCGAATTTGTACTTGGCCTTTAGCGCATTCCTGAAAAAGTAAGTCTATTATTTCTTTGGCCGAGTTATTACAAAATAATTGTCCTGCATGTTTTTCGTGAAAACTAATCCCATAAGCTCTTACTAAATCAATAAATGCCCTAGCGGGATAACGCGCTAGAGCACTTTTCATAAAATGCGGATTAAGAGATAAAAATTGTTGTGGACTGGAATCGGTATTCGTAAAATTACAGCGTCCACCACCACTAATACGGATTTTTTCACCCAATACTTCAGCATGATCCAACACCAGAATTTTTTTACCACGTTGACCTGCTAGGCCAGCACAAAATAGTCCTGCAGCGCCACCGCCAATAATAATTGCGTCCCAGATTGCTGGTGTGCTCACTTATAAAATCTCGGCAACCTCGGCAAAGTCAAAACGCGGACCGCGCGGATATAAGAAATGAGATTACTCATTCGGAACCTAACATCAAATTATTAGCTTGACGTTTTTCAATAGAATTTTTCAACAAGGCAGCTACCCGATAAACTCCATGGGCAAATTTGCTATAGGGCATGGTGAGAAAAAATGCCATGACAAAGCCGAGATGTACTGCTAATAAAATTGCCATGGCCGCAGTCTCGCGATACGCTAACAATAGTAATCCAGAAATACTAATGAGCAACAATAGCAAAATAAAGCCGCGATCCATTGGCTTTTGTGATGCATCGCCATGTTGCTCTGCGCGGGTGAAATTTAAATACAACAAACCTAGCGGGCCGATGACTAAACCTACTCCGCCTACCGTTC
This sequence comes from Polynucleobacter sp. IMCC30063, assembly GCF_021395235.1. NCBI lineage: Bacteria > Pseudomonadati > Pseudomonadota > Betaproteobacteria > Burkholderiales > Burkholderiaceae > Polynucleobacter > Polynucleobacter sp. IMCC30063. Next base: position 217,806 of record NZ_JAJVCQ010000002.1, on the reverse strand, counting down.
CTAAGATAACCGGCAGACTCAAAATTGCATAGGGTGCCTGCCAGCCAAATACATAGTGGTATAGCGTGGCCACACTAGTGGCAGCAAAGCATAAACCAAAACCATAAAAGGTGTAATGATGAAAACGTTTACGCCATAAGGAAAAACCATCGTCCGCATTATTGCAGCCTTCGCCATGGCCACCGCCAAGGTACTTTAAGGTAAGGGCATCATGCGCCGCTTCTGCGCTTGCCACTAAGCTGGTCGAACCCATGCCACCAGGAGAAATATTCTGCCAGAAATCCCTTACCCCAATACCTAAAGCAAGCACGGCGAATAAGAAGGTGGCGCTAAATAGATAAGCTAGCGTGTTGTGCGAAAAGACAGCGTAAAAGTTTCCATTTACACTGGGGCTCATTAAACTACCATTTAATGCTAGCGTTAATATCAAGAAAAAAATGAGTGCAAGCGAGCTTGCCAGGACTAAAGTAATGCCGTTTTTACGATATAGGGCCCCAAGTGCTCGTGGCCAAGCATATTCAATATAAGTTTCCTTTCTCACTACGGCCATAGACTGCGGCACATTGACGCCAAACTCATGGGGTGGTGCATATTGGCAAGCATGTAAACAGGCGCCACAGTTATGGCATAAGTTGGCTAAATAATGAATATCACTCGGGCTAAATGTGAGGCGCCGCGTCATCGCTGGGAAGACTGCACAAAACCCCTCACAATAACGGCAGGCATTACAAATTTGTAGAATACGTGCAACCTCGCCCACTGCTGGATCGATTGCTATTTCGGCAGCATTTGCGCCTAAAGCTTGAGCTTCTGCCACTAATAAATTCAGTTGCCGCATCCGTCTACTAGTTCCTCAGGTGAAATACCAATTATCAAGTCCATATGATATCCACTATCATGAATTTTGACCGATGCAGACACGATTGGATAAAATGAAATTTCTTAGGCCTCTGGCTTGGCACTCAGCATTGCTGCAGCAAGTGCTGCGATTGTGCTGTTTTTGCGTAATCGGCTTTTTTTATACTGCCGCCATTAGTCAAACTAACCCTCCTACCAATATGCCACTTTCTCCTACCCTCATTCAAACCTTTGCACCCACGGGTAAATTACGGGTTGGCATCAATTTAGGCAACCCTGTTTTAGCCTCCCTAGAGCTTGGCACAGGGGCGCCAAAAGGCGTATCGGTTGATATTGCGAATGCTATTGGCAAACAAGCGGGCGTAGCAATTGATTTTCAGCTATTTAAAAGTGCTGGCGCTACTGTTGAAGCGATGAAAAATGGTAGCCTTGATCTCATTTTTGTCGCGATTGATCCAGTGCGCGGTGCTGATATTAGCTATACCCCTCCCTATATTCAAATCGAAGGGGCTTATTTAGTGAAGAGCAATTCCCCATTCCAAAAAAACGATGAGGTCGACCGTCCTGGAAATGAAATTGTGGTTGGCAAAGGCAGCGCCTACGATCTCTTTCTTACGCGTGAAATAAAACAAGCGAGCCTCATACGAGTAGCAAGCTCACCTGCAGTGGTCACAGAATTTATGAGTGGTAAAGGGAATGTTGCCGCCGGCGTGAAGCAGCAACTCGAGGTTGACGCGAAGCGCTATACCAATGTCCGTTTATTGCCAGGTCGCTTCATGGTCATCAATCAGGCCATTGGCACCCCAAAAGAACGCGCCAATAGCGCAGAAATTACGAGCTATTTAAGCGCCATCATTACTAATCTGAAATCATCGGGCTTTGTTGCTGAGGCTATGAAGCGCCATCAGATTGAAGGCGCTCGCGTAGCCGAGTAATCCTTGCACGATGAAGTCAGTTGCTAATTACTAAAAGCCTTGTGAACAACTATCGCGTAGATTACGTAGCAGAATTCGACTGGCTAGCCTTTGGGTTTTTTTTCTTAGCTTTCTTGTCAGCCTTTTTCTTGGCTTTTTTATCTTTCTTAGCTTGCTTGGCACTTTTTTCTGGCGCAGCAGCAGAAGGCGTGTTCGGGCTAGCCATTGGCGCGGCGCTTGGCGCGGGCGCTGCAGCAGGAGCAACCGGCGCTGCTGGCGCAGCGGCCTGAGCAAAGACAGTTGCTGAAGGCATAGCTACTGCAGCTGCGATAAAGCCTGAAAGCACTACTTGGGATATACGTTGAACCATTTAAATCTCCTCATCAAATACAATTCGTAGAATCATCATACTCTTTGAAAGAATCGTCATGGCACAGTTTCCCTCCGATATTTATACCGAGCCTAGCGACGTTAGTGTAGATACGCTGAAAAACCTCGGCCCGCTTACCCGCCTTGCTGGAATATGGGAGGGCACTAAGGGGCTGGATGTAAAACCCAAAGCAGCGGGCCCTAAGCAACAAGCCTATGTAGAGCATATCGAACTACAGCCTATCGACCCTCAAACCAATGGCCCCCAACTGCTATATGGTTTGCGTTATCACACCTTTATTACCAAGCCCGACAATATCAAGATGTATCACGATCAAGTTGGGTACTGGTTGTGGGATCCCAAAACCCAGTTAGTGATGCAAACCTTGACAATCCCGCGCGGTCAAATTGCCATGGCCTCGAATACCGTAGACCCTCAGGTAGATCAATTTAAATTAAGCGCCTATCAAAATGATCCTACTTCAGGTATTTCGTCTAATCCGTTTCTTGAATATGCCTTTAGAACCACTGAGTACCATATTGAAGTTAGTTTTAATGCTGATGGCACGTGGTCATATCAACTCGATACCATTCTCATAATTAAAGGTCAAACTGAACCATTTCACCATACCGATGTTAATACCTTGCATAAAATTGGTGAGCCCACCCCCAATGGTTTAGCAGCGCATTTATATTCTCCTCAAGCGGCTTAAAGCTGCTGCGTTTAACCATTAAATCTTGAAAGGTTTTACTATGAAAATGTGGCAATGTATCGTTTGTGGCTTTATTTATGATGAAGCCTTAGGCTTGCCCGAAGATGGGCTTCCCCCTGGTACTGTTTGGGCTGATGTACCCGATAGCTGGGCATGCCCCGATTGTGGCGTGGCAAAATCCGATTTTGAAATGGTCCAAATTGGTTAAGCTTGAGGCACCGATAGTCATCATTGGAAGTGGTTTAGCGGGTTACACCGTCATTCGGGAAATTCGCAAATTAAATCAAGAAATACCCGTCACCCTAATTACCCGTGAGCCGGCTTACTTTTATTCGAAGCCGATGCTCTCGACTGCTATTGCCGGGAGAAAAGAGCCCATGCAATTAATTACTGGCTCACGCGAGGACATGGCAGCGCAATTAGGCATCACTATTTTGGCGCAAACTGAAGTCACCGCAATCGACATCAAAAACCAAATTATTACCAGTGCTCAGGGCAATATTAGCTACACAAAATTAGTTTTAGCTTTAGGTGCCGATCAAATTCGTTTGCCCTTGCAGGGTGATGCTGCAGATCAAGTTATCTCAGTGAATGACTTAGAAGAATACCGCTCTTTCCGTGAGCGCATTACCAATAAAAAACGCATTGCAATTTTAGGCGCGGGTTTAATTGGTACTGAATTTGCTAATGATTTAATTGCTGGAGGATACACCGTAGATGTAATTGATTTAGCTAACCAACCGCTGGGGCGCCTGCTACCGCCCAGTGCTGCTGCCGAGCTAAAAAGAGAGCTAGCCAATGCTGGCGTAAGCTGGCATTTTGAAACAACGATTGAAACCATTACCCATCATCAAGATGCCCTGCTGATTCAACTAAAAAATGGGGTTCAACTAGTGAGTGATGTAGTGCTATCGGCGGTTGGTTTGCGGCCCCGTACGACTTTGGCAAAGTTAGCTGGCCTCAACACTAACCAGGGCATTCGGGTTAATCGTCGGCTCGAAACCTCTGCACCTCAAGTTTATGCGCTGGGTGATTGCGCCGAAGTTGATGGTTTAGTTCTGCCGTATGTCATGCCTCTCATGCAAGCTGCACGGGCCTTAGCCCCAAACTTACTCGGCGAAGAGGTAACCGTGCTATACCCCGCAATGCCAGTGATGGTAAAAACACCGGCTATGCCAATCGTGGTCTCTCCACCTGCTAAAGATGCGGTGGGTATGTGGGAATCAACTGCTCAAGAAGGTGGTATGAAGGCGTGCTTTAAAAGTGCCACTGGTAAGCTACTGGGCTTTGCCTTAGTTGGTACAGCAACTACCGAGCGTGCCGCCTTAGCTAAATTACTCCCACCCGTTTTAATTTAGTGAGCCAAGCAATAAAAAACCCACCGACAGATTGCTGCGGTGGGTTTTTTAGCAATTAAATCTTTAAAGACTTAAAACTTAGGAAATGATGGCGATAAACCAACCTTGGTTATGTGACTGCGCACTCATCAAAAATAACATTGGAATTGATAGTACGGTATTAATACGTGAAGTTAACATCGCAACGCGTGCCGATTTTGCCTTGACATCAGGTTCAACGGTCACAATGCCCAGTGCCCGTTTTTGATTGGGCCAAATGATGAACCAAACATTAAAGGCCATAATTAAGGCAATCCACATACCTAAACCAATTGCACGGAAAGCAGGTTGCAAGGTAAATGCTTGATGAGCGTAACCACTAATCAACGCGACTAATAAGCCTGTTACCACCGTTGCTAAAGCAGCCCAGCGAAACCAAAATAAAGCGACTGGGGCAATGACTTTGCTAATTGCGGGCTTTTGCTCATCCGGAATTTTGGGCATCGACGGAATTTGGACAAAATTAAAGTACCACAGCAAGCCAATCCACATGACCCCTGAAGTGACATGCAACCATCGAAAAGTAAACAAGGTCCAGCTATTACCAGCAAAGCCGCCTAATGCAAAAATGATAATCAGCAAAAGGATGAAGCCGGCTAATACCGTACGCCCTAATGAAGTCAGAATTGAAGCCATCTAAAATTCTCCTGTTTATAAACAATCGGTTTGATTCGAAGTAACTATAAACGATTCAGAGAATATCTTCCGCGGCACGAAAACTACAGAAATCCGCTATTCTTAATTAAAATAGATACTTAGACCTTTCTAACCTTCATTGTTCCTCTTGAAAATGACTCCTAAACGCCTGTTTATCCAGGAAGTTGTGACGCGTGATGGCTTTCAAGCTGAGTCTCAGTTTGTGCCAACGGCTGAAAAAATCCAGCTTATTAATCGCCTCAGTAATGCCGGTTACGCGAAAATTGAAGTGACCTCATTTACTAGCCCCAAAGCGATTCCGATGTTGGCAGATGCCGAACAAGTGATGCAAGGCATCAAACGTAATCCAGGAATTGAGTACACCGCCCTCATTCCAAATTTAAAAGGCGCCCAAAGAGCTGGGGCCGTTCATGTTGATGAGTTTAATTTAGTAATGTCCGCAAGCGAAGCGCATAACCAAGCCAATTTGCGCATGAGCCGTAGCGATTCGGCTGCAGCCCTACATGCGGTCATTGCATTTGCTAATCAAGCAGGTATTGCGAGTAACGTTTCTTTATCCACAAGCTTTGGTTGCCCTATTGCTGGCGCAATCAGCCTTAAAGACCTGATGCATTGGGTAGATTACTTCGCTAACTTAGGGGTACGCGGCCTAACGATATGCGATACCACTGGGATGGCGAATCCGGCGCAAGTCAAAGCCGTTTGCTACGCGGTCCAAGATAAATATCCGCATATCCAGTGGACCTTACACTTTCACAATACCCGCGGCATGGGGCTGGCTAATGCCCTGGCTGCAGTAGAGGCCGGCATTGTGCGCTTTGATTCCTCCCTCGGTGGCTTGGGCGGTTGTCCTTACGCACCAGGTGCAACTGGCAATATTTGCACCGAAGAATTAGTGCATATGTTTGATTTAATGGGCTACGATACCAATATGAATTTAGATCTTCTGTTGGAATGCTCGAATGATTTGCAAACCTTGATTGGACGAAAACTGCCTAGCCAATTACTGATGGCAGGGAAAGTGGATCGACTTCATTCGGCGCCTCAGCAACCGTAGTTTTATTGCGCTACCCATCCGCCATCCATATTCCAAGCGGCACCCCTCACTTCAGAAGCATCTGGTCCACAGAGAAAGATAGCTAGCGCACCCAGCTGCTCTGGCTTGACAAACTCTCCTGAAGGCTGCTTCTCCGAAACCAAGGCAATTTTGGCGGCTTCATTTGAAATATGTTCACGTTCAGCGCGCGCATCAACCTGCTTTTGTACCAAGGGTGTGAGCACCCAGCCCGGGCAAATTGCATTACAAGTAATGCCAGTGCGCGCATTTTCTAAGGCAGTTACTTTTGTTAGGCCAATGATTCCATGCTTAGCAGCAACATAAGCTGACTTTTCTGCTGAGCCTACTAAGCCGTGGACTGAAGCAATATTAATAATCCGACCCCAGTTGCGTTTTTTCATTGCCGGTAAAGCATAGTGGCTCGCATAAAACGCTGAACTAAGGTTGATCGCAATCACCGCTTCCCACTTTTCCACCGGAAAATCTTCAATTTTATCGACATGCTGGATGCCAGCATTATTGACTAAGATATCAAGCGCACCAAAACGTTTCTCAACTGTCAGAATCAAGTCTTCGATTTCTTTAGGCTTACTCATATCAGCACCGTGATAATCTACATCTACTCCATGAGCCTTAACCTCGGCAAGCGCAGCTTCTTTTTCACCAAAACCATTCATCATGACGTGAACGCCTTGCTGTGCCAAGGCTTTCGCAATAGCTAATCCAATGCCACTAGTTGAGCCAGTTACTAAAGCAATTTTTCCGCTTAAAAAAGACATCATTATTCTCGCAATTAAATATAAAGATAAGCAATGGTACAGGACTTAAAAAACTTATATTTTTCCTAATGCATGCAGAATTTTTTCCGAGGTAATGGGCTGCTCAAATACCTTAACTTTAAATGGCATTAAGGCATCATTAATGGCATTCATCACTGCCGCGGGCGCGCCAGCAGTGCCCGCTTCACCCGCACCTTTAGCGCCTAATTGAGAAGAGGCAGTCGGGGTTTGGACATGTGCCACTTCAATATCGGGCATTTCATTGGCCATCGGGACTAAATAATCAGCCATATTGCCATTACGCAACAAGCCACTGTCATCATAAAGACACTCCTCATAGAGTGCGCCGCCAATTCCTTGCACAATAGCCCCGCGCACTTGCTCATCAACTAACATTGGATTTAATACTCGACCACAATCTTCAACTGCCCAATGCTTTAGTAAAGTAACAAATCCAGTATCGAGATCTACTTCAACGTAAGAAGCTTGTACACCATTCGTAAAAATAAAGGGATAATCACGTTGCGCATAATGACGAGTCACCATGAGGTCCACTTTAAAATCATTTGGTAAGGTATCGGTTCGGAAGTAACCAATACGCCCTATTTCTGAAAACGGCAGCACTGCTTGGCCAGTGGCTTTATCAATTATTTGACTACGCCGCACCAGCAATTCGGCGGTATCGCGCTGCAAAATAGCACCGGCTAATCGTAAAATATTTTCTTGCAAAGCCTGAGCTGCTAACAATACTGCTTCACCACCAATACCCGCACCGCGAGATGCCCAAGTGCCACCCCCATAGGGTGTGACGGCAGTGTCACCAGTAATAATCCGCACATCAGCAATCGGTACTCCCACGGCATCAGCGGCAATTTGGGCATAAATACCTTCGGTGCCCTGCCCCTGTTCACCAACACCTACCATGATGCTCACCACACCCGAAGGGTCGAGTCTAGCTGTGGCACCATCTTGCGACGCAATGCGGGCACCACCAACCCCATAAAATGCGGCGCTCGGGTTCGTTAATTCAATTAAGGCGGCAAAACCAATGCCGCGATAAATTCCTTTTTTTCGGAGTGTGGCCTGCTCTTGGCGTAATTCTGTGTAATTCATCATTTTTTCAATGGTGCGCAAACACTGTTCATGCGAGAGAATTTCGAATTTAATTCCCGAGGCCCCCGAGCATGGATAGGCATCATCGGGAATCACATTACGCTGGCGAAAAACCAACGGATCCATCTGTAATTTTTCAGCCGCTAAATCAACCAAAGCTTCAGTGACAGCGCAAGCGATGGGATGACCAACGCCACGGTATTGACACGTGGGGGTTTTGTTTTGAAATACGACACTCAGTTGCGCCCGATAGTGTTGATGCTTATAGGGGCCGCCCACTAAATTCACTACTTGATTGCCCTCAATTGCACTGGTTCTAGGAAACATTGAATAGGGGCCAATGGCCGTTAAGTCGTCAATTTCGAAAGCCAAAATATCGCCCTGCTTAGTAGCAGCAATGCGACCTTTAACTTGATGTTCACGGGCATGAATATCACTGGTAAACGATTCTAAGCGATCAGCCACAAACTTAATCGGGCGCCCTAATAAAATAGCTAAGCCAACTGTTGCGAAATCATCGGGATAAGCGTGGACTTTAATCCCAAATGAACCACCAACATCTTTACAAATGACATGTACATCGGATTCAGCCAAACCAAATTGACGACAATATAAATCTTGCATCATATGCGGCGCTTGTTGCGAGTGATAAACCGTTAAGCGGTGATCGCCTGGGTTGTAATCGGCAATTTGACAACGAGGCTCAAGGGTTACACCAGTGTGGCGACCAAAACCAAAGGTAGCTTCAGCAATGACATCTGCAGCGGCAAATTGTGCGTCGACCTCACCCACATTTAAACTGCGGGTAAAACACAAGTTATCGCCTAGCTCAGGATGAATCAAGGGTGTTGCAGGATCTAAAGCTGTCAACATCGAGACCACAGCGGGTAACTCCTCCCACTCCACCTCAATCAGTTGTAAAGCATCTTCGGCTTGCGCACGAGACTCTGCGACCACTGCTACTACGGGCTCGCCTTGCCAGCATGCGCGCTCAATCGCTAAAGCATGTTGTGGGGCCGACTTCATCCCTGCTAAATGACTTAAAGTGGCCACCCAAGGTTTGCAAATGGTCGCCATTTGCACGCCATCAACGACAGCTAAAACGCCAGGCAGATTGCGTGCTGCGGCAGAATGGATTTGAATAATGCGCATATGTGCTACTGGTGAACGCCAATACACCACATGACCCATGCGCGGAAACTGTAGATCATCAACATAGGTGCCTTGGCCTTCTAATAAGCGTTTGGCACTATGGCGTGGTTCACTCTCGCCAATGTAGCGTTGGTCGGCAGTAACAGGATCGAGTACTAATCCCGCCAGATCATTCGGTTTGTTCACGCTGCGCCTCCAGTATATCCATAATGGCATCCACAATCGAATGGTAGCCAGTACAACGACAGTAATTACCAGAAATCCATTCGCGCACTTCGGCGCGGGTTGCTTGTGGTTGCTGTTCAATCAATTCCGCTGCCGCCAGCAACATGCCAGACGAGCAAAACCCGCATTGCATGGCATTGCGCCGCATAAAAGCGTCTTGTAGTTCAGTTAATGCGCCTTGTGCAGTTAAGCCCTCTACGGTATCCACCACTTTGCCATTGGCTTGCACTGCTAAATACAAGCAACCACGCACAATTTGGCCGTTGACCCGAACCGTACATGCGCCACAGGCACCTTGCTCGCAACCCAAATGGGGGCCCTTTAAGCCCAAATCTTCCCTTAAGAAATCAACCAAATGACGGCGTGGTTCAATTTCAGCCTGGACCCTATTTCCATTCACTATCATTTCAATCGGAATTTTTGGATTCATTCTTCTTTTCCTTAATTAGCTCAAGTGCAAGCTGCTCATCTTTACTCAGCTAACATTTTTTTTAAAGCCCGCTCAAGTAGCACACCGACTAAATGACTTTTGGCTGCGGCGCTATTGGTAATATCTTCCATGGTTTCAATCTCCGCACGCGCTGCTGCAACTGCTGCTGCAATTAATTCGGCGTTCACCGCTTGGTCATTAACTAGGCTTTGCGCTTGCACCGCAGCTACCGGCGTTGTCGCTACGGAGAAAAAAACAAAATGGCAGTCGCTAAAAACTTGGCCTGTTTTTTTTGCTACCGCAGCTAAGCCTGCCACAGCATAATCGCCATGCCGTCGCGCTAATTCTTGAAAAGAGAAAACCTGTTTCGCATTTGCCAGCGGAATTTCAGTGCCCATTAAGATTTCATCAGGCGCCAAGGCGGTGGTATATAAATCGACAAAAAAATCGCTTGCTAGAATGCGGCGCTCGCCCTGCAGGCCTCGCACTACCATGGTTGCATTCACGGCAATACTGCAAGCAGGCCACTCGGCTGCTGGATCACCATACACTAATGAGCCGCCCCAAGTACCTAAATTACGAATAGCCCGATGGGCAATATGCGGAGCTGCTGCGCATAAAATCGGCGCATATTTTTTTACTAGGGCGGCGTTTTCAATTTCAGTATGCGTAACTAAAGCGCCAACCCACAAATGCTCGCCAATTATTTCAATGCCTTTTAGTTCAGTCAGTTCTGTAATGTCAATCAATAACTGGGGCTCTGATAAGCGCATATTCAAGGTAGCCAATAATGTTTGGCCACCAGCCATTAAACGGGCATCATCACCATGCTCGCTCATTAAGGCCAATACCTCGGGAACAGATTGCGCCTTAATATAATCAAACGCTGCTGCTTTCACGCTACGCCCCCATCGGTAATTTCATTAGCAAGGGGATTTAATTCTTTAGCAAAAGCTTGAAAAAAATCATCTGCAATTTTTTTTGCTGAAGCACTAATTAAGCGCCCGCCAATTTGCCCTAACTTACCGCCAATTGAGGCCTCGGTAGTAAAGCTCACTAAGGTACCTCCTTCAGCATTACTTAATTCAACGCGCGAGCGTCCTTTGGCAAAGCCAGCGGCTCCACCCGAGCCTTCAAAAGCCAGTGCACACGATTTTTCTTCAACTACTTCAGAAAGCAACAGCTTGCCAGCGAACCGAGCACGCACGGGGCCAATCTTAAACATCACCTTAGCGTGAACTTCTTCAGGCGAAATTCGCTCAATGGATTCACAACCCGGAATTGCCTTTCCCAGTACTGCAATGTCATTTAAGCCCCGCCAAACAACGGGCACAGAAGCAGCAATAAACTGCTCGCCATTGAGTTCCATTCAATCTCCTCGGGTTTATACGAATAGAGTCTTATCAACCAAGTGGTCAACAATGAACCATTATTGAACCTTTGGTCAATAAGACTAAATGAGGATAAACCCTTAAAGGCATGGAATTCATCACTAGCGGAGTTTTAGATAAGCCACCTGCCCTGCGGCGACGGATGAGCACGGTTGATCGTCATAAACAAATTATTGATGGGGCAATCCAATTTTTTGCTCGCTATGGGATGGATGGGCAATTACGTAACCTTACAGATGAACTGGGTATTACCCACACCCTTCTATATCATTACTTTCCCACCAAAGATGCACTGATTAAAAAAGTCTATCAAGAGGTTTTTGAGCGGCGTTGGAAAACCGAGTGGGAAGATCTACTAGATGATAAAACACAACTACCCGAGGCCAAGTTAAATGCCTTCTATCTCGATTACACCGCTAGTGTGCTCACTTACGACTTTGTGCGCATTCTCATTTATTCGGGCTTAAGCGACCACGCCATTAGTGATCGCTTTTTCGAATCCTTACGCTCGCGCTTAATTCCTCGCCTTATTCGTGAAACACGAAAATATTGCCACCGTAATACCCGCGCTAAACCAAGTAACCGTGAACTCGAGCTGCTAATGGGCTTGCACGGCGGTATTTTTTACATTGGTATTCGGCGGTGGATCTATGGCCAGGCGATTTACAGCCCCACGTCGCCACAGACCGATGAAGCAATTATTAAGGATCGAATTTATTCCTATCTTTTGTCTGCCCAAAATCTATTTACATCTTCAGCGAGGTCATGATGGCGCAATTAATTTTGAATCATTTCTCTATTCGTAGTTTAGAAATTGAAAAAACGGTGGCTTTTTATTCCCAAGTTTTAGATTTAAAAAAAGGCCCGCGCCCTGATTTTCCTTTTCCCGGTGTGTGGCTATATAGCGGTGCAGATAATGATTACAACAATGCAGTTCTGCACCTTATCGCGATCGATAAAAATGATCCAGAGGGCTTAAAAAAATATTTAGGTGAGCGTGACTTTACCTCTTTACAAGGCTCAGGGGCCATTGATCATATTGCTTTTTTAGCTGCTGGCTTAGGCGCTATGCTGAAAAAATTAAAAACCCTGGCAGTACCCTATCGCGAACGAACTGTGCCTGTCTTAAAGTTGCACCAAATTTTTCTTGATGACCCTAATGGTATTGTCATTGAACTGAATTATCCAGCTGCTGAAAAAACCGCTTTAGATGCGCAAGGCTAACCCATCAATGGCAAAAATAATCGTCGCAGGCGGCTCTCTAGGCGGTCTGTTTGTCGCCAATATGCTACTTCGCCAAGGTCATGATGTAGTTATTTTAGAAAAGGCCTTAGGCTCGCTAGATGGACGTGGCGCGGGGATTGTTACCCATGATGCGCTGGCAGAAGCACTCATCATTGCAGGCGTGCCAGTGAATGAATCACTCGGCGTTCAGGTTAATAAAAGGGTGACTTTAGCCGAAGATGGGCACTGTCTCGACGAGATGCTCTTACCGCAAGTCTTAACTTCGTGGAGTAGGCTTTACCACCTACTGAAAAATCAATTTCCACCTGAGCGATATTTACAAGGCAAAACAATAATTTGCCTGAGTCAAACCGCTAGTGCTGTAAAAATTACTTGTGAAGATAAAAGTGAATACCAGGCTGAACTCTTAATTGCTTCTGATGGAATTCGCTCGGGAGTGCGGGCCCAACTTGCGCCCATGGTGCAGCCCGAATATGCTGGTTACATTGCTTGGCGCGGGGTTTGCGATGAAAGCGTGTTATCAAATTACACCCGTTCAAGTCTTTTCAATTACTTCGGATTTTGCTTACCGAGTGGCGAGCAAATGCTCGGTTATCCAGTAGCAGGATCAGGTAACGACACGCGTGCTGGTAAGCGCCGTTATAACTTTGTCTGGTATCGACCCGCTGACTCGACTAGTGAGCTTACTGAATTACTCACCGATACTGATGGCATAACCTATCCCTTGGGCATTCCTCCGGCTAAAGTTGCCTGGCGCCACATAGCGCATATGCGGGAAACCGCGCGGGCGATTTTGGCACCACAATTTGCCGAAGTAACCGAAAAAACCCCGCAACCTTTTTTGCAAGCTATTTATGACGTCTATTCGCAGCAAATTGCTTTTAATCGCGTTGCCTTGATGGGTGATGCGGCCTTTGTTGGTCGCCCACATGTCGGTATGGGGGTTACCAAAGCCGGGGATGAAGCGCGTGTCATCACCAGCTGTATTGCCAGCTTTGGGGCAACCCCGCAAGCCTTGCTGGCCTATGAAAATTCCCGCCTTACACTGGGCCAACAAGTAGTAAAGCGGGCGCAGTACCTTGGGCGGTATATGCAGTCTCAAGGCAAGCAAGGAAATTCAGCAGAACTATCAGCTACTGCCGTAAAACGCAATGCTATTACAGTGATGTCTGAAACCGCAGTTGATATTAGTCAATTATTAGCAGCAGGTAAGGCTGTACCACAAGAATTCCAGCATTCAGTTAAGATTTAAAAAATAGTTATTCATTTCAATATAAAACGTTTTTATGAAGGAGACACCATGAGCCGCAAACCAAGCACAAATCCCCAGCGTCGCAAATTGCTAATCGGTGGCGCAGCTGTTGCCTCGACACCATTTTGGTTCAATATTGCCAAAGCACAGGCAGCGCCAATTAAGATTGGTTTTCCAACCCCCTTAACCGGACCCTTTTCTGCAGAAGCGCAAGATCAAGCTCGAGCTGCCGAGTTAGCGATTAAAGAATTTAATGAGGCTGGCGGCTTTAATGGTCGCAAAGCGGAATTACTGGTTCGCGATGACAAATTAAATCCTGGTGAAGCTGCTACTCGCACTCTTGAGTTAATTGAAAAAGATAAAGTCGATTATGTGGTGGGCTCCTTATCTGCCGCTACTCAGCTCTCAATTAATGCAGTTTGTAAAGAGCGTAAAGTCATTTTTAACTCGATTAGTCAGTCTGATGCAATTAATGAAGTAAAAGATTGGAGCATCTATACCTTTCATGAGGCATTAAATCCCACCATGACTGCAGGCGCTGTAGCCCGCTATGCGATTCCCCGCTTTGGTAAAAAAATTGTTTTTCTCACTGCTGACTATGCCTATGGTCACGAAATGGTGCGTGCTTTTGAACGGGCGGGTAAAAAGATGGGGGCAACTACCTTGGCTGATATTCGTCACCCCCTTGGCGCAGCAGATTACTCCGCTTTCTTACCACGGATTAAAGCCTTAAATCCTGATATTTTGGTGTTATGTAACTTTGGTCGTGATCTAGTTAACTCCGCTAAGCAATGCACCGACTTTGGTCTAAAGAACAGTATGAAAATTGTTACCCCAGTGCTGCTCTACACGGCGCGGCAAGCAGGAGGCCCAGAGGCCTTTGAAGGCATCATGGGCGGCACTTCTTATTACTGGGGTCTGGAAGATCGTATTCCCAGTGCCAAGATATTTAATGATCGTTTTCGTAAAGCCTATGGTGGAGCAGTTCCTTCCGACTATGGCGCTCTAGGATATTCAGGAATTCGTAGTATCTTACAAGCCATTAAAAATGCGAAGTCTACCGATACCGCAAAAGTGATTACAGCGCTTGAACAATTAAAATATGATTGGTACAAAGGACCAGAGTATTACCGCAAGTGCGATCATCAGGCAGTACAGTCGGTCATTCTAATCGACTCAAAATCAAAAAATATGAAAGATAAGTACGACGTCTTTAATATTTTGCAGATTGATCCAGTCTCGGAAGAGAATATGCGTAGCTGTGCTGAGCTAGGATTTAAAGCCTAAGTACAAAACTGCAGCCAATGAAAGGCCGATACCCTCAAAGCTTGAATTGGGTATCGGTTTTTTAATGTCAAACGTCATGACTGGATTAACCCTCGACCTACTCTGCATGCAATTGTTGACGGGGATTGCCTTGGGTAGTATTTATGCTTTGCTTGCGCTTGGTCTGTGCTTAATTTTTGGCATGCTAACCGTCGTGAATTTTGCTCACGGTGCTTTTTTTATGGTCGGTGCATTTTTAGGGGTTTATTTTTTGGGCCTTACAGGCAGCTTTTGGTTTAGTTTGCTGGTAGTCCCACTTATTACTGGTGTAATGGGCTTAATCACCGAGCGCTTTTTGGTGCGCCCCATGTATGGTCGTGGCATTGATTACCCTCTGCTACTCACCTTTGGTCTCTCGTATGTCTTAATTGAATTGACTCGGATTATTTTTGGTATTGAGGGTATGCCGTCAATTACCCCCGAGGGCCTTAGCGGCTCAGTAAATGTGGGCTTTGGTTACTTTCCCAAATACCGACTTTTTTTAATCTTGGCTACCGCAGTCATTATTTTATGCATCTGGTTATTTATTCAAAAAACCCGCTATGGCTTAATTATTAAAGCAGGTTCACGTGATCAAGAAATCCTTAAGGTATTGGGCGTTGATATTGCCACGGTTTGGTTGTTAGTATTTGCAGTTGGTACGGCTATTGCAGGCCTCTCGGGGATCTTAGCCTCACCCACTCGTTCGGTTAATCCTGAAATGGGTATTCCTATTTTGGCCGAGTCTTTTGTGGTGACAGTTGTAGGTGGTATGGGTTCACCCGTTGGCGCCGTGGTTGCCGGCTTACTAGTGGGCATTGTGTACAGTATGACTTCACTATTTGCGCCCGATTTGGCCGAACTTTCCATTTTTGTCTTGATGGCAGTAGTGCTAATTATTCGCCCACAAGGTCTGTTCGGTAAAGCCGGATTAATGGGTTAAATCAAATTCACCATGCCATCAACCCAAACTAATCTCGCGAAAATAACTCAAGCTATTGCTCGTCATCGCGTAATTTCAGTCGCTATTGCCTTATTGATTCTACCCTTCGTTATGCCCTATGAAGCACTGGCAATCAATATTTTGGTATTTGGTTTATTTGCTATGGGCTTTAATTTATTGTTTGGCTATATGGGCCTACTGTCTTTTGGCCATGGTGCATTTTTAGGTATGGGCGGTTACCTTACCGGTATTAGCATGGTTCATTTCTCATTACCATGGGGTTTGGCAATTGTTATTGGAGTGCTTGGGGCTGCGCTTGGTGGCTTGGTGATGGGCTTTTTAGCGATCCGCACGCGCGGCATTTATTTTTCAATGGTCACGCTTGCCTTGGGTCAAATTATTTATTATATTTTTTATAAGGCTGAAAGCCTGACGGGCGGCGAAAATGGTTTACGGGGTGTAAAAGTAGATTCATTTTCTTTCTTCGGTTTCACTGTAGATCTGCTTAATCCAATCACTAAATACTATTTTATTTTTATTTTTGTACTGGCGGCTATTTGGTTTGTATCGCGTATTTTAAATTCACCACTAGGCGCAGTCATGGAGGCGATTCGCGAAAATGAAAAACGGGCTGCTGCTTGCGGCTTTAATGTTGCGCGTACCAAGCTACTAGTCTTTATTTTATCTGCGGGAATTTGTGGTTTAGCCGGGTCATTGCGAGCCTTGCATCTGTCGATTGTACCAATCGACTCCTTACATTATTTGCAATCGGGCCAAGCGGTGATGATGAGTATTTTAGGGGGGATGGGTACCTTCTTTGGGCCCTTTATTGGCGCAGCAGTCATGCTCTACCTTGAGGACGTTATCACTAATTTCACCACGCATTGGATGTTAGTTGTTGGTCTTATCTTTATGTTTTTTGTACTCTTTTTTCCGCAAGGAATTTGGGGCAGCATTTTGCATAAATTACCGCTTTCAAAAAATTCAAAATGAGTCTCTCGCCAACTCCCCCTATTCTTGAGGCGCGCAACCTCACCATGTACTTTGGTAAGTTTCGGGCACTTAATGATGTTTCAGCGAGTTTTGCAGCGGGCTCATTAACGGCGATTATTGGCCCTAATGGCGCTGGTAAAAGTACTTTTTTTAATCTTCTCAGCGGCGCATTTCCTCCGTCTAGCGGCGAGATCATCTTTAATGGCGTTAATCTCACTGGGCAACCGCAATATGAGTTTCCGCGCCAAGGAATTTCGAAAAGCTTTCAAATTACTAATGTTTTTAAAAAACTTAGCGTGCACGAAAATGTGCGGGTTGCCGCCCAAATGGAGGTGTCTCGTTTTAATTTCTTGAAAAATGCACAGAGCTATCCCGACCCCATCATCATCGCGAATGAATTACTGCAACGCGTGAATTTAGAAAAATTACGCGATCGGAAAGCTGGTGATTTAGCCCATGGCCAACAACGTGCCCTGGAAATAGCCATGGCCCTAGCCTGTAACCCCAGCTTATTATTATTAGATGAGCCTACTGCAGGCATGTCACCTGAAGAAACACTAGTAATGATGGATTTAATTCGTACCCTCGCTACTGAGCGTACCGTCATTTTAGTTGAGCACAAAATGAAGTTAATTATGGGTCTTTGCCAACGTATTATTGTTTTACACCATGGTGAATTTTTGGCTGAAGGCAGTCCTGATGAAATTCAGAGTAATGCTGAAGTTCGACGTGTTTATTTAGGTCAGGGTTGATGATGTTAAAAGTTGAAAAGCTCAACGCCTGGTATGACCAAAGCCACGTCATTCAGGGCCTGAATTTAGAAATTCATCGCGGCGAAATTGTGACCCTTATGGGACGCAATGGCGCTGGAAAAACGACTACTCTGCGTACCTTAATGGGTTTAGTTGAAAAGCGCAGTGGCACTGCCCTATTTGATGGAAAATCGTTTCTCGAGCAACCCGCCCACCTGCGTTACCACCTTGGCTTAGCTTACGTTCCTGAAGATCGACGTATTGTGCCGGGCTTAACAGTAAAAGAAAATCTTGAGTTAGGTGTTATTGCCAAAAAATCGCGCGGCGATTTGCATGCCTTAGTTGATGAAATAGCAGAAACCTTCCCACGTTTAAAGGAGCGCCTGCATCAAGATGGTAGCTCACTCTCTGGGGGTGAACAACAAATGCTCGCTATCGCCCGAGCCATGATTGGTAAGCCAAAAATGATTTTGCTTGATGAGCCGTCTGAAGGCATCATGCCAGTTTTAGTCGATGAAATGTTTGAATTATTTGCTCGCATGCGCAGTCAAGGTATCACTATTTTATTGGTTGAGCAAAATGTACAACAAGCCCTGTCTATTTCTGATCGAGCCTATATTATTGATCAAGGCGAAATTGTATTTGAAGATACTGCGCAACGTTTACTTGATAATGATGACATTCAGCAAAAATATTGCGCTGTTTAGGTGGCTCTAAGCTTAATGCAAAACTGGTAAATGCAACCATTCGGCCAATTGATGCCAATACTGCATTGGGATTTCAGTTAATAACCAAGTCATCATTATAAAACGTAATAGTTTTCCAATTGCCATATAAATTAGGCAAGGTAGCCAAGCTAAGCGCATCCAGCCTGCAACCACACAGAGGGGGTCGCCAATGATGGGTACCCACGCCAATAATAATAATTTTGGCCCACTGCGTTCAAACCACTTGCCAATGCGGTAATGGGTTGGGCCCTTTAATGATTCATAAGCATTGCGGGCAATTAAACCCATCCACCAGTCGAACATACCACCTAAGGTATTGCCCAATGTCGCGACCCCAATCGCAGCCCAATACATATCGGGTCGCAAACTAATGTATCCAAATAAAATGGGCTCAGAGCCCAGCGGAATCAGAGTTGCCGAAGCAAAGGCGGTAATAAATAAAGTGCTTAAGCCCACGCTAGGTAACTGCGCCCATTGCAATAATTGCTGCAGTATTTCTGCCATTAAGCAATGACCCCAGCTGCACGTAAGGAGATAATTTGTGCCGCAGTTAAACCTGCTGCTAATAACACCGCATCGGTGTGCTCGCCAAGGGTTGGTGCACGTTGACGAATTGCACCAGGGTTATGAGATAGCTTCGGGAAGATGGCTGGCATCGCTACCGACAAACCGTCGGCAGACTTTACTGTAGCAATTGCCCCACGGGCAGCATAATGCGGGTCGGTAGCAATATCCTGCGCGGTATAAATCCGCCCTGCGGGCACTGCGGCATGTAATAAGCGCTCTAACAAGTCCTCTAACTGAAATTGGCAGGTCCACTCGCCAATCGCGGTATCAATCTCAACTGCTCTTTTAGCGCGCCCATCGTTGCGAGCCAAGGCTGGGTCTTCAGCCAAATCAGCGCGGCCAATTAAATTCATTAAACGCTTAAAAATCGAATCACCATTGCCTGCTATCAAAATATATTGGCCATCGGCGCAAGGATAGGCGTTCGAGGGCGCAATGCCAGGTAGGGCACCCCCTGCCGGTTGCCGAATAGTGCCAAATACCGAATATTCAGGTAACAAACTTTCAGTTAAGTTGAAAACCGCTTCGTACAGGGCAACATCAATCATTTGCCCTTCACCACCACGCGCATCGCGCTCATACAGGGCCAATAAAACACCTAATGCTCCATGCAGGCCTGCAATCGTATCGCCCAAAGAAATGCCAGCGCGTACAGGTACACCCTCAGGCTCACCAGTGATATAACGCAGTCCAGCCATGGCCTCGCCAATTGCTGCAAAGCCAGGTTCATCGCGCCGAGGTCCATCTTGACCAAAGCCAGAAATGCGCAACATAATTAAGCGCGGATTAAGGCGATGTAAATCGTCCCAACCTAAGCCCCATTTTTCCAGGGTACCGGGGCGAAAATTTTCAACTAAGATATCAGCCTCTACAGCTAAACTGCGGGCAATTGCTTGCCCCTCAGGAACGCGTAAATCAAGACAGACCGATTCTTTATTGCGCGACTGCGCTTGCCACCAAACAGAAGTTCCTTCATGCAACATGCGCCATTTACGCAAAGGATCGCCCTCGCCGGGAGCCTCAACTTTGATGATCTCAGCGCCAAAATCAGCTAAAGTTTTGGCAGCAAAAGGGCCAGCAATTAATTGCCCTAACTCCAACACCTTAATCCCTGCAAGAATTTGCCGCATTGCCTACCCCCTGATTGATGACTACTCCATAAGCAATTCGATTATGCTAGAGGCATCAAAAGATTAATCCGTCTATTTTAATTGCGTCTCAAACTAAACGTCTTAAACCATGAACCCCACTATTCCCCAGCCCGACCAATATCAAGCTATACGTGAAGCCCTCAGGGCAATTTGTGGGCAATTTGATTCGGCTTATTGGCAGGCGATTGATCATCAGCGCGCCTATCCAGAGGCCTTCGTCAAAACCCTGACTGAAGCAGGCTGGCTATCCGCCCTCATTCCTGAGGAATATGGTGGCTCTGGTCTAGGCTTGGCAGAAGCATCGGTCATTATGGAAGAGATTAATTTTTCTGGGGGCAATGCTGGATCCTGCCATGGACAAATGTACAACATGGGAACCTTACTGAGGCATGGCTCAGAAGCACAAAAACAGCTTTACTTACCCAAAATTGCCGCCGGCGAATGGCGCTTGCAAAGTATGGCAGTTACTGAACCGAGTACTGGCACCGATACGACAAAACTAAAAACCATGGCAGTGAAAAAAGGGGATCAGTATTTTATTCATGGTCAAAAGGTCTGGATTTCGCGCATTCAACATTCCGACTTAATGATTTTATTAGCGCGAACCACCCCCTTAGCAGAAGTAAAAAAGAAATCGGAGGGCATGTCCATTTTTATTGTGAACTTGGCCAATGCAATCGGTCAGGGCATGGAAGTGCGCCCAATTAATAACATGGTCAATCATGAAACTAATGAAGTATTTTTTGACAACCTCGCAATTCCTGCGGAAAATTTAATTGGCACTGAAGGGCAAGGCTTTAAATATATTCTCGATGGGCTAAATGCAGAGCGCGCCTTAATTGCCGCTGAGTGCATCGGCGATGCGTACTGGTTTATTGACCGCGCACGTCGCTATGCCAATGAACGTATCGTCTTTGATCGCCCCATTGGTAAAAATCAGGGCATTCAATTTCCTCTCGCTGAAAGTTATATTGAAACTGAAGCCGCCAATTTAATGCGCTTCAAAGCCTGTAACCTATTTGACGCTAGCGCTGCATGTGGTGCCGAAGCGAATATGGCGAAATATTTAGCCGCAAAAGCCTCATGGGAAGCAGCCAATATGTGTATACAAACCTTTGGCGGCTTTGGCTTCGCCAGTGAATACGATATTGAACGTAAATTTCGTGAAACCCGTCTGTATCAAGTAGCCCCCATTTCAACCAACTTAATTTACGCTTACATTGCTGAGCATGTTCTCGGTTTACCCCGCTCCTTCTAATGTCTTCCACTCAAGCCAAGCCCCAGCAAACCCAGGTGGCCCAACGACCCCTTGATGGCATCACGGTGATAGCCTTAGAGCATGTGATTGCAGCGCCCTTTTGTACTCGCCAGTTGGCCGACTTAGGGGCCCGCGTCATTAAGATTGAGCGCCCTGGTTTAGGCGACTTTGCACGTGCATACGACACCCGCGCTAAAGGCATGTCATCCCATTTTGTTTGGGTTAATCGTTCCAAAGAAAGCTTAACGCTTGATTTAAAACAAGCGGCTGCCTTAGAAATTTTGCATAAGCTACTACAAACGGCTGACATCTTCGTACAAAACTTAGCGCCTGGGGCCGCTAGCCGTATGGGCCTGAGTGCCGATCATTTGCAAAAAGTCAATCCACGCTTAATTTATTGCGATGTTTCTGGTTATGGCAATGACGGCCCCTATCGCGATAAGAAAGCCTACGACCTATTAATTCAAAGCGAAGCTGGGTTTTTATCGGTTACCGGTACACCAGATGAACCCAGTAAGGCGGGAAACTCGATTGGTGATATTGCTGCAGGTATGTATGCCTACTCAAATATATTGGCTGCGCTGCTACTTCGTGAGAAAACGGGTCTTGGCTCTTGTATTGATATTTCGATGCTGGAATGTTTAAGTGAATGGATGAGTTTCCCGCTGTATTACGCGATGGATAATACGGATCCTCCTTCACGCAATGGTGCCTCGCATGCCACTATATATCCGTATGGACCTTTTCTGGCGGGGGATGGTAAGACGGTGATGTTAGGCCTACAAAATGAGCGGGAATGGTTGCAATTTTGCCGTCAGGTTCTTCTGAATGAAGCACTAGCAATTGATCCTCGCTTTAATAGTAATGCCCTGCGTAATGAGAATCGTGCCGCCCTTAAGCAAATTATTTTAGATACCTTTCGCCCGCTTAATAGCCAACAAGTCATTGCTAGGCTTGATCAGGCTCAAATAGCCAATGCGCAATTGAATGATATGGCTGGCTTGTGGCAACACCAACAACTAGCCGCTCGGCAACGCTGGGTCGAAGTAGAAAGTGCGAGCGGTACGATGCCAGCGCTCATTCCCCCCGGTATTAATGATGCCTATGAATACCGCATGGGTCCCATACCCAGTGTAGGAGAACATACCACCGCTATCTTAGAAGAATTAGGCTTGTCGGAGAATGAAATTAGTACACTACGCCAAGCAGGCACAATTTAATTTTTAAACCTCACTCTGCTTAGAGTAGCGGTGAAATTAAATATGCTGCATTTTCTTTCAGCCTTTGTAGGCGACTGCGTTTAGCCCAAGCCACTGGATCAACAAAACTCGATTTTTGAATATACGTTTGCAAGAGGGCATTAAGGCGCTGACAAAATTCAGTGTTATATACCAGTAAACTAATTTCAAAATTAAGATGCAGACTACGCATATCAAAATTAACCGAGCCAAACATGGCTATGCGCCGATCGATGAGTAAACTCTTGGTATGTAACAAGCCGCCATTAAATTCAGCAATGCGCACTCCCGCCGCCATTAACTCTTCATAATAACTACGACTACTAAGTGCCACTAATTTGGAATCATTCTTCCTAGGCACAATTAAAGTGACATCAACGCCACGATGGGCTGAAGCCATTAAAGCCTGCATTAAGCCATCATCCGCACCAAAATAAGGAGTGGTAATGATTAAACTTTCGCGCGCATCAATTAAGGCCGAGAGGATGAATTGATACAAAATATCATCGCGCGCAATCGGTCCCGTCGATAATTTTTGCGCCAAAATAGTGCCTGGCAAAATCTGCTGTTGAAATGACCGGGGATAAAATTGCGTCACTCGAGGGTTACAAACACTCCAATCTATTTGGAAAGTAGTTTCAAATTCAGAAACAACGGGGCCCTGTACCCGTAACATCGCATCAACCCATTCCCCTACGTTCGCATCTTGTTTAAAAGTGCGTGGATCAACTAGATTCATACTTCCTGTCCAAACAATGACTTCATCGATCACAAAAATTTTACGATGCAAACGTAAGTCAACTCGTCGAAATTGAAAGTTGCCAAAATGAATTGGTAAAGCGGCAATTAATTCGACTCCCGCATCCCTTAAGCGCTCAGGCCAAGCTGAATTAAGCCAATCTTTGCTCCCCAATGAATCCAGTAGCACCTTACAATCGATCCCCCGTTTTGCAGCCCTAATCAGTGCTTCAGCTACCTTATCGGCATCACCGCCAATGGCCCATATATAAAACTCTAAGTGCAAAGATTTTTTTGCCGCTTCAATATCAGCAATAAAGTGAGACAAAATAGTTAGCGAATCAGTCAATAAATCAATTCGGTTACCTGCAACGACAGGGGAGCCAAAGTGGGATGCGGCCAAACGACTGATAGCTTTTTCCTCAAAAGGTAATTGATCTTGGTCAGCCTGATAAAAACTAAATGCGGCATTTAATTGCTGCTGGAGTGCATCTTTAAGGTTCTCGGCCTTGTCCATTAAGGCGCGCCCAATCGATTTACCACCGATCAGGAAATAGGCAATTAAACCCAAGAAAGGAAAAATAAGCACCACGCCAAGCCAAGCTAAAGCGACGCTAACAGTGCGTCGCACCCAAATTAAATGCAGCCCAATACAGGCAACTGCAATAAAATGTAAGGTGGTAAAAAAAAGAAAGTAATCGCCTAAAAGAAAGGTATCACCATATATATTCTGTAGCAGTTGATAAAAATAAATCATGTCAATTCCAATTCAGTCGTAATCCCTAAATGGTCCGATAATTTTTCCCAATCGTGCAACAAGGCCGCCGAATGAATTTTCAGCCCACGAACATAAATTCGATCCATCGGTAAAATGGGTTTTATGCTTGGAAAGGTTTTTGCTGGAACTCCAGTTAACTCCTCAAATACTTCGCTAAAGCCCGCGGCGCGCATTGGCTCACTTAGACGGTTACGCCAATCGTTGAAATCACCAGCCACGATAGTTGGCCCGCCGGCAGTTAATTGCTTAATATGCGCAATAATTTCAACTAATTGACGCTCGCGTCCACTTTGAAATAAAGCTAAGTGAACGCAAAAACAATGAATTACTGGGCCATTTTCAGTAAGTTGAATTTGGCTATGTAGTAAGCCCCGCCGCTCGAAACGATATGCAGAGATATCGTAATTAAGGCCTTTTTGTAAAGCATGTTGCGAGAAAATAGCATTGCCATGGTGCCCGTGCTGATATTCAACATTTTTCCCATAATGCCAATGGCGCCAAAACCCAGCTGATAAATAATGGGTTAATTCATTATGTGGCCACCATCCATACCGTTTTGCTCTACCACGATGCTCTTGTTGTAATTCTTGGAGAAAAATGAGGTCAGCATGTTGGTGACGCATTTTTTGGCGCAAGCCATAAATCGTTGGGTGCAGATGCAAGGCCGAGAGCCCCTTATGCATATTCATGGTAATCACCCGCAGGCGCTGACCCTTCAAGTCGGCCCCACTGCATTTTGGCGACGGATGCGTGCCGCATAAATTTCACTGGCAACTAAATCTTCGCATTGCAAGCATTTATTACAAATCGAGGCCTGCTCGCGCAGCTCCTCAATCGAGGCAATCGGATGCGCATCGAGGTATTCGCGTAAATCTTCATCCCATACCCCATTGCAAAGACAGATGACTTCAGCCATGTTGAAATTAATATTCCCAATATTTGAATGCCCCATTTTGCCACTGCTTCTATTAATTGCGATGGCCAAGGGAGGCGTCTATAAATAAGATGAAAGCTAACTTGCTAGAATCAATACCTGAGCGTTTCTTGCGTAACTTACCATTTGGATCCTTTAGCCCTTATCCCACTTCATGCTTTCAGCCATTAACGATGCCCTACTTCTTCTCGGCCAGCCCAATAGCGGCATTCTGGGTATTGTGCTGGTCTCTTTGCAGGTGAGCCTCAGTGCACTCTTCCTTGGTTGCATAGTGGGCCTACCTATAGGCGCCCTGCTTGCAACGGAATCATTTACAGGGCGGCGTTTTTTGATCGTCGTCTTAAATAGCTTGATGGGCGTGCCCACTGTTGTTGTTGGAGTGGTAGTTTATTTGCTCTTATCGCGAACTGGGCCGATTGGTAATTGGGGTTGGTTGTTTACTGTCAAAGGCATGATTCTTGCACAATTTTGCTTAACGACACCTTTAATTGCCGCCTTAAGTCGTCAGCTTATTGAAGATGCCTGGAACTACCATCGAGAGTCGTTTTTATCCTTGCAACTAGCTTGGTTACCTCGCCTTAAATGGCTTATCTGGGATTGCCGTTTTTCCTTATCAATTGTTTTATTAGCCGGTTTAGCACGCGCCATTTCTGAAATTGGCGCAGTCATGATCGTTGGCGGTAACATCGATCACCATACCCGTACCATGACAACTGCGATTGCCCTCGAGACGAGTAAAGGTGATTTACCGCTAGCCCTAGCCTTGGGATTAATACTCATGTCTTTAGTAATTGGCGCCAATCTGATTACCTATCTGATTCGCCATAATGCGGAACAACGCTATGGATAAGCAGATGATTGCAATCCGTAAGCTGCAACTGGTTTTAGATAATAGAATTATTTTAGATATTCTCAGTGCTGATGTTCCCGCAACAGGAGTAGTCGCTTGTATTGGCGCAAATGGCGCTGGTAAAACCTCTTTATTAAAAGCTTTGCATGGCATTGTGCAGCCCCAACAAGGAAATATCACCATGCCATTACAACATCCCAGTGGCGCATTACGAAGCGCGCTGGTATTGCACCATACGCCAATGATTAAGGCGTCCGTACGGGCTAATTTAAATTTAGTGAGCGATTCGCCTTACCCTCCTGCTCCAGGTGCTGTAGATGTTATGTTGCGGGAAATTGGCTTGGCTCATTTAGCACTAGCCCCAGCCAAGAAGTTATCGGCTGGTGAGCGGCAAAAACTGTGTATTGGGCGAGCGCGCTTACTCAAACCACAATTAGTTTTACTTGATGAGCCCACAGCAAATTTAGATCCTAACGCCACCGAACAAGTTGAAGCATTAATTCGGACTCTCGCACAAGAAAACACCGGGGTGATTTTTTCTTCTCATCAGCTAGCCCAAGTGAAACGTTTAGCTAATTACATTATTTTTATGGATGCTGGCAGTATTGTTGAGTGTGGCACTCCGAAGGAATTCTTCAATAACCCCCAAACTACCGCCGCTAAACGTTTTTTACAATTTAGTGGCGGCTGATTGATTTAGCTTGAGCGCTTCAAGTATTTTGCACCACAATATTGGGGAACTTACTGCTCATATCTTTCGCCAATGTTCCCACCCGAATGGCAATTTGACGAGCCATATTTTTATAAATTGCGCTAATTGGCCCATCTGGATTAGCGATCACGGTTGGCATGCCAGCATCGGCGTCTTCACGAATAGATAGATTCAAAGGTAAGGCGCCGAGAAAATCGACCTTATAGTCACTGCACATTTTCTGCCCGCCGCCAGTACCAAAAACGTGTTCCTCATTGCCACACTTAGGGCAAATATAGGTACTCATATTTTCAATCACCCCAACAATGGGAATGCTGACTTTTTCAAACATCTTGAGACCCTTGCGCGCATCTAATAAGGCGATGTCTTGTGGGGTGGTAATAATGACCGCACCAGTAACTGGTACTTTCTGCGCTAGTGTGAGCTGAATGTCGCCAGTACCGGGTGGCATATCGACGATTAAATAATCGAGATCACGCCAACGCGTTTGATTTAACAATTGCTCAAGCGCAGAAGTGACCATCGGGCCACGCCAGACCATGGGATTATCTGCATCAATTAAAAAACCGATTGAACTAGCCTGAATTCCGTGCCCCATCATGGGCTCAATAGTGTTAGCCTCAAGTGATTCAGGGCGTCCTTGAATACCTAACAACATGGGCTGACTTGGGCCATATATATCAGCATCTAAAATCCCCACTTGAGCACCCTCGGCTGCTAATGCTAAAGCGAGATTGACTGCAGTAGTCGATTTTCCAACACCACCTTTACCACTGGCAATTGCAATAATATTTTTGACACCAGGCAATAATTTGACCCCTCGCTGTACAGCATGGGCGACAATATTACTGGCAATGGTGATGTTGACTTTAGTCACACCAGGTATTGCACTTACAGCACTCATCGCCAAGCCACGAATCAAATCAAACTGGCTTTTAGCTGGATAAGCCAAGACAATGTCAAAACTCACATCGCCTGCAGCAACCTGCAAATTACGAATGCATTTTCCGGCAAGCAAATCAATTTTTGTATTAGGGTCAATAACTTGCTTTAATGCCTCTTGAACTACTTCTACGGTAACAGCCAAAGGATTCTCCAGATAATCAATTAAAACAATAACAAGCTAAGGTAATACACGAGGGCTGCCATGATAGCAGTAGCAGGAATTGTAAATATCCAAGCCCATATAATATTGCTAGCGATCCCCCAGCGTACTGCACTAGCCCTTTGGGTAGACCCTACCCCTACAATAGCCCCAGCAATAGTATGGGTAGTAGAGACTGGTATGCCAAAGCTGCTAGCTAAAAATAAGGTGATTGCACCCCCTGTTTCAGCGCAAAACCCTCCTACTGGCTTTAATTTAGTTAGCTTTTGACCCATCGTGCGCACTATTCGCCATCCACCAAACATGGTGCCGAAAGCAATTGCAAAATAACACGTCAAGATAACCCAATATGGGGGCGCAGTGGCAGCAGCGTCGATATACCCTGTAATAATCAACATGAGCCAAATAATTCCAATGGTTTTTTGCGAGTCATTGCCGCCGTGCCCCAAACTATAAGCGCCAGCAGAAATAAGTTGTAAGCGTCTAAACCAACGATCAGTTCGCGAAGGCGTTTGGCCCCGGCAAAGCCAAAATACCACTAACATCATTAGGGAGCCAAATAAGAATCCAAGCAATGGTGAGATAACGATAAAGGCGACCGTTTTCAAAATACCACTCCAGACAAGTCCAGCAAACCCTGCTTTTGGTATAGTGGCGCCCACCAAACCACCAATCAAGGCATGCGAAGAACTCGAAGGTATTCCGTAATACCAAGTAATTACATTCCAAGTAATAGCCCCTACCAAAGCGCCAAAGATGACATGCAAATCAATCGTATTCGGGTCGACAATGCCCTTGCCAACGGTAGCGGCAACACTGAGATGAAAAATGGCAATCGCAAGAAAATTAAAAAAAGCGGCAAAGATAACTGCTTGATGTGGTTTTAAAACTCCAGTAGAAACAACCGTTGCAATTGAATTGGCTGCATCATGAAAACCATTCATGAAATCAAATAGGAGCGCTAATAACACCAGTAGCACTACAACCCAAAATGCAACTTCAAGCGCTAGCAAATTAATCTACCTTAAAAATACAACAATTAAGAGTTCTCAAGTACGATACCTTCAACCAAATTAGCTACGTCCTCGCATTTATCAGTAGCCTCTTCCAGCAACTCATAAATACGCTGTAGTTTAATTAGCTCGCGCACTTCTATTTCTTCACGAAATAATTTAGCAATCGAAGTAGAAAGCAGGCGATCAGCATCCGATTCAAGGCGATCGATTTCCTCGCAAGTTTTAAGCGTATCTTTCGCTACTTCAGGATCGGAAATGGATTTTAGACAAGCGATCACATTCTTCACTCGCCCACAACATTGCGTACAAATTTCAGCCATCTTTAACATTTCAGGGGTCATTTGCTTGACGTCATACAAATGCATTGCTTCGGTCGCATTCTGAATTAAATCAGCAACATCATCCATGGTATTAGTTAAAGAAAAAATCTGATCTCGATCAATCGGTGTAATAAAAGTTTTATGTAGCCGCCGATTCACTTCTTTGACCACAATATCGGCAGCATTCTCGGCGCTATCTACCTCCTGCGAATATTTCAAACGCAGAGTTTCATCGCTGTAATTCTTAATAAATTTTAGGAAGGCTTCAGAAGCTGCAAGAATATGGTTGGCATGCTCATTAAACAACTCAAAGAAATTGCCATCGTGGGGCATCAACTTACTAAAAAACATGAGTTTGGTTCCTTTGCATAAATGAGGCCATGAAGACAATCTGGGTGAGTCATTCTAAAGGAAGTTACTTTACCTTTAATAAAGCCAACGACAAGGTCCTAAGGCTTAGTACTCTTCCGTACTATCTCAATATCACCATAGAACGCTTTGACTTCGGAATGGGTATTGTCAGTATCCGTCAAGATGCCCACCCCAATCAAATTACCTGGGGCTTCGCCATAGGCAGCAAAATAATCCGCCGAAAGGTCGCGTTGATGTTTGCGCCATTCCCCAACCCCTTCCCAGCCCGAATCGACTACCACCATTTTGATGCGTGCTGAATTGGCATTAGGAATAATGCTATCGACTACTCCTTTACCTGCCCAGATATACATTAAGGTTGCATAAGGCATTTCTTGGCCACTAATTAAGTTAGCCATCTCAAATGCCAAGCGATCTTTTAAGGGGAGTTTTGACTTGTTACCATCAAACGCAATTAAGATACGTAGCGGAGCGTCATCAGTTGTACGCTCGGCATTATCTGCAGTCGGAATCGAACCCCCGGCTTTCCACTCCCATTGCAACCAGGCATTTTTAGGCGACTGGGGCTTGAGCTTCACAGCTAAGCCAGATGCAGCTGACTGCGCATTAGCGCTTAAGACAGTGCGGCCTTGATAATTCTCTAAGCGATAAACAGTATTTTTCTTATAAGGTGCCAAACGATAAAACTGCCAACCTTTAGGCAGCCCAGTTTGTCCGCTTTGGACTGAAAATTTCATTACTGAATCTTGGGGATCTACCCGATCAGCGTTCGAAACTCCGCCGGCCTGACCATCTGCAGAGACCAAAATGGGCCCGCTGCAGGCAGCCAGCTGAAGCGCTACTGCAACGATGACTAGGCGGCTAAAAAGAGGACTTAACTTCATCAATTGGAATTGTCCCAGAGATTCTGCGCAGACCAGTCTAAAATCACCTTTTCATCATTTTTATTCACCCCTTTAAAGACTCGATCATGACAAACACCTCAGTAAAAAGCGCCAACCCTGCGCAATGCAAAATTGGTTTTATTGGTACCGGCATTATGGGCAACAGTATGGCCGGTCATTTGCTCGCTGGTGGATATCCAGTACAGGTCTTTAACCGCACGAAGGAAAAAGCTGCTGGCCTCATTGCGCGCGGCGCCATTTGGGCCAACTCGCTGGCGGAACTAGCTGCGCAAGCAGATGTGATTATTACTATTATTGGCTATCCCCGCGATGTCGAAGAGACCTATTTGGGCCCGCAGGGCATTTTGGCTAATGCAAAGAATGGCGCCATAGCCATCGACATGACCACTTCCAGCCCTGCTTTAGCGGTACAAATTGCTGCCGCAGGATCTAAAAAAGGGGTTGCCTGCCTCGATGCGCCAGTGTCAGGTGGCGATGTGGGTGCCCGTGATGCCAAACTCTCCATCATGGTTGGCGGAGATGCTACAGCCTTTGACCAAGTACTCCCCCTCTTTCAACTGATGGGCAACAATATTGCGCTCTTAGGGCCTGCTGGTTCTGGACAAAATACTAAACTTTGTAACCAAATTGTGATTGCCTCAACCATTATGGGAGTGTGCGAAGGCCTTTCGTTCGCCAAAAAAGCCGGTCTCGATCCTTTGGCTGTACTCAAAGTGATTGGCAGCGGAGCTGCTAGTAGCACCCAATTAAATATGTTGGGGCCAAAAATGGTACAAGGAGACTTTGCCCCCGGCTTCATGATTGAACATTTAGTGAAAGACCTAGGGATATCGATTACCGAGTCAGAGCAAATGGGTCTCAATTTACCGGGCTTAAAACAAGCCAAAAAACTCTACGATCTTTTAATGACCAAAGAACTGGGTCGTTCCGGCACACAAGCCCTTTTTAAGGTGTACTTGGAAAACTTAGCCTAAACAGGCTGCTTCAACAGCTCGCATGACAACTTTCTTGCGCTCGTCAGTACTACTGCGCTGGGTTTTAGGCTGCGTGCTTGGTGCGGCATTAATTCATTTGGCACTGGGCTTTGCCGTTGAATTTTCAGTCGACGAAGCGCACTATGCCTTATATGCCAAACACCTGGCTTGGAGTTATTTTGATCACCCTCCTTTAGTTGGCTGGATTCAATGGCCTTTAGTTGCCAATGACTTCAGTGAGGGTGTGATCCGCTTCATACCTGAACTGCTGTGGCTCATTTCATGTGTATTGGTGTATTACATCACTAACGATTTAATGCTGTATCTACAAACCAAAACTCGCAACTCGCTAGCCCAGCAATTACCCTCAAAACAAATGGCTAGTGTTGCTGCTATGCTTGCCATTGTCTTAGCGCCATTGCCACACGTTTTAGCAATTGGCCTCTTACCCGATTCGCTTTTAACCCCGTTAGTATTAACTTTATTATGGCTGGCCATTTGCTGGCTGCAACAAGCGCAGCAGTTTTACGTTTGGCAATGGGTGGTCTTGGGTGTAGTCCTAGGCTTAGCCGGTTTAAGTAAATATACTGCCATTTTTAGTGCACTTGCGCTTGTGCTGGTTTTTTTAGTATCTCCACGTAAGAACTGGCTCAATCAGTCTGGTTTTTGGCTAGCGTGTTTCATTGCACTCGTTGCGATCAGTCCGATTATTTTCTGGAATTGGGCCCATGCGTGGATTTCCTTTCAATACCAAATCAATCATGGCGGCGGCGGTACTTGGTCTTGGTTGGGTATAGCGCGATTTTTTGGACTGCAATTGTTAGCCTATGGAGTCTTACTGCCAATCGGCGGCGGTATTTTTATCCGCTACTTTCTGAAGCTTGATAAACCGCAACTACTCGCTTTGTTAAGCTTCTTTTTCTTGCCATTTATTCTTTTTGCAATTCTCTCTGCTGGCGGTGGTCTACCTCATTGGACAAGCCCCGCTTGGTTTTGTTTAGCGCCTTTTGCTGGTATTGGCCTAGCTGGGCTGTGGCAAAAATCATATCGTTGGTTGCTCAGCATTTGCGCAGGAACGCAATTATTGCTTTGCTTATTAGGCTTCACCTTAGTATTTATCGGTGGCATCAGTTTTAGGGGGCAACCAAATAATCCCATCGCTGATCTGTATGGCTGGAATTTAGCAGGAGCCCGAGCTGCGCAACTAGTACAAGAGAAACAAGCTGCTGGAACTGCAGTACAAAATTGGACTCTGGCTAGTCGCTTAGCTTGGTATAGCGAGCCTTTACCGGTTTTTGTCATCGACCAGCGTCAAGATCAATTTGATCTCTGGTTTGGCCCTTTACCAGAAAATGCCAACGTTATCTTGGTGAACTGGTCAGGCCTACCGTTTGCCGCGCCAGTGAATACAAGCGATCCGCGGGGTTATTTTAGTACTTGCGAAACCATCGAGAGCCTTACTATTAACCGCTTTAACCAAGCTTTATCCCGCTTTGACTTCAGCTTTTGTCAGGGCTGGCACCCCAAAGCATTATCCTTACGCCTATGAGCAAAAATAGGCCCTTAGACGCCGCCCCTCAACCTGGCTGGAAAACCATTCTCAAGCGCAGTTGGCCCACTATTCGTATTTTGTTGTCGATTGCCCTGTTATGGAAAGCCACCAGTGGCATCGACTGGCATGCACTTTTTACGACTGAATTAAAAATGCAACCCATGTGGTTTATTGGGGCGGTTTTGGCTATTTTCTCGGCGTTTACTTGTGGCGGTATTCGTTGGGCCCTCTTGATGCGTAAAGTAGGCTTTCAAGGGAGTGTCTTTGCTTACATTAAGTTGTATTTTGCTGGCACCTTAATTAATCAGGGCTTGCCTAGCACCTTGGGTGGCGATAGTTACCGGGCTGTTACCGGCAGCCACCTGACCGCTGATGACAAGGTTGGCGGCAAAAAAGAGCTTGATGAGGAATTGCATCATGAAGTCGATTTAGGGCACGCCACACCAAAGTTACGCCTAGGTTTTGCGATGACTTTAATTGATCGTATGCTGGGCTTAGCAGGTAACAACTTATTAGGTGGGATTGGCTTGGTATTAGGTGGCGCTACGCTAGCTAGCTGGGGGGTTGAATTAGGTTACGGCGTAATTGCAATCATGCTCTTTGCTGGCATAGTTGGTGCGCTCATTTTAATTTGGGGGCCCAGCCTCAGGCTCTTAGAAAAAATCTTGGCGCGCTTTCGCATGATGGCTACCTTACCAGGCATTCGTTTTGCTTTTGGTTTTCCTATAACCATTGCCCAAGTGACTTTCTCAATTGGCATTCACTGCTTTAATATCGTTGCGCTAGGCTGCTGCTTAAAGGCCTATGGGGCTGCCGTTCCAGTAGAAGCGCTGATGATTGGTTTGCCTGCCCTCAGTTTGCTGCTCATGCTGCCGATTAGTATTTCTGGTTGGGGGCTACGCGAAGCAACACTCTCCTCGGTACTCGTTTTATGGGGAGTGGAACCCTCTTTAACCGTGTTAGCCTCAGTTAGCTTTGGTGCATTCTCTGCGCTCTGTGCTCTACCTGGCGTTTATCCCATTTTAAAATTTAAATAAGCGTACCGAATGAGTATTCGTGTCAATACCATGCGAAGCATCGACCATTGGGTGGGGGTGCCACTCTGCGCAATCATCAGCCCGCTAGTTTCAGTACTCGATCGCCTCCAAAGCGCATTTAAACCAGCATTACAAACGCCACGTAAATTACTGTTTATTGAATTATCCGAAATGGGTAGTGCAATATTAGTTGATCCAGCCATGCGCGAAGCCCAAGCTCGCGGAGCAGAAATTTACTTTCTTATTTTTAAAAGTAATCGTGCGAGCTTAAGCTTGTTAAATACTGTAAAGCCAGAAAATGTTTTTACCATTGATTCATCGGGCTTATTTAGCCTGATGCGCGACTCGGTGGTTTTTTTATGGCAAGCACGACAGCAGCGAATTGATACCGTAATTGACCTCGAATTATTTTCTCGCTTTACCGCCCTCTTAACAGGGCTCTGTGGTGCACAACGGCGGGTTGGTTATCATATTTTTCACGGTGAGGGATTATGGCGCGGCACCATGCTAACGCGTAAGGTGCATTACAACCCCCATATTCATATCGCTAAAAACTTTATTTCTTTGGTGCATGCAGCATTTGCAACTGCCATTGAAATTCCTTTTAGTAAAATTACCATTCCCGATTCTGCGATTCGTATTCAGCAAGCCAAGATCGATCCACAGGTTCTACAAACTGTACAAGAGCGCATTATTGGCTTAGCTCGGCAACTCGCTATTCCGTTTGCTGCTCAAGCCCAACGCCTCATCCTCGTCAATCCCAATGCCAGCGATTTGTTGCCCCAACGCCGCTGGGCACCGCAACGGTTTGCTGAGCTCATTGCGGCAATCCATACCCGCTGGCCAAACGATCTCATCCTCATTACCGGCTCGGCCAATGAAGTTGCTTATGTTGAAGCCATTCGCTTAGAAGCAAAGGTGGAGCGTGCGATTAACTTTGCTGGCAAAGTAAGTTTTGGTGAATTACCCGCTTTATATACGCTGGCTAAAGTCATGGTTACCAATGATTCGGGTCCCGGTCATTTTTCTTCGGTTACCCAATTACGTACCGTGGTGCTTTTTGGCCCAGAAACTCCAGCCTTATATGGCTCGCTCGGCCGCTCGATTCCCATTACTGCGCAGCTTGCCTGCTCCCCTTGTGTAAGCGCAGCTAATCATCGCAAAACGCCTTGTCAAGATAATGTCTGTATGCAGGCTATTACCGTTGCAGAAGTGATGGTCAAGGTCGCAGTGCAACTGGATGCCACCGATTAATCGCGCACCGCGGCTGCTATTCTGGCTTTTGCCCCTACTTCCCATTGCGTTGGGGCTTGGTTTATTTGTCTCCCACCAACAGGTTAGTTCGTTTTTAGTACTCAATGAAGCCAGCCAAATTCTTCCGAACTGGGCCTGGGCAGCATTTACGTATTTAGGTAACGGTTGGGGTCTTTTTGCGATTACCTTCCCGCTGCTTATTTTTGCGCCGCGGGCTTTAAGTGCTGGTATTTTTGCTGGGGCCTTAACAGCGGTCATTAGCTCTATTCTGAAGCCGCTGCTAAGCCTACCCCGGCCTTCTGGTGTGCTGGCTGAAGGCAGTTTTTTTCGCTTTGGCGATATGTTGTTAAGCAACTCCATGCCATCAGGTCATACGCTCACTGCTTTTGCTGTGGCCACAGCAATATTTTTCTGTGCTAAGCAAACCTTACGCACCCCCCTTCTGCTTTTATTTCTCCTCGCTATTTTGGTGGGAATTTCACGCAGTGCCCTCGGCGTGCATTGGCTGAGCGATGTGTTAGTGGCAGCGGGTTTAGGCTTTTGGTGCGGCCTCATTGGTGCCTATCTAGCCGATAAAATACCTCGCAAACAACTCCTAGCCAATGGCTGGTGGCCACGCTTTATTGCCTTGGGTGGCCTTATTACCATCTATATTTTGCTAAATACCTCTCTCGATTTTGCTGAAAACCAGTATTTACAAAATCTTGGGGTAATGCTTATTTTCCTCACCCTCATCGTTTTTGGTCTCCGCCAAAAAACGTCTGCCTAGTCATTCACTGCTTCATCATGCATTGTTATGTTTAGTTACCGCCATGCTTTTCATGCTGGTGGACATGCTGACATGTTGAAGCATCTTGTGCTTATTGAGTTAATTCACTACCTCCAAGAAAAACCAGGGGCAGTCACTTTTATTGATACGCATGCTGGTGCTGGCATTTATCACTTGCAAGACGGCTTTGCGCAAATCAGTAAAGAAGCGCAATGGGGTATTGAACGCTTAACCACCAAATTAGTACCCTCTTTTCAAAACTTATTTCAGCAAGTTCAGCTTGAAAACCAAACTGAGTCCTTATCTATTTATCCAGGTTCTCCCTTTATTTTGGCGAGGCTCTTAAGACCGCAAGACCGCCTCAAATTATTTGAATTACATCCCCAAGAAATTTTGATTCTGCAAAGAAATGTAGCGCAACTACCCAATGCCAAACAAATTGATGTCTATGCCAGCAATGGCTTTAGTGGACTTAAAGCATTATTACCTCCACCCGGGCGCAGGGGCTTAGTTTTAATTGACCCTGCTTATGAAGATAAAAATGATTATCGCCAGATTGAAACCACGCTTGCTGAAGGTTTGCAACGTTTCGCTACAGGTTGTTTTGCCATTTGGTATCCCATTCTGCCGCGGCGAGAATCGATCGCTTTAGCTGCGCGCTTAAAAAAAATCATTATGAGTTACTCAAGACCTTGGCTGCAAGCAGAGTTGCGGGTAGCGAATAATCCAAGTGAGCGGCGCTTACAAGCGAGTGGGATGTTAGTTGTGAACCCGCCCTGGACTCTAAATGAAAAATTGAAGCTTGCTTTACCAGCTCTGCAGGAGGCTCTGGCACAAGACTCTAAAGCCAGCTTTCATTTAAGTAGTGCCGAAGCTTAGCCTGCTTAGGCGTAATTCCTACCAATGTGCCTGCAGGTCAAATCCGCTTAAATTGGCTGTCAAATTAGCCTGCGCGCCCACCGGTAAAGTCAATTTTTCAGGGCAATGGCCAAATGGCAAGCCCATTAAAATCGGAATCGAGCTTGGCAGGCGCTCGCGCAACCAAGCCACAGCGGCTGAGAAATCGTAACCACGATCATTGTCAAGTAGTCGATAGCCTGAAAAATCGCCTAATAAAATGGCCTGCTGCTGTGCAAAGACCCCAGCCTCTAATAACTGAATGAGCATGCGCTCAAGCCGATAAGGATGTTCGTTAATGTCTTCTAAAAATAAAATTCCGCCCCGAGTTTGCTCAGCGCTCGGCATAAACTCACTACCGATTAAGGTGCATAAAATAGTAAGATTGCCGCCCCACAAGATGCCCTTTAGTGCTACTGCATTTTGCTTCGCTCCCAGATAGGGTTGTGCTTTTAGAACTTGGCAATCTAATTGACGTGCGTTGATTGCCTGTTGAAAATGCTGCCACATGAAAGCATTGGGGGGAATGGGCTCACCTGCTGCATTCACTCGCCCAAAATCGTAATTCAGCATTGGGCCCGCCAAGCTAATCGCACCTGTTTTAGCCAATAGGCCTAATTGCAGCGCAGTGAAATCGCTATGTCCGCATAGTTGCACGCCCCGCTTTACTGTATTCGCTAATGCAACCCAGTCAATGCTCGGCAAAATACGCTGCAAACCATAACCACCGCGCATGGCCATTACAGTCGTGTCAGGATCAAGCTTGGCAAGCGCATTGAGCTCAGCTAAGCGCTCAACGTCAGTTCCAGCAAAGCGCTGATGAACTCGTTTCACACAAGCAAGGTTCTCTACGGCAATACCCTGCTCAATCAAGTAGCGCACCGCATTATCAGGGCTACGTTGCTCAAGCGCTGCACCAGAGGGGGCAATGAGATGAATTTTCATCTGCGGCGGGCCTCAAAAAAGGTGCGCAATACATGACCACAGTCATCACCTAAAACACCACCGGTGACGGCAGTTTGATGATTAATTTGCGATTCACCAAAGATGTTAAGGACGCTGCCAGCCGCTCCTGTTTTAGGGTCAGGCGCTCCATAAACAACACGTTCGATACGCGCATGCAGCATCGCCCCGCAACACATCGCACAGGGCTCGAGGGTGACATAGAGCGTGGTATCTGGTAAACGATAGTTTGCAAGCTGCACTGCAGCTAAACGCAAGACATTCATTTCAGCATGTGCGCTCGGGTCGTGTTTAGCAATAGGCTGATTAAAACTACGTGCGAGGACCGCGCCATTTTTAACCAATACTGCCCCCACCGGAACTTCTCCTTGGGCGGCCGCTAATTGTGCTTGTTCCAATGCTAGCCTCATAAAATCAATATCAGCATTCATCAAATTAAACTGCTACCGTCACTGAACTAAAAACATCAGCCCAACAATTAGGCGTTTCGTACAAACGAATTGAAGCTAAAGTCAGGCGCCCCTGAAAGGAGTCCTTAAAAACAGGCTCAAGTATCTGAAAAGCGGTTCGCGCTAAATTTTCTACGGTAGGCACATCAGCCAAAACGACAGTTTTATGATTTGGCATACTTGCTAAAAAAGTAACGACGCGCTGGTCTTCCTGCGCCACTAAAAAAGCGTGATCCCATAAACTCACTAAATGCACTTGTGTTAAGTGCTTAACTTCACCAAAATCAAGCACCATACCATCATCGGCAGCGCCAGGATGCTGCAAAACCTCGCCAGCAAGTGTGATCTCTAAAGCATAACGATGACCATGCAAATGGGCGCATTGACCCTCGTGGTGGGGAATACGGTGACCTGCATCAAACTCGAACCGCCTAGTAATCGTAATCATAGGGCTAATATTAAGGCATCCCAATGTATTTATGGGTTTGAAGACTTAAACGCCACAAGGGTCTTTTTTGGCAAAGCTGTACTGCTAAAGCGGTATTCGCTGTGCGCTCTACACCATCAATGGGTTGTAAAAAACGATGTCGGTAGTCCATGCTCTCAAATCGTTTCAACAACATCTCCAATTGAGTATGGCCATTTTGTGGCACCGCCAATTTAATTTCATCGGCTTGTTTGACCACCAACTCAGTGCCTGCCTTCGGGCTCACACACACCCAGTCGATTCCGGCAGGCAATGGTAAGGTGCCATTGGTTTCAACGGCAATTTCGAACTGAAGCGCGTGTAAGGCTTGCAGAAGAGCTTCGTCTAACTGCAAGAGCGGCTCTCCTCCGGTAAAAACCACATAGCGGTAATGACGGCCGGCAGCAGTAGTTAGCCAGGCAGCTTCAATTGCACTCGCTAACTCGCCAGCAATCGAAAATTTTCCACCACCAATACCATCAACACCAATAAAATCGGTATCGCAAAATTGGCAAATAGCAGTAGCACGATCTTCCTCACGTCCGCTCCAAAGATTGCAGCCTGAAAACCGACAAAATACAGCAGCACGTCCAGCATGCGCGCCTTCACCCTGTAAGGTAGGAAAAATTTCTTTAACGCTATACATTAATTAAATTGCTGGGTGAATAAATTAGCTAGGAAAGAATTTATTTCCATGACTGCAGCTCCCACTCTAAATAATCCTCCCAAAATGAGCCAGACCAACTCATGCCGCCTAATAAATAGCGCCCCATGCTACGGCGAATCGCCCAGCGTCCAATTTCGGGTACTAGCCAAGTTTCTTCATTGCGTAAGCTAGCGAAACGTGAAACATCATTACTTTCAAAATAGGGTGAGTCGCTACTGTATTTCAAGGCGACAAATGATCCAGCTGGCGTACGAATTTTTTCCCAAGCAATTGCTGAAATAGTGACTAGCCAAGCAAAGTCAGCATCTGGGTAACCGAGCACTTGATAACGATCGCGATAAGAACCAGACCAGCCCAGCTCTAATTTTTCAGGCCATATTGGTAGTGGACGAATAAACTTTTGCGCAGGTTGCCAATGCGGATCTTGAATGATCTTGCCCCAAGGTCCTTGAACTTCATCGGGTAAGGGGCCTATTTTATTAGAGTTACGTTGGATGCGAATTTGCTCGCCTACTTGCACCACCGTTTCTGTAACGACATCGAGTGTCTCTTGGTTAAAAATATTCCGCACGGCGTAAACCCATTGCTGCCCCACTTGAGGTGCTCGCATTTGGGGAGGTACACTCGGCGTTGGGCTTACAGTTGCAGCAGGATAAGGAATCGGGGTGAGACAAGCACTGGGTAAGGCGCCTATAGCGATTAAACAAACACGGCGCGATAAATTTATTTCCAAGAGCTTAGCTGCCAAACATATTCATTTTCTAAAAATGGCGATTGCATAACACCAATTAACATATACGATCCCGATGATTCCCGTGCTACCCAGCGCCCAATTTGCGGGGCAAACCAGCAGGTTTCTCGCCAAATGCAATTAATTTTATTCGCATCGGGACTAGTGTAGTTGACTAAACTACTAAATTTTAATGCGGTAAATGTGCCAGCTGGAACCGTGATGGTTTCCCAAGCGCTAGCACTCATATATTCTTCCCATGAAAAGGTATAGCCCGCATTGCCAGCTACCTGATATTTGGTATTGGTTTGCTTACTCCAGGATGCATTTAATTGTTGGGGCCAGGCTGGTACTCCTGGGTTAAATAACAATAAGGTTTTCCAGTTGGGATTCGCTAAAAAAGTGCCCCATGGGCCTTGCACTTCATTGCCCATTGAACCAATTGGTTCATTGATTTGATTGATATCTTTCATAATGGCACCAAAGGCACCAGAACTCGTATTGGCTGATGCTGTGCTCGTATCCATCGAGCGGGTAATGACAATTTGCGAGCCCACCGACTGCACCCGTTCGGTTAAGGTGCCCAGCGTATTGCCATTAAACATATCCCGCTGTAAATAAGACCACTCTTGACCCACCTGCGGTGGACGCACTGCCGGCATCGGACTTGGCGCAGGCACAGCAGTCCCGCGTAAATAACCGATTGAACCACAGCCAAAGGGAGCCAGAGCGGCAGACAGCATAAAAAGGCGACGTGAAAATGGCATTGATTGCTCCAGTTCGTAAATTAGCGGATGCTTCAGACCCTTATGATAAACAATTTACCTTGTTGCTGGCCGAGCTCAAGTGCATTGAATTCATTGAGTGCGGTAAGGTAAACTGACAAGCCATTAAACGCCAACTCTTCTTGTTTTTGGTACTGAGGAATCCTATGCCTAGATTGCGTCAGTTGCTCCATCTTCTCTTGGGGGCCCTGCTGTTCTGCGGCTTACCTACTTTTGCCCAGAGTAATTACCCCGATCAACCAGTGAAGCTAATCGTTCCTTTTGGCCCTGGTGGATCAACCGATCTGGCTGCACGCCTCATCGCTGAATATGCCGGCCGTGAATTAGGTCAGCAAATCATTGTAGAAAACCGGGCTGGTGCTGGCGGATCGGTTGGCATGGAGGTTGTCGCGAAAGCAAAGCCCGATGGCTATACCCTAGGAATGGCCACCATGAGTACGCATGGGGCTAATTCAGCGGTGTATGCCGGAAAACTCAAGTATGACCCGATTAAAGACTTCGCGCCCATTACTAATGTGGCGGCAACGCCGAGCGTATTTGCGGTCAATCCAAAAGTGCCGGCTAACACCATGCAGCAATTCATTGCCTTAGCTCAAGCTAATCCCAATAAATATACCTTTGCTACCCCTGGCACCGGTTCATTAGGGCATGCCAACGTTGAGTACTTTGCCATGCTCGCCAAAATTCGTTTACTGCATGTCCCTTATAAAGGTGCAGGCGCAGCAATGAATGATGCGTTAGCAGGGCAAGTCGATGCCATTACCGATAACCTACCCTCAGCATTACCGCAAATTAAAGCAGGGCGTTTACGAGCCTTAGCGGTACTGGCAGAAAAACGCTCACCCGCCCTGCCCGACGTGCCCACCTATGGCGAATTAGGGTTTCCGCAAATGGGTGGTGGTGGCTGGTTTGGGATTGTGGCCCCCGCCGGTACCCCACCGAGCATTATTGCTAAGCTCAATAAAGCGATCCATCAGGGCATGAAAAATCCTGAATTTATTAAGAAGCTTGAGGAATCTGGTGCGATTGCTATACCTGGAACACCCGCTGAATTTGCCAAGCAGATTCAGCAAGCAATTGACCGATATCAGCGCATCGCTAAAGTGGCCAACATTCAAGTTGACTAAGGCCATGATCGGCTCTCAAAACTCGCCTTATCGCTTGCTTGAACCAGCCGATTCAGCCATCCCTTTGGTTTGTGACTCACCACATAGTGGTACCGAATATCCTGCAGATTTTTGTCATGTTGTACCGCGAGCCCAACTCAGGGGGGGCGAAGATACCCATGTTGATCAACTCTGGCGCGCCGCTCCTAGTGTTGGAGCCACCTTACTGTTAGCTAACTTTCCTCGCACTTACATCGACCTAAACCGCACAGCGAACGATATTGATCCTCTGTTATTAGATGGCGATTGGCCAGAACCATTGTCTCCAAGCGAGAAAAGTCGCTTGGGTTACGGCTTAATTTGGCGAAAACTAAACGCTGCCACTGTAATTTATGATCGCCAATTGAGCGTAAACGAAGTACAGCAACGCATTCAAAACTATTATCGCCCGTATCATTTCGCGCTAGCGCAAGCCATCGAAAATAGCATACAACGGTTCGGCGGGGTATGGCATTTAAATTTACACTCCATGCCAAATAATGCCTACGAACGCTTACAGATAAAAAATAATCCTCATCCTTTGGCCGACTTTGTGCTTGGCGATCGCGATGGCACCACCTGTGAGCCAGAATTTATGAATCTGATCGAACAATATTTGCGCACGCTGGGTTACACAGTTGCTCGCAACGATCCATATAAAGGCATGCAACTCATAGCGCAGATTGGTCAACCTAATAAAAATCGACATAGCCTTCAAGTCGAAATTCGTCGACCCATCTATATGAATGAAGCAAGCCGAGAGCCGAATGCAAATTTTCAAACGGTGCAAAACGATATCACCCAGTTGCTAAAAAAGATTGCCGAGTATTTAAGCGAGCGCTCTTCACCAACCCTTCAGCAAACACATCAAGTAAAAAATGAATAGGATCGCGATGCCTTCTCAAAGAGACACTTTTAATCAAAGACTTGCTAGCCCTGGCTTAATTGTTGCCCCCGGAGTATTTGAAATGGTCTCGCTCAGATTGGCAGACCGCATGAA
Source organism: Polynucleobacter sp. IMCC30063 (assembly GCF_021395235.1). Classification (NCBI taxonomy): domain Bacteria; kingdom Pseudomonadati; phylum Pseudomonadota; class Betaproteobacteria; order Burkholderiales; family Burkholderiaceae; genus Polynucleobacter; species Polynucleobacter sp. IMCC30063. Next base: position 174,901 of record NZ_JAJVCQ010000002.1, on the reverse strand, counting down.
TTTTGATGCTCTGTATATGACCGGCTATGGCACCGTAGCCTCTCTTTTAGGCCTTCCCGATGCGGGCTTAGCCACTTATACTGACATGGTTGGCAGAGTTACCGCAATGGCTGGCATGGCTAAGACACCGCTTATTGCGGATGGCGATACCGGTTATGGGGGCTTATTAAATGTGCGGCATACCGTTCGCGGATATGAAACAGCTGGCGCAGTAGCGATTCAATTAGAGGATCAAGAGTTTCCCAAAAAATGTGGCCATACCCCTGGAAGACGCGTCATACCGCTGGCAGAGATGGTTAAAAAAATTGAGGTTGCAGTTGCTTCAAGGGTCGACCCACAATTTAAAATTATCGCCAGAACTGATGCCAGAACTACGTTAGGCTTGGATGAAGCGTTAAAAAGAGGTGAAGCCTATGCTCGTGCTGGAGCGGATATATTATTTATTGAATCCCCTGAAAATCTAAACGAGATCAGACGCATTGGCGAAACTTTTCCCAACCATCCATTGGTTGCCAATATGGTGGAAAAAGGTCGTACCCCTATTTTGTCAAAATTAGAATTAGAGCAATGTGGATTTAAGCTTGCAATCTTTCCGGTTACGGCTTTATTGGCCTCAGTTCAAGCGATGACTAAGGTCTACGAGCACTTTAAACATTCAGGCTCTTCCATTAATAACCCAGTCGACTTATATGACTTTGGCGAGCTTTCCGAGTTAATGGGCTTTCAAGATGTTTGGGAATTTGAAAAACGGTTTGTAGAAACAAAGTGAGGGAACTGAGATGAAATTACACAAATACCTATTGCATGGACTTTTAGTCGGAACATTTATTTTCTCGCTCACCTCACATGCACAAACGAACTATCCTAATCGACCCATACGCCTCATTATTCCATTCACTCCTGGTGGGGTGACAGATACTTCAGGCCGCTTTATTGCAGAACAGCTTTCTTTAAAATTAGGGCAACAAGTCATTGCTGATAATCGCCCTGGAGCATCTGGCAATATCGGCACGCAAATGGTGGCTGCTGCCGAGCCCGATGGATATACCCTGCTCCTAGGTTATGCCGGAACTTTATCGATCAACCCATCACTTTTTGACAAAATCTCGTTTGATAGCGTAAAAGATTTTGCGCCCATTGGCAAAATTGGCGATGCAATTTTGATTGTGGTGGCAAACAATGATTTCCAAGGCAAAACTTTAGCTGATGTGATTGCCATCTCCAAAAAAGATCCGAATGGCTTATCTTATGGCACCTCTGGTGCTGGCGGAACGCCGCATATTGCTGGTGAATTACTCAAGCAAAAAACTGGCGCTAATTTAGTTCACGTGCCTTACAAAGGCGGTGGGCAGGCCTTAATTGATTTATTAGGCGGGAACATCCCCTTGGTTTACACCGCTGTGGCGGGTGCTAACCAATATGTAAAATCAGGGCGCATTAAAGCCATTGCAGTCTCAAGCGCAAAAAGAAGTCCAAGCATGCCAGATGTACCTACTTTTACCGAGTCAGGCATCAAAGAGTTTGAAATAGATGATTGGGTAGGTTTGTTGGCTCCGGCAAAAACACCCAAACCTATTTTGATTAAATTAAACCAAGCCTTAAATGAAATTTTGAACTCACCAGAGGGAAAGACTAGACTCTTAGCAATGGGTATTACTCCATCACCCGGCACCCCTGAAAAATTTGGTGAGCAAATTAAGGGGGATTTAATTAGGTTTGCCCCAATTGTTAAGAGCATGCAAATAAAGTCTGAATAAAGGCTTGATGAGGTAAATAAATTCTATTCCCACTCAATCGTAGCGGGTGGCTTACCGCTAATATCGTAGACCACACGATTGATTCCGCGCACCTCATTAATAATTCGGTTAGATACACGCCCTAATAGTTCATGAGGCAAATGCGCCCAATGTGCGGTCATAAAATCTTGAGTCTGCACTGCACGCAAAGCTACAACATATTCGTAAGTGCGACCATCGCCCATTACCCCTACTGATTTGACTGGTAGAAATACCGCAAAAGCTTGACTCGTTAAGTCGTACCATGATTTTCCGCTAACTTCATCAATCGTGTTGCGCAATTCTTCAATAAAAATGGCATCGGCATGACGCAGTAAATCAGCGTATTCAGCCTTCACTTCACCTAAGATGCGCACACCCAAACCAGGGCCTGGAAAGGGATGGCGATAGACCATTTCACGGGGTAGACCTAGCGCCACACCCAACTCGCGTACCTCATCCTTGAATAATTCACGTAAGGGTTCGAGTAATTTCAAGTGCATATCATCTGGTAAACCGCCTACATTGTGGTGACTCTTAATGGTATGAGCACCCTTTTTACCTTTGCCAGCAGACTCAATGACATCCGGATAAATAGTGCCTTGCGCCAACCACTTGGCATTTTTAATTTTGATAGATTCAGCTTGAAATACGTCAATAAATTCTTTGCCAATAATTTTACGTTTCATCTCGGGATCGCTTACGCCTGCTAGCTGCGCCATAAATTGTTCAGCTGCATCTACCCGAATAACCTTCACCCCTAAATTACGGGCAAACATTTCCATCACCATTTCACCTTCATTCAAGCGCAATAAACCATGATCGACAAATACACAAGTAAGTTGATTACCAATCGCTTGATGAATTAATGCTGCGGCAACGCTCGAGTCAACGCCTCCCGATAAACCTAAAATTACTTCATCGCTGCCAACTTGTGCGCGAATATGCGCGATGGCCTCACTAATGTAATCACCCATCACCCAATCGCCTGGGCAATGGCAAATATCACGTACAAAACGCTGCAAGATGGCTTCGCCCTGCAGGGTATGGGTTACTTCTGGATGAAACTGAAAACCATAAAATTGTTTGGCTTCATCGGCCATGCCAGCAATGGGGCAAGAGGCGGTTGAAGCCATTAATTGAAAGCCAGGCGGCATAGTCGTGACCGAATCACCATGACTCATCCAGACCTTCAGCATGCCATGACCATCAGTAGTCACAAAATCTTCAATGCCTTTTAAAAGGGCAGTATGGCCATGTGCTCGAACTTCTGCGTAACCAAATTCGCGGGCTTTACCCAGCGTCTCGGCTGACGCAACCGCACCGCCCAATTGTTCAGCCATGGTTTGCATGCCATAACAAATGCCAAGTACTGGCACACCTAATTCAAAAACAATTTGTGGGGCTCTAGGACTAGCGCTGCTAGTAACTGAATTTGGACCGCCAGAAAGAATAATGCCTTTGCAGTCGTCTTGCTCTACTAAACGTCGAATCAGTTCAGGAGCGCAATCGTAAGGATGAATTTCGCAATAGACTTTTGCTTCACGGATACGGCGGGCAATGAGTTGGGTTACTTGGGAACCAAAATCAAGAATAAGAATCTTAGCGTGCACAGCGATATCGTTTAATCAATATGGTAATTAGGTGCTTCCTTTGTAATCTTGACATCATGCACATGCGATTCACGCACACCTGCTGAAGTAATTTCTACAAAATTGGCTTTGTCATGTAACTCGGCAATTGTTTTACAACCGCAATATCCCATTGAGGAACGAATACCGCCAGTCAGTTGATGCAAGATGGTGAGAACGCTACCCTTATAAGGTACTTGCCCTTCGATACCTTCGGGAACTAACTTATCGGCATTAGCAGTAGCAATATCTTCTTGGAAATACCGATCGGCAGCACCATCCGTCATCGCACCTAAAGAACCCATGCCACGATAACTTTTATATGAACGGCCCTGATATAAAAAGACTTCACCTGGCGCCTCTTCAGTACCTGCAAACATGCCGCCCATCATTACCGCATCTGCTCCAGCTGCCAGCGCTTTCGCCACATCACCTGAATAGCGCACTCCACCATCGGCGATTAATGGCACACCGGTGCCTTTGAGGGCCAGCGCAACATTGACGATGGCAGTAATTTGTGGAACACCGACGCCCGCCACAATGCGAGTAGTGCAAATGGAGCCGGGGCCTATACCCACCTTGACGCCATCGGCCCCCGCTTCCAATAATGCTTTTGCGGCATCAGCAGTGGCGATATTGCCGCCAATCACTTGCACTTGCGGATAATTTTTCTTCACCCACTTCACTCGATCAAGAACCCCTTGACTGTGACCATGGGCCGTATCAACCACAATCACATCGACCCCTGCCCTCACCAGTAACTCGACGCGCTCGTCGTTATCTGAGCCCACTCCAACCGCCGCCCCAACGCGCAACTTACCTTCGCTATCTTTACACGCATTCGGATGCTCGGTAGCTTTTAAAATATCTTTAACCGTAATCAGGCCCCGTAATTCAAAAGCATCGTTGACCACCAACACGCGTTCAAGGCGATGTTTATTCATTAAGCGCTTGGCGTCTTCTAATGAAGCGCTTTCGCCCACAGTAACGAGTCGATCGCGCGGCGTCATTTTGGTTTTTACCGGCGCATCAAGCTCCTCTTCAAAGCGTAAATCGCGATTAGTGATGATGCCCACGACCGTCTTGCCCTGCAGCACAGGAAAGCCAGAAAAGCCATGTTCACGCGATAACTGAATCACCTCGCGCACGGTAACCTCAGGTCCAATGGTGATGGGGTCACGCAAGACGCCTGACTCATAACGCTTTACTTTAGCTACTTCGCGGGCTTGCTCAGCTGGTTTGAGATTTTTATGCACAATACCAATACCACCCTCGCTGGCCATTGCAATGGCTAAACGACCTTCGGTTACGGTGTCCATGGCCGCCGAAACTAAGGGGATGTTTAAGGCAATATCGCGGGTTAAACGACTAATTAAACTCGCATCACGTGGTAAGACCGCCGAATAAGCAGGCACAAGGAGCACGTCGTCGAAAGTGAGTGCTTTTTGGATGAGTCGCATACAAAACCCCTAGTCGCAAAATCAGATTATAGACTTATCGCTGCTTCGCCTTGCGACGGGCCTGACGAGCCAGGGCGCTGGCCTTTAATTCACTATCCCGGTTTTGATTGGCTTTTTTACGCCGCACTGCCTTCGGATCAATCAATAAGAGGCCATATAACTCAATTCGATCACCTTCATAAATAGGGCTAAGCCAGTCTTTGCGCTTGCCAAAGACCCCAATACAACCCTTTCGACTAAAGGCTGGATCAGTGGGCCCACTAGCAATCCCGGCACGCATTAAGGCCATTCCAATGGTGGCCACCGCGCCACTTGGCAGGGGTAAATACAAAGGAGTAATGATCGGTGAGGCATCGCCCCTTTGCAAACTAGCGCTTGCGCGGGCGTCGCAAAGCCACAAATTCAAGCCTTTAGCCATATAAGCTTTCAGCTCGGGTGACAAAGCGATCGACAAACGTACCAGCAATATGGGCAAAGACGGGGCCAATAATTTTATCGAGCAAGGCATTTTTAAATTCCCAATGCAACTTAAACTCTACTTTGCACGCATCTTCGCGCAAGGCAATAAAGTTCCACTGACCTGAAAAATGCCGAAACGGTCCATCGACAAAAACCATATCAATGGTTTCGGGGCGATGATTCACATTGCGCGTATGGAAGTATTGATTAATGCCTTTAAAATGAATGTGTATTTTGGCGTCTAAAATTGTTTCAGACTGTTCAAAAATCTCTACGCCGCCACACCATGGCAGAAATTCAGGGTAACGCGCCACATCGGTCACTAAATCGAACATCCGTTCAACGGATTGGTTAATTAAAACGGTCTTGTAGACGTCTGCCATAATTAAGTCAGAAAATTACTATATAAACCATGAGTATCGTTGATAACAAAAAAGCCTTCTTTGATTATTTTATCGAGGAACGCTGCGAAGCTGGACTCGCCTTAGAGGGCTGGGAGGTGAAAGCCATTCGCGCAGGCCGGGCACAAATTAAAGAGGCGTATGTGGTAATCCGCAAGGCTGAACTATTCCTCATTGGCGCACATATTAGCCCGCTTAGCTCCACTTCGACCCATGTACTAGCTGACCCCACGCGTACCCGTAAATTACTCCTTAATGCCCTTGAAATTCGCAAACTCATTGGCAAGGTCGATCAAAAGGGGTATACCCTTGTACCCATTAACCTGCATTTCTCGAAAGGCAATGTGAAATGCGAGATTGGCTTAGCTAAAGGGAAAAAACAACATGACAAACGCGCTACCGAAAAAGAACGTGATTGGGAGCGAGAAAAAGCCCGCATTGCCCGCGGCGACCTGTCTTAAGCTAACGGCACTTTTCGCTGGAGCTGCCTTTAAAAATAAGCCGTTTTTAGCTAAAAAGTTTCTTTTAGCACCAAATTTGTGCATTAATGCACCATCGAACCTCCCCGTTCGCCCCTGAAGTGCCCTAAGGTGATTTAACTTATAGCGATGAACTTGCCATACGACGAAATGCTCAACGAGGCAGGTAAAGCGCGGCCCCATTACCGCACCTTTCATCGCTGGCTAAAGCAGCAAAGCGATACCCTTATGGGTCTGAAGCGCGCTGAGGCGGAACTGATTTTTCGACGAGTGGGAATTACCTTTGCTGTTTATGGTGATGACTTGGGCGCAGAACGCACGATTCCATTTGATCAAATTCCGCGGATATTTAGCGCTCAAGAATGGGCTCAGCTTGAGGCTGGGCTGCGCCAACGGGTTCAAGCCTTAAACTGTTTTATCTCTGATATTTATCATGCAGAAGCCATTATTAAAGCGGGCATTGTGCCCGCCGAGCAAATTTTTAATAATGCCCAATACCGTCCCGAGATGCGCAATGTAGATGTGCCGCGCGACATCTACGCGCAAATTGCGGGAATTGATATTGTGCGTGCAGGTGCAGGGGAGTTTTATGTATTAGAAGATAACTTACGCGTGCCATCTGGTGTCTCATATATGGTGGAAGATCGCAAAATGATGATGCGCTTATTTCCCGACTTGTTTCAAGAGCAACGCATTGCACCCGTAGAGCATTACCCCGACCTTTTATTGGAGTGTCTGAAGTCAGTAAAACCCAGCGATGTTAAAAAACCCAATGTGGTTGTGTTAACTCCAGGGATGTACAACTCAGCTTACTTTGAACATACCTATTTAGCCTTACAAATGGGGGTTGAATTGGTTGAAGGCAAAGACTTGTATGTGAAAAATGAGCAGGTCTTCATGCGCACTACCCAAGGCCCCGAACGAGTTGATGTCATTTATCGACGCATTGATGATGACTTTTTAGACCCTCTGGCTTTTCGCTCTGATTCCACACTCGGTGTTGCTGGTCTCCTCTCGGCCTACCGAGCGGGTAATGTGACCTTGGCTAATGCTATAGGCACAGGCGTAGCTGATGATAAATCGATTTACCCCTATGTACCGGAAATGATTCAGTTCTATTTAGGTGAAAAACCCATCCTCAATAACGTCCCTACTTTTCAATGCCGTAAACCAGAAGATCTGGCTTACACCTTGGCACACTTAAGCGAGTTGGTGGTCAAAGAAACGCATGGTGCAGGCGGCTATGGCATGTTGGTAGGACCAGCCGCCAGCAAAGCTGAGATAGAAAGTTTCCGCGTCCACTTAAAAGCCAACCCAGAAAAATATATTGCACAACCTACCTTAGCCTTATCAACCTGCCCAACTTTTGTGGAATCGGGTATTGCGCCCCGCCATATTGATTTACGCCCTTTTGTGCTTTCAGGTAAAACGGTGAAGATGGTACCGGGCGGGCTTACCCGAGTGGCCCTGAAAGAAGGCTCATTAGTGGTTAATTCGTCTCAAGGTGGCGGCACAAAAGATACCTGGGTCCTAGAAAAATGAGGCAATCATGTTAAGTCGTACCGCCGATTGCCTCTATTGGATGGCACGTTATACCGAGCGCGCTGAAAATACGGCACGCATGCTCGACGTTAGTCATCAAACGTCTTTACTTCCCCAGCCAGAACAATTTCTCGAGCAAAGCTGGAAAAAACTCTTGACGATTTCGAAATTAGAAGATGATTTTGGCAGCAAATATGACGCCATCAATCGTCATAACGTGCTTGACTTCATGATTTATGAAAATACTAACCCATCTAGTATTGTTTCTTGCCTATATTCTGCCCGTGAAAATGCTCGCGTGATTCGCGGTCGCATCACCTCCGAGGTATGGGAAACACAAAATACTACTTGGCTTGAACTACAAACCATCTTAGTGAATCGCGAGCGCTCAGACCATAGTCGCTTTTTAGATTGGGTTAAGCACCGCTGTCATTTAGTGCGTGGCGTGATTCAAGGCACAATGTTAAAAAATGAAGCTTTATATTTTTTAGGTATTGGCACTTTAATCGAGCGCGCTGATAATACTGCGCGCATCTTGGAAACAAAATATGAGATTCAAGAAAATTTAAAGCAAATACCAACGAAAAAAGAATTAGAAGAAGAATCAGGCGATAGCTTCTTTGATTTTTATCATTGGGCCTCACTACTGCGCTCAGTATCTGCATTTGAAATTTATCGGCAAATTTATTCAGATCAAATCACCCCTAAAAAAGTTGCAGAACTATTAATTTTTAACCCACAAATGCCGCGTTCGCTAGTTTCTTGTGTCAATGAGTTAATCCCCTTAATGGCTGCTGTACGCAATCAAGACTCGAGGGAAATCGAACGTCTGCTTGGCAAACTAAAAGCCAGCCTTGAATTTTCCGATATCGATGAGGTCTTTAGTCAGGGTCTCGAAGAATTTATGGAAGTTTTCTTAGCGCGCATTAATCATATTGCCGATGATTTTAGTAATACCTTCCTAATACCCCTAGCTGTTGCTTAATCACCCTTTACTGCCCAATTCATGCAATTAAAAATTATTCACCGCACCGAGTACCATTATGAATTGCCAGTCCGCTACTCAATTCAAGAGTTACGCTTAACCCCCACTACAACTGCCGGGCAAGACGTTGAAAAATGGTGCATTCAGACGCCCATTAAAGCCAATCTGTCAATTGATGCCTTTCAAAATACCTGCAGCACCTTTGTGCAAGATAATCCTTATACTGCAATGATGATTGAAGCTGAAGGAATTGTTAAAACGAGTGCAGCCTATGAATTTATCGATTCAAGCAAAACGGTTTCGCCTTATTATTTATTACAACAGACCCGCCTTACCGAACCCACTGCAGACATGCTCGATTTTTTTGCCGCCGACTTACCAAAAAATAATCAGCCTGATGCTATTCTAAATTTAGCCACGGCCGTACAGCAAGCCATTGCGTATATTCCTGGCTCAACCAATTTTGCTAGTTTAGCAGCGCAATCATTCGCCTTAAAATCTGGGGTCTGTCAAGATCACAGCCATATACTCTTGGGCCTCTGTCGTGCCAGCCACATTCCAGCTCGCTATGTAAGTGGTTATTTCTTTACTGAAGACTCACCCGATTTAGCCAGCCATGCTTGGATTGATGCTTGTATTGACATTGAGCGCGGTCATTGGATTAGTGTAGATACTACCCATGCCTGTTTTACTGATGCGCGCCATATTCGCCTGGCCGTGGGGCGAGATTACTATTCAGCCGCGCCCGTAAAAGGGGTTCGCTCTGGGGGTGGCGAAGAAGAACTGACCGCGACTATTTCCATCCATCAATTATCCTAGTAACTATTTTTATGAAGAATGGATTCTTGCCATGACCTATTGCGTTGGCCTTTGCCTAAAAAATGGCTTGGTTTTTTTAGCTGATACCCGTACGAACGCGGGTGTTGATCAAATTGGCATCTTCCGCAAAATGACCTTATTTCAAAAAGATAAAGATCGTTTCTTTGCCCTGATGAGCTCTGGAAATTTAGCTATTACTCAAGCTGTAAAAGAAATTCTACTGCAAGGAAAATTACTCAGTGGGAAAAATTTATGGAACGCTGCCAATGCACATGAAGCAGCTGAAGTTGTTGGTGACGCCATTAAAAAAGTGTATGAACGTGATTTTGAAGCACTTAAAAAAGCAGGTATTGACTTTAATTGCAATCTCATTTTTGGTGGTCAAGTACGCGGTGAAAATCCACGGCTATTTAATGTTTATTCAGCGGGTAATTTTATTGAGGCTACACCCGAGAATTGTTATTTCCAAATTGGCGAATCAAAATATGGCAAACCCATATTAGATCGGGTTGTCAATTTTCAAACTCCTTTAAATCTGGCGACAAAATGCGCTTTAATTTCGATGGATTCCACTCTCAAAAGCAATATCTCGGTTGGTTTACCCCTCGATTTACTAGTTTATGAAACCAACTCGTTTCATCCCAGCAAACTGGTGACGATTGACGAAAGTAACCCTTACTACCAAATGATTCATCAGGTCTGGGGACAAAAATTACGTGCCGCTTTTATGGAAATACCGGAACCCAGTTGGAATAGTTCACGCCGAGGTACAGCCATTATGTCGAGCTCAAAAGAGCTTGGCGCGGTACCCATTGAGCATGAAAATAAAAAGAAGTCTGCTACGAAACCAAAGCGCCAGAGCCATAAAAAATAAACTTTTTAGCAAACTACTTCGCCCGCGCGCTTTAATCTCGCTTATTTCGCCAACATTTCCCAAGTTTGCACTACGCTATCGGGGTTCAAGGAAATTGAGGTAATACCCTTTTCCACTAACCACTTAGCAAAATCAGGATGGTCAGAGGGTCCTTGACCACAAATACCAACATATTTATTTTGCTTGCAACAGGCGTCTATAGCGCGCTCAATCATGAAGGTCACTGCTGGGTCGCGCTCATCAAAATCAATCGCCAAGAGCTCCATTCCTGAGTCGCGGTCTAAGCCAAGCGTGAGTTGTGTCAGATCATTCGAGCCAATCGAAAAACCATCAAAATAGGTCAGAAATTCATCTGCCAAAATTGCATTCGACGGCACCTCACACATCATTATTAAGCGCAGGCCGTTTTCCCCTCGCCGTAGACCCAGCTTAGCCATCATGTCAATAACGCGCTCAGCCTGTTTGGTGGTGCGCACAAAGGGCACCATAATTTCAACATTATCTAAGCCCATGTTTTCACGAACGCGTTTCAGGGCTACACATTCCAAAGCAAAGGCCTCACCAAAATCGGCAGACACATAGCGCGAAGCACCACGAAAACCGAGCATCGGATTTTCTTCGTCAGGTTCATAACGCGATCCACCAATCAGTTTCTTATACTCATTCGATTTAAAGTCGGATAAGCGCACAATGACCGATTTAGGATAAAAAGCAGCAGCAATTGTTGCGACCCCTTCGACCAATTTATCCTCATAAAATGCCCGTGGACTGGCATAACCGCGCGCGACACTTTCTACTGCGCGCTTTAAGTCGGGGTCGATATTCGGATACTCTAAAACCGCTCGGGGATGCACGCCAATGTAATTATTAATAATAAATTCGAGCCGCGCTAAACCAACACCACTATTCGGAATTTGGCAAAAATCAAAAGCCAATTGCGGATTACCAATATTCATCGTTATTTTTACAGGTATCTCTGGCAATTCTCCGCGTGATATTTCAGTTATCTCGGTTTCAATCAGACCGTCATAAATATGCCCTTCATCACCTTCCGCGCAAGAAACCGTTACCACCGCGCCTTCTTGTAATACGTCGGTCGCATCACCGCAACCCACAACGGCTGGCACACCTAACTCGCGGGCAATGATAGCGGCATGGCAAGTACGGCCACCGCGATTGGTAATAATGGCAGCCGCTCGTTTCATCACGGGCTCCCAGTTGGGGTCGGTCATATCCGCTACTAAAACATCGCCGGGTTGCACTCGATCCATTTCGTTTGCATCGCGAATAATACGTACTGGTCCAGCGCCAATTTTTTGGCCAATTGCTCGACCCTTCGCCAATACCTTTGAACTGCCTTTTAACTTATAGCGCATCTCTAATTGACCAATGGCCTGACTCTTCACAGTCTCTGGACGCGCCTGCAAAATATATAACAGGCCATCTTTACCGTCTTTACCCCACTCGATATCCATCGGCCTACCATAATGTTTTTCAATAATCACGGCAAACTTGGCAAGCTCAGTAATATCGGCATCCTCCAAAGAAAAGCGATTGCGTTTTTCGGGAGCAACATCGGTGGTAATGACCCGCTCTGCAGAGCCAGCAGGGGCAAATTCCATTTGAATTAATTTAGAACCGAGCGAGCGGCGAATAATGGCGCTTTTATTCTGGGCTAAAGTAGTTTTGAAAACATAAAACTCATCCGGATTGACTGCGCCCTGCACTACTGTTTCACCCAAGCCATAACTTGAGGTAATAAACACGACATCCGGAAATCCCGATTCAGTATCTAGTGTAAACATCACTCCAGCTGCGCCTAAATCAGAGCGCACCATACGCTGGATGCCGGCCGATAAAGCAACTTCAGCATGAGCAAAGCCCTTATGTACCCGATACGAAATAGCGCGATCGTTGTACAAAGAAGCAAAAACAATGCGGATCTTCTGTAAAACATCCTCAATACCCGCCACATTCAGAAAAGTTTCTTGCTGACCCGCAAACGAGGCGTCAGGCAAATCCTCGGCTGTTGCTGATGAGCGCACCGCAAACGATCCTTGGCCTGAGGCGTCTAGCTGAGCAAACGCTCGGCGAATTTCCTGTTCAAGACGAGGCTGAAACGGCGCTTCTTCAATCCAACGGCGAATTTCCGCCCCCGCTTGCGCTAAAGCACGTACATCGTCAATGTTTAAATTGACTAAACGCTGTTGAATACGCTCAGTTAACTGATTGTGCTGCAAGAAATCACGAAAAGCTAAAGCCGTGGTGGCAAAGCCAGTTGGAACTCGCACGCCAGCACTCGCTAGTTGCGAAATCATTTCCCCTAAAGAGGCATTTTTACCGCCAACCGATTCAACATCGGTCATTCTTAGTTGTTCAAAAGGCAATACATACGCATCGCCCGCCTGGGCTACAGTTGGTTGGTTGGACATAAATACACTCGCAAAAAATAAAGAAAGCGGTTCAGCAGCCAGCAAAAATGCGGCATACTTCATTAATCGCTATTGTAGTACCCCGCTTGCCTCGGTCAGTCTAAACTGACCTAATTGACCCTTAAACTATGACCAACTCCACTAGGCTCGTTTTTATCGTCTCAGACGGCACGGGAATTACGGCCGAAAACTTTAGCCAGTCGATTTTGGCGCAGTTTGAGCTGAGCTTTAAGCAAATCCGCATTCCTTTCGTAGATAGCCCAGAAAAGGCCTATAAAGCTCTAGAAACGATTAATCAGGCATGCCAAGACAAAGGGTTTAAGCCAATTATCTTCACTACCCTCGTCAATCCTGAAATGAACAGCATTGTGGCCAAAGCGGAAGGCTTGGTGCTCGATATGTTTCAAACCTTTGTTGCGCCGCTCGAACAATTGTTGGGCCAAAAATCGACCCATGCCATTAATCGCTTACACCACAACGCCGATACCGATGCATATAAAAATCGTATAGAAGCCATCAATTATTCACTCGCCCATGACGATGGGCAATCAAATCAAAATTTAGCCTCTGCTGATGTCATTTTGGTGGGGGTTTCCAGGGTTGGCAAGACCCCCACGAGCCTGTATCTAGCCATGCAATATGGCTTAAAAGCGGCTAACTACCCGCTCATTCCTGAAGATTTTGAGCGCGGTAAATTACCCCAAGATTTACGCACATTTCAATCAAAAATCTTTGGCTTGATGATTGATCCCGAAAGACTCGCTGAAATTCGTAATGAAAGGCGTCCAGGAAGTAATTATGCTAAGTTAGAAAACTGTCGCTATGAAATTAACGAGGCTACGGCGATGATGCGCCGCGAATCAATTCCTTGGATTGCTACTACTAGCAAATCAATTGAAGAAATTGCCACGACGATCTTACAAGCGATTAAATCGGATAAAACTTTATGAACCAGATCGCGTTATTAGCTGCTGCGTACCCGCACAGTTTCGAATAAACACACTGCTGCGGCAGTTGCAACATTTAAGGATTCAACCCCTGCTGCTAGCGGAATTCGCACGAGTTGGCCTTGGGACCGCAGCTCTACAGAAACGCCGTGACCTTCGCTACCAAATACCCAAGCTACAGGATTTTTTAATTGCGCTTGCAAGGCATATAAGTCTGTCTTCGCTTCGGCAGCAGTGATCAGCAACGGCGCATCAAGATACTGCATGAGATTAGTTATTGTCCAATCTTCATATAAGGTGAGTTGATGGTGAGCGCCCATCCCTGCCCGCAATACTTTACTAGACCATAAATGGGCACACCCCCTTAAGGCCACAACCGTTTTTACCCCGGTTGCTGCCACAGTACGCAAAATGGCACCGACATTTCCAGCATCTTGAATACCTTCTAGAATCACCACATCTCCGTTTAGCAGAAATTGCTTGGCGATAGGCTGAATGACAGAATCGGGAAGCTGCACTAATCCCAAAAAATGGGGGGCATTCTCTAACTCACTAATTGAGTCCCAGAGTGCAGTATCTAGCTCAACTAAGCGGGTTTGCGGACATAAAGCCAAATGGCGTTCTAGCGACTCCAGTATTTCTGGGTTTGCCAAACCAGCTGCACTCGTTAGTACGGTGCTTAAACTGGGGTCACCAGCCCAGGTTTGTAATAAATGCACTCCCTCTAGCACTGCTTGGGAGTTTGCCAAACGTTGCTTCTGGCCTTTGCTGCCTAGCGCTTGTAACAAGCGAATTTGCTTGAGCAGTGCATTGTCTTTTGAGCTAATGAATTCAACTTCGGTATTACCAAATAGATTCATGGGGCTTCACCATTTAATACCCGCCGCACGGGCCCAAAACTAATACGATGCTCTGGGCAAATTCCAAACTCAGTTAAGGCGGCGTAATGGGATGGGGTTGGATAACCCATATGCTGATTAAAACCGTATTGAGGAAAGCGCGCATGGAGTTCATCCATTTGTCGATCGCGACTTACCTTAGCCAAAATTGAAGCGGCTGAAATCGCCTGCTCTTTAGTGTCGCCTTTAATTATTGCCTCAGCTGCTATCGGTAAGACTGGGCAACGATTTCCATCAATCAGCGCTTTATCAGGCCAAGCGCCTAAAGCGACGACTAAATTTTCAATCGCCCGTTGCATTGCTAGCATTGTGGCCTGCAAAATGTTCAATTGATCAATCTCTTGTGGACTCGCTTCGCCAACCCCCCATGCTTTAGCCTTGAGCATAATTTCAGCGTATAAAAATTCACGCCTCGCTGGCGTTAATTTTTTTGAATCTTTTAATCCTAGAATCGGTTGCAAGGGATTTAAGAGTACGGCCCCAGCTAAGACCGCACCAACCAATGGTCCTCTCCCGGCCTCATCTACGCCACAAATCCATACCCCCTCTTCAATCGCCGAGTAGAGAGAAATCGCCCGCGCATTCATTTTGCGGCACTCAACGCTGTGATAACTTTTCAGCCAACACTTGCGCAACTAAGAGCGCAGTCGGTTGACGCAATTCATGATGCAGCACACTAAAACGTTGGCGTAAGGCAGCAACTTGGTCGGGGTTGAGCAGCCAATTGAGCAGGGCTTTAGCCAATTTCTGTGGTTGGGCCTGAGATTGCAACAACTCGGGCACCACGAATTCCCCACACAAAATATTAGGTAAACCAACATAGGGCAAGTAAGCCTGACGCTTCATTACTTGCGCAGTAAGCCAAGGCACCCGATACGAAATAACCATTGGTTTTTTCCACAGGGCTGCTTGCAAAGTGGCAGTTCCACTTGCAATGAGTACGACATCAGCGGCCTCTAAAATAAGATCAGCTTGACCATCGAACAAATGAATTTGTAATTGTGGATGGCGAGTCAAAACCTCAAGGCGAAGCTGTTCTAAGGCTGGTCTTAAGTGGGGTGCAGCCACGGGTATAACAAAAATGGGTACCGCTTCCTCAAGCTGTTGAGCTAAAACAGGCATCGTTGCAAAAAAAATTGGCGCAATTAATTGAATTTCTGAATGACGACTACCAGGCAAAACAGCCACCACTTTAGCCGTCGTTAAATTTTGCAGACTGGGATCAAGTTCTAATAAGCGGGCTCGAGCTTCTGACACATTAGGCTCTAGAGGAATGGAACTCGCCAAAGGATGGCCGACATAAGTGGCTTGAATACCCGCAGCTTCATAAATCGCTTTTTCAAAGGGGAAAATGCACAGCATATGATCTACTGCTCGTTGAATTTTTTTAATCCGACTACCGCGCCAAGCCCAAATGGATGGCGAAATGAAATGCACAGTAGGAATACCCGCCGAGCGTAATTTTTCTTCAACTCCCAAATTAAAGTCTGGCGCGTCAATCCCCAAAAAAACATCGGGGCGTTTTGCGCCAAGTAAATCAGTAATCAGCGCTTTTCGTACACGCAGAATGGTGGGCAGTTGCCGTAAAGCCTCAACATAGCCCCGCACACTCAAAACTTCCATTGGCCATAAAGATTGTAGGCCTTGAGCCTGCATGAAGGGGCCGCCAATGCCATACATCTCTAGCCCCGCCTGCGCCGGAATTTGCTTTAATGCCTGCAAGCTCGAGGCTGCCAATAAATCGCCCGAGGGTTCACCTGCGACACATGCCAAAGTTGGCAAAGTAAGCCTAACGAATAATGCCGCGCGTTGAGGCGGCAATAAAATCATGAAATTCTGTCAACTTGCCGCTGGTGGCAGCATCTAAACCGGGGCTTACCGACAGCGCATGAATAGCTAATTTAGCGTCTTCAAAGCTAAGACTATCTTTATATAACAATTTATAGGCTTGACGTAAGGCAGTAATCGTTTCAGTCGAAAAATCACGCCGTTTCAAGCCTTCAGTGTTAATCCCATGCGGCGCAGCTTTATCTCCAGCAGCAATGACAAAGGGCGGAATATCTTGCACTAAAGCCGATGCTCCACCTAACATGGCATGTTGTCCGATACGAACAAACTGATGCACACCTGTCATACCACCCAAAATCGCCCAATCGCCTACCTCCACATGACCAGCAATTTGTGCATTGCTAGCAAAAATAGTGTGATTGCCAATTTGGCAATCGTGGGCAATGTGTACGTAAGCCATAATCCAATTGTCATTGCCAATACGTGTGACTCCAGTATCTTGCGCAGTGCCAATATGGATGGTCGTGAATTCGCGAATCGTATTGCGATCGCCAATGGTCAATTGTGTAGCCTCACCTCGATATTTCATATCTTGGGGTGCGCCGCCCAGAGCGACAAAATGCCCGATCACGTTATCAATACCTAAAGTGGTCCGCCCCTCAATGACCGTATGCGAACCAATTTTGCTGCCTGCGCCAATCACTACTGCAGGCCCAATTACCGCATAAGGACCAATTTCAACGGTATCGCCAATTTTTGCTTGCGGGTCAATAATCGCCGTTGCATGAATGCGCGCCATTAAACACCTTTTTTGCGCACTGCGCAGGTAATATTAGCCTCGGCAACCAATTTATCATCAACAGTTGCGCTAACTTGAAATTTATAGATGCCAGCACGTTCACGTTCATACAGAGCGGTCATGATCAGTTGATCGCCAGGAACTACCGGTTTTTTAAAGCGGGCGCCATCAATGCCAGCAAAGTAATACAGTGAGTCTTCTTGCTGAGATTCAGAAAATGTCAGCAACGCTGCAGTTTGTGCAAGCGCTTCAATAATGAGCACCCCAGGCATGACCGGCAACCCAGGAAAATGTCCTTGAAAAAAAGGCTCATTCATGGTGACGTTTTTTAATGCCCGAATACTGACACGAGGCACTAAATCTAAAACCCGATCGACCAATAAAAAAGGATAGCGATGCGGGAGTAATTGCAAAATCTGATTGATATCGATCAAGATGGGCTGGGTCATAAAGCTGCTTTGTTCATATAAAAATGCCAGTGAGGAAAGAATTAAGTATCAGTCGAAGATTTGCCACGCTCTAAAAAACGCAATCGTTGGCGTATTTTATCGAGTCCACGCAAGATCGCCGCGTTTTTCTCCCAAGCCGCATGTAACATCGATGGAAACACGCCAGTAAAGTGCTGTCCTGGCTCAATAATAGAGCGAATAATCGACGTACCACCTGAAACCGTCGTGCGATCGGCAATTGTCAAATGCCCGGCAAAATTAGCATAGCCTCCGATCATGCAATAACTACCAATCGTTGTACTGCCGGAAATACCTACACAGCCAGCCACAACAGTATGAGCGCCAATATGGACGTTATGACCAATTTGCACTTGATTATCAATTTTGCAACCTGCCCCAATGCGAGTTTCATTCATTGCACCACGGTCGATAGTAGTCGAGGCGCCAATTTCTACATCATCTTCTAGCACTACCTTACCAGTTTGCGGAATTTTGACCCACTCGCCACCCGTCGCCGAAAAATCGGGTGCAAAGCCAAAGCCATCAGCGCCAATTACAGTGCTGCTATGAATAATGCAACGTGTCCCAATTTCGCAGCCGTGATAAATCGTTGTCAGCGGGTGTAGCACGCTATCACTGCCAATTCGTACATTTCTACCAATTGAGCTATTCCCCAATATGGTTACCCGCTCACCCAAGACTACACCAGCAGCAATTTGCACAAAAGGACCAATATGGCATGAGGGTGGGACTATGGCCGATGCATCCACAGCAGCCTGCGCATGAATACCGGGCGCATACTTCGTATTCACGTTTCCCTCAAATAGTTGCGCAATGCGCGCAAAAGTTGCATACGGATTTTTTGCCACAATAAAACTACGCAGTTTCGTACTCGCAGCTTGAATAAATTCGCAATCAGCCGCGCTAACAATTAGGACGCCAGCAGCGCTATCGAGCGCTTGTTGACGATAAAGGGGGTTGGATAGAAACGCAATTTGATCGGCTTGGGCCAATTCTAGTGGGGCTAAACCCCTTAACGGCGCAGAGCCCTCGCCCACCAACTCCGCTTGAAACTGTTTAGCCAGCTCGATGGCGGTGGGCATGAAACTTACTTTAGATTATTTAAAGCCTTGATGACATCATCAGTGATATCAATCTTCGGGCTTACGTAAGCAGCATCTTGAATAATGACATCAATTTTCCGTTGCTCTGCAATTTGGCGCAAAATTACATTGGCCTTCTCGGCAATCTTGGCGCGCTCTTCAAAATTACGTTGATTTAAATCTTCGGTATATTCTCGTTGCTTGCGCTGCAGTTCACGGTCTTGATCAGCCAACTCACGCTGTTTACGAATTCGATCTGCCTCTGGCATCACGGCGGCGTCGCGATCTAATTTTTCAGCTGCAGTTTTAATTTTTTGCATTGAATCGCGTAATTCATTTTGCCGCTTAGCAAATTCAAGTTCCAATTTTTTTTGCGTTGCCTTGGCCATGTTCGATTCGCCAAACACTTTTTCCACGCTCACGACTGCCAATCGCGTTGGCGGCATCTCCTGGGCAAAAACTGAAGAACCAAACGCAAGCCCAAACAATGTTGAGATTGTGTATAAGCCAACAGAAAAACCTCTCGGTAGATAAGGTTGCTTCATAAGTCTTCCTTAAAACAATTAAAGATGGTTAAAACGCGGTACCAATTTGGAACTGTAAACGTTGAATATTATCATTTGGCTGCGATTTTATCGGAATGCCATAGCTAAACTTTAACGGTCCCAGCGGTGATATCCATTCTAAACCTAAGCCATAAGAATACCTTAGAACGAGGTTGATATTGGTGCCAAAGGCATTTCCGCCATCAGTAAAGACGAAAGCCCGTAAGGTTTTGTCGTTGCCAGACCCAGGGAATGGCACGGTATATTCAAGGTTAGCCACAATTTTAGACTGCCCGCCGGTAGGCTGATAGGTGCCAGTAGAGGTATTAAAGTACTGTGGGCCGATAGATCCAGGGGAGTAGCCCCGAACCGACCCAATACCACCCACATAGTAGTTTTTGGTAATTGGAAAGGGGTACTTGCCATAAGCCTCGCTGTAGCCCGTCTCAAAATTAAAGGACAAAATATGGGCCTTTGAGAAAGAGTGATATTGCTGATATTTGCCATAAATACGGTAGTACTGCATATTGGCTACCGGGGTTCCAACTTCACTTAAAAGGCTGATTAAAGAGCCGGTTGAGGGGACTAAAGCGCTATCGCGTCCGTCACGGGTCCATGAAGCGGTAAGGGGTACGTTAAAGGTGGTTAAGGTACCCGGAATGGTTACCCCATAATCCTGCACATAAGTTTGATAAGGTACCGGCGTATTCGACGTGGCATTAATTTGGTAGGCCTCAACCGCAGTACCATAAAACACCCGATCCACTTCAGAGTAAGGCACCCCAAAACGCAAAGTTCCGCCAGCACTCTTAATTTGGTAGGCGGGATCACCCGTGTAATACAGCGGTTTTGAAGAGCGATAGAATAAATCGGTATAGCGGCTGATACCATCATCAGTAAAGAAAGGGTCGTATTGGGATAGGACCAGGTTTTGATTAATTTTTCCCAATGAGGCATTTAAGCCAATTGCCGTACCCGAACCAAAGGCATTTTCTTGATTAATACCCGCAGTTAAGATAATTTTTTCAGTTGATGAGTAACCAGCACCAAGGCTAATAGAGCCAGTCGGTTTTTCGGCTACCTTCACGTCAACGTCAACCTGATCGGGCGCGCCTGGCACATCTTTAGTCATGATGTCAGCTTCAGTAAAGTAGCCTAAGCGATTAATCCGCTCTTTTGACAATTGAATTTTGTCGCCATCAAACCAAGAGCTTTCAAACTGGCGCAGTTCACGACGAATGACCGTATCACGCGTTCGGGAATTACCGGTAATATTTACTTGACGTACGTAAACTCGGCGCCCAGGATCAATGACTAGAGTTAAATCGACTTCACTTAAATCTTGCCGTACGTCGGGCTGGGGGTTTACTGTCGCAAAAGCGTAGCCATAAGAGCCTAATAAGCCGGCAATCAATTTTGTACTCTCGGCTAACTTTGCCGAAGAGTACACATCCCCCGCTTTAAGCTGTAGTAGTTTGCTGAGTTCCGCTTCTTTGCCAAGTAATTCGCCAGCGAGCTTAATGTCTTTAACTTTAAAGCGCTGGCCTTCTTTCAAGCCAATAGTCAGGTAAATACCTTTTTTATCCGGAGTAATTGACACCTGCGTTGACTCAATTAAAAATTCTAAGTAACCCCGATTTAAATAATAGGAACGAATCGTTTCCAAATCGGCTGTGAGTTTTTGCTTTGAATATAAATCATCGTTAGTGTAAAAAGACAGCCAGCCTTTTGCTTTGAGTTGCATTTCATCGCGCAAAGTGCCTTCACTAAATACTTTATTACCAATAAAATTAATTTCTTGAATCTTTGCAACGGGGCCCTCATCGACATTGAAATACACTGAAACTTGATTGCGCTCCATTGGAGTAACGGTTGCGACAACCTCGGCGGCAAATAAGCCCTTGCTCACATATTGGCGCTTTAATTCTTGTTCAGCTTTATCAATCAATGCTTTGTCATAAAAACGCGCTTCCGCAAGGCCTACTACCTTTAGCGATTTCCGGACAATGTCTTGATCAAATTCTTTCATGCCCGTAAATTCAATGCGATTAATCGTAGGCCGCTCCTCCACACTCACAATTAAAACATCGCCCTGTTCTTGAATTTGTACGTCACGAAAAAAGCCAGTACCATAAAGTGCGCGAATTGCTTCCGCGCCTTTTTCTGGCGTAAATTTATCGCCAACCTGCAAAGGCAGGTAACTAAATACCGTGCCTGGTTCAACCCGCTGCAAGCCCTCTAAGCGAATATCTTTTATGACAAACCCGCCTGAATCTGTTGCGCTTGCTGGAAGATCGCCTGGCGCACTAGTTTTGCTTGCGGAATTTTTTGGCGGAGTACTTGGCGCTGGGGCAGCCGCAGGTCCGGGTGCATTGTCGGGTAAAGCCTCAGTAACCAAATTACTATTGGTCTCGGCAGCTGAAACGGCAAAACCAAAAAAAGCTAAAGCAATAGAGGTGCCATAAAGGCATGAGCTTAGACGAATTTTAAGACTCATATTCTGGTGGACTCAAGGCGAAAGATAGCGTTGAAAATCATTAAACAAAGCCAACAGCATTAGAAACGTTAACAAGATAAAACTACTTTTTTGTAAAACCGCTTGCAAGGCTTCTGGTAGGCGTCGACCCGACAGCAGTTCCCATGCATCATACAGTAGCTGACCGCCATCAAGCATAGGTATTGGAATCAAATTAAGCAAGCCGATACTGATACTTAGAAGCGCCAAAAATGCTAAATAGGGTTGCCAACCCACTTGAGCAGACTTGCCCGCCATATCGGCAATACTCAGTGGGCCGCCAATTTGCGCTAAAGAAGTACTGCCTGTCACTAAACCCAGCATCATGCGGCTTGATACTTTTGTAATTAACCATACTCGCTCTGCGGCATAAGCCATGGCAGGTAACGGCGCTAATTGCAATTCAAACCATTGCGGAGAATTGGCAACCAGTGGAAAAAGTCCGAGCTCACGAAATACATCCGTCTTTGGTTTGACTTCAGGTAATTGCTCACTTAAAAATCGTACGGTTGATTTTCCGCCGCGGGCATTTTCAATTTGCAACGCAAAACCAGTGTGTGCCGTAATGCTATCCAATAAATACCACCGCAAAGCATTCCAGCTCACTACTGAAGTAAAGGCATTCGCTGGGTCATCGACATTTTCTTCATTTCCCAAGCTGCGCCAGCCAATAACCCGATCGCCAGCACTTAAACCGGCTTTAGCCGCTAAAGATACGGCGGGTGGGGTTTGCAGTTGGGCAGGCAATTGCGGTACCCCGCTAACATAAATCACACTCAATAATAGTAAAGCTAAGACAAAATTCGCGAGGGGGCCCGCCGCTACAATCAGTGAGCGTTGCCATAATGGCTTCCGCTCAAAGTCACTGGCTTGATCAGCTATCGAGATAGTTTGTTCCGCATCGCGTCCGTTTAATAACTTGACATAGCCACCTAAAGGGAGCAGCGCAATAACCCATTCCGTTTGATGGCGATCATGAAAAATGAAGAGTGGCTTACCAAAACCGAGCGCAAAGCGCAGTACTTTTACCCCGCAACACCGAGCGGCAAAATAATGGCCAAACTCGTGAAAACTCACCAGTATTCCTAGCGCCACTAAAAAAGCCAATAAAGTGCTCAGTGCTTGCATCGGTGCTGGCCTCGCTTAATGACTGCGCAAACGCGCCAAACATTGCATAGCAACGCGCCGAGCTGTTTGATCAGCGTCTAATACTTCGGCAAGAGTTTGAGCTTGAGCGGCCGCTACTTGCTCAAGCACTTGCTCAACTAAAGTAGGAATCTGTAAATACGGTAATTCACTAGCCAAAAAGGCACCCACAGCCACTTCATTAGCCGCATTCAAAATTGCTGGAGCAGTACCGCCGCTGTGTGCAGCGGCAAAAGCTAAAGCTAAACAGGGGAATTGCTTTAAGTCAGGCTGAATAAAATGTAAAGCACTCATCTGGGTTAAATCAAGCGGCTCAACCCCCGCCGCAATTCGCTGCGGCCAAGCTAAGCCGTAGGCAATGGGAGTGCGCATATCAGGCTGACCCAGTTGGGCAATGACCGAGCCGTCGCGATAACGCACCATTGAATGCACTACGCTTTGAGGATGAATGAGGACCCGAATTTGCGCTAGTGGTACGCCAAACAACCACCGTGCCTCAATCACCTCTAACCCTTTATTCATCATGGTGGCTGAATCAACTGAAATCTTGCGCCCCATCACCCAATTAGGGTGAGCGCAAGCTTGATCAGGAGTGATATCTGCCAACTCAACTAAAGGCGTGGTACGAAATGGGCCCCCAGAGGCAGTGAGCCATAATTCTTCAACCCCACACTCTGCCCTTGCAACGTCGCTATGCAGAGCATTAAAACCCGCTGGTAAACACTGAAATATCGCATTATGTTCACTATCGATAGGAATTAATTCAGCGCCACTATCACGTACCGCTTGCATCAATAAATCCCCAGACATGACGAGCGCTTCTTTATTCGCTAACAAAATACGTTTACCTGCGCGAGCCGCAGCCAAGGTTGGCAACAAGCCAGCAGCGCCTACAATAGCCGCCATCACAGTATCGCAATCCGATTCGCTTACTGCGCTAACCAATGCTTCAGCCCCATATAAAACAGTAGTCGGAATTTTTTCCTGAAGCACGGCTGCAGCCAATTTTTTTGCACTCTGCGCATCACCTACAACTGCAATACGAGGTTTAAACTCACGACACTGCGCGAGTAAGCGGTCTACTTGTTGATGCGCAGTTAAGGCGGCTACCTGATAGCGCTCAGGATGCGAGCGGATCACATCTAAGGTATTCACTCCAATCGAGCCAGTTGAGCCCAAAATCGTGATGCGCCGTAATAACCTCATAACATCAAGCCAACTAAAAGCGCTGCTAGCGGCATGGTAGGCAATAAGGCATCAATCCGATCTAATACTCCGCCATGGCCTGGCAATAAGCCGCTACTATCTTTTGCGCCCGCCAAACGTTTTACCTGTGATTCAAATAAGTCACCTATGATGCTAAACAACGTTAAGCCGATAACCAAGACCAGCATCGAGGGAAAACCCAATCGCATCACGGCAAAGCCAAATAAAGTAAGATTAAAAGGTAAATACCAAGCGCAGATACTGGCATAAATACAAGTCAAGATTAGGCCCCCAACTGCTCCCTCAAGCGTTTTACCAGGGCTAATTTGCGGGGCTAAGCGACGGCGACCAAGCGCTTTACCAACGAAATAGGCGCCAATGTCGGCAACCCAAACTAAGGCCATAGTAGAAAGTAAAAATATCACGCCAAACTGACGCAATAAAATGAGCGCAAACCAGGCTGCGCTAAAAATAACTAAGCCTAATAATGCGAAGGTCAGCGGCCATTTTGCTACGGGCAAACGCAGTCCTCGCCACAACAAAATAGGGGCGCCAACGAGCCAAAAACAACTCGCCGCTAATAAGATACTAAATTCAATAACGGGAATTTGTGTATACAACAAGGCGGCAATAACGCAAATCAAAAGCAACGCATAGAACCAAGCTAAGCGCCCTTTTTGTGGCGCAATTAAACGGCTCCACTCCCATGCTGCTAATGCCAAGATTAATAAAAAGACGCCACTCAAATAAAGCGGATTAAGCAAAAATAAACTAGGCAATAGTACTGCAAGCAAAAGTAACGCGGTAATGATACGGGTCTTTAGCATCGCAGAGTGTTTAGACGCAACTGCGCTTAAACAGTGCCCTGAGCAGAAACTTTAGAGACTTTGGTGGCGAGTTGTGCACTAGTTCGGCCAAAGCGTCGCTCACGCTGACTAAACCAATCAAATGCTTGCTGTAATTGCGCAGCATCAAAATCGGGCCATAATATATCGGTGAAATACAGCTCTGTATATGCTAGTTGCCATAATAAAAAATTACTCACGCGTTGTTCACCGCCCGTACGGATAAATAAATCGGGCTCTGGTGCATACGCCATCGATAAATTTTCTTGCAGTAATTCCTCCGTTATTTGATCGGCCTGCAAGGTAGGATTAAGCAACAAACATTTGCGCATCGCCTGCAAAATGTCCCATCGTCCGCCATAGTTAGCGGCTACAGTTAAGGTTAAACCTTTGCAATGGGCGGTTTTCTCTTCCGAAAAACGCACCATATCTTGAATTGCGGTATCAAAGCGGCTTAAATCGCCAATTAACTTAAAGCGGATATCGTTATCACTTAAGCGACTGACCTCACGGCGCAACGATTTTAAAAATAACTTCATTAAAAACCCTACCTCTTCAGGTGGGCGGCGCCAATTTTCCGAACTAAAAGCAAAAATAGTCAGGTATTCAACACCAGAACGGCGACATTCTTCCACCACTTTGCGCACCGACTCTAGACCCTCTGAATGCCCTGTCACTCGCGGCATTAAACGCTTTCCAGCCCAACGTCCATTACCATCCATGATGATTGCAACATGACGAGGTACTTCACTTACCTCGGGAATGACTAAGGTAGAGCTACTATGTTTAGACATAAAAAGTGAATAAGTAGAAATACATATTTTTTAGATCAAACGGGTCTAGACCGTCATAATCTCTTTTTCTTTTTCAGCAACAATTTTATCGATATCCGTTACGGCCCGATCGGTCATTTTCTGAACTTCATCTTGGGCACGGCGCTCTTCATCTTCTGAGATTACTTTGTCTTTACTCAGTCGCTTTAAATGTTCGTTAGCATCGCGCCGTAAATTACGAATAGCAATTTTGCTTTCTTCGCCTTCACTCTTCACTAATTTAGTCAGCTCGCGCCGACGTTCCTCGGTAAGTGGCGGCATTGGTACGCGAATGACAGTACCTTGCGAAACGGGGTTTAGACCTAAATCAGAATCACGAATGGCCTTTTCAATTACCGCAACCATGGTTTTTTCGAAAGGCTGCACATTAATCGTCCGCGCATCGGCAAGACCTAAATTAGCCACTTGACTTAAGGGCGTTGGGTTACCGTAATAGTCAACCGTAATATGCTCAAGAATGCCAGCATTCGCGCGGCCTGAACGAATTTTTGCTAAATTACTTTTTAATGATTCCAGCGACCGATGCATTTTTTGCTCGGCACTCGTTTTGATTTCAGCAGCAGACATCACAGCACTCCTTTTAAACGTGTACTAAAGTACCTTCCGACTCACCTAACACCACACGCATTAAAGCGCCTGGCTTCAAAATAGAAAATACCCGAATTGGTAGCTTGCGATCACGACATAAAGCAAACGCCGTTGCATCCATCACTTGTAAATTTTTAATTAATGCTTCATCAAAGGTAATCGACTGATACAAGGTCGCGGTAGGATCGAGTTTGGGATCACTACTATAAATACCATCCACTTTAGTGGCCTTGAGCATCACCTCAACACCCATTTCAGCTCCACGCAAAGCAGCTGCAGTATCGGTGGTAAAAAATGGGTTGCCAGTACCAGCGGCAAAAATGACTACTTTACCCTCGCTCATAGCACGAATAGCACGCGGCCGTATATAAGGCTCAACTACTTGATCCATACGTAAAGCTGATTGCACGCGAGCTTCGACGCCTTTTTGCCGCAAGGCGTCTTGTAATGCGAGGGAGTTCATCATTGTGGCTAGCATACCCATGTAATCGGCAGTTGCACGATCCATGCCGGCAGCACCTCCCGCGACGCCGCGGA
This sequence comes from Polynucleobacter sp. IMCC30063, assembly GCF_021395235.1. Classification (NCBI taxonomy): domain Bacteria; kingdom Pseudomonadati; phylum Pseudomonadota; class Betaproteobacteria; order Burkholderiales; family Burkholderiaceae; genus Polynucleobacter; species Polynucleobacter sp. IMCC30063. The sequence continues at coordinate 147,844 of NZ_JAJVCQ010000002.1, read as the reverse complement.
AAATATTACCGCCGCCAATGACAATGGCTAACTCGATGCCAATTCCAACTACTTCAGCAATTTCTGCCACCATCGCATCAATCGTGATGGGGTTGATCCCAAAAGCATCATCCCCCATCAAGGCTTCTCCCGATAGTTTGAGGAGGACACGCTTATAAGCAGGCATAGTGAAAGACCTTATTAAAGTGATTAATCTTAAGCGCTTACCTTTGCAGCAGCTACTTGCGCAGCAACTTCCGCGGCAAAATCGTCTTGGCGCTTCTCGATGCCCTCACCCACGACATACAAAGTAAATGACTTAATCGTAGTATTCATGGCCTTGAGCATTTGCTCAACCGTTTGCTTATCGTTTTTAACAAAGGTTTGATCAAGCAAAGAAACTTCCTTAAGATACTTTTGCACCGTACCCTCAACCATTTTTGCCACGATGTCAGGAGGTTTGCCCGACTCGGCCGCTTTCTGCTGCGCAATATTCCGTTCGGCAGCAATGTTGGCTGCAGGAACATCAGCTGCAGATAAGGCGACCGGCTTCATTGCTGCAATGTGCATCGCAACATCTTTAGCGGCTGTTTCATCGCCTTCAAATTCCACCATAACGCCAATGCGAGTGCCATGTAGATAAGATACTAATTTACCGGTACTCGCAAAACGTTGAAAACGACGCGGCGTCATATTTTCACCAATGCGTCCAATTAATTCACTACGCACAGCATCGACCGTTTTGCCATCCATTGCTAAGGCTAATAAAGCAGTGGTATCAGCCGGATTCTGCTTAGCAACCAACTGTGCACAAGCATTACTAAAGGCTAGAAAATCATCGTTTTTTGAAACGAAATCGGTTTCGCAGTTCACTTCAATTAAAGCGCCAGAGCCACCATCGATGTAACTCGCAACGACGCCTTCAGCAGTCACACGTGAAGCAGCTTTGCTGGCTTTGCTACCTAATTTCACCCGCAGAATTTCTTCTGCTTTCGCCATATCGCCAAATGCTTCAGTTAATGCTTTTTTGCACTCCATCATTGGAGCATCGGTTTTGGCACGTAATTCGCCAACCATTGCAGCAGTAATAGCCGTCATTACTCTACCTTCCCTTCTTCAACAAACTCTTCTTCGCCTTCTTTAACAGCGTCTAAGACTTCCTGCACTGAATTCGCTTTGCCTTCTAGAATCGCATCGGCAATGCCGCGTACGTAAAGAAGTACTGCCTTGCTAGAATCATCATTACCAGGAATGATGTAATCAATACCTTCAGGGGAATGGTTGGTGTCAACTACGGCGATAACGGGAATGCCAAGTTTTTTCGCTTCGGTAATAGCTATCTTGTGATACCCAACGTCAACCACAAAAATTGCATCGGGTACGCCATTCAGATCTTGAATTCCGCCTAGGGCTTTTTGTAATTTGTCGAGATCACGATCGTTGGTTAATGCTTCTTTCTTTGAGAGCTTATCCCAATCACCCGCTTCTTTAGCAACAGCCATGTCTTTTAAGCGCTTCAAAGAGCCTTTGACAGTCTTAAAATTAGTTAAGGTGCCGCCTAACCAGCGGCTATCGATATAAGGCATGCCAGCACGTGCAGCTTCTTCTGCAATCACTTCGCGTGATTGACGCTTCGTACCAACAAATAAAATCGTGCCACGATTTGCAGCAATTTGCTTTGCAAATTTCAGGGCATTCTGAAACATGGGCAAAGTCTTTTCCAAATTAATAATGTGGATTTTATTGCGATGGCCAAAAATATAAGGGGCCATCTTGGGGGACCAAAAGCGCGTTTGGTGGCCAAAGTGGCAACCGGCTTCTAGCATTTCACGCATGGTTACTGACATAACATTCTCCTAAGGGTTTGGTCTAAGGCTAAGTCCTGACTGCGCTAAAAAACGCTACCCTGGAAGGCTTAGCCTGCTATTTCGAATTGCTTCGATGGGCAAATTATAGCTTATATATCAATCATCTAGGCGCAAAAGAGCCAAAAAACCTCAAGTCGTTGATAATCAAGGCATGAATAGTGTTTTTACCCTTGAAAAAGACCTCCAAGGCATGCGTGAGGCGGGTCGACTCGCCAGCGAAGTACTCGACCACGTGGCCCCAGCGATTCGTCCGGGCGTTAGTACTGGCGAACTCGATCAAATTTGCCACACCTTTATGCGTGATGTTCAAAATACTATTCCAGCCCCATTAAATTATCAGCCCCCCGGCTACCCCCCTTTTCCAGCAGCGATCTGTACCTCGGTCAATGATGTCATCTGCCACGGTATTCCAGGAGATAAGGTATTAAAGGGCGGTGACGTGGTCAATCTCGATATCACCGTGATTACCCCAGATGGCTACTATGGCGATACCAGCCGCATGTTTATGGTGGGTGAAGTTTCAGTGTTAGCCGAGCGCTTAACGCAAATTACCTTTGAATGTATGTGGCTGGGAATTGCCCAAGTAAAGCCCGGGGCTTATTTAGGCGATATTGGTCATGTAATTCAAACGCATGCTGAACAAGCGGGTTATTCGGTCGTTCGGGAATACTGTGGTCATGGTATTGGCAAAGTCTTTCATCAAGACCCGCAAATTTTGCATTATGGTCGGCCCAATACGGGAGAACAATTGCAAGCAGGAATGACCTTTACGATAGAGCCCATGATTAATGCTGGGCGCCGCGAAATTCGTACCATGCCCGATCAATGGACAGTAAAAACCAAAGACCGCAGCCTATCAGCACAATGGGAACACACCTTGCTTGTTACGTCACAAGGTGTGGAAGTTTTAACTTGGTCGGCAGGCAGTAACGCGCCGCCAAATTGCGTTAAGGGCTTAGTATTTCGACCTCAACTAATTACGGCCTAAGTACCACTCCAAATTAGTCCTTCTGCGACCATGAATTCAGTGACTGCACTCGCACCGCATCAGGCCATTGCTCATCTACGTAGCTCATGCGCTGCTGAATACGAACTATTTCTAGCAGATCAAAATGTCGCGCGACTAACAAAAAAACTCACCGAATTAAATGATCTGGCCTTAAAACAGTTATGGCAAGACTGCGCTATGGGAGCTCATTTGGCGCTGATTGCAGTCGGTGGTTTTGGGCGCGCAGAGCTTTTTCCCTATTCTGATATTGATATTTTAGTATTACTACCCAACGAATCGAAGCTGGATACAAAAGCTGAGAGTGAAAAGGTGGCACGTTTTATTACGCAATGCTGGGACTCGGGACTAGAAATTGGCTCGGCAGTGCGCACATTAGCAGAATGCTTAAGTGAAGCGGAACAAGATATAACCGTGCGTACTTCACTGTTAGAGGCTCGGCTCATCTGCGGTTCGCGGTATCTATTTCAATCATTTGCAACCGCATTTACTGCGACACTTGATCCCAAGGCCTTCTTCCAAGCTAAATTGCTAGAGCAAACCCAACGTCACCAAAAGTATCAGGGTACGCCCTATGCGCTTGAGCCCAATTGCAAAGAAAGTCCCGGCGGGCTCCGCGACTTACAAGTAATCCTCTGGGTAAGTAAGGCCGCTCAACTGGGCAATAGCTTTAATGATTTGTTCCAAAAAAATCTCATTACCGAGCGCGAGCTTACTGAATTAAAACGCAATAAGCGCTTTCTAGCAACGCTTCGCGCTAATTTACATTTACTTGCTAAACGCCATCAAGATGTTTTAGCGTTTGACTTGCAAGCGGGTTTAGCGAAGTCCATGGGTATTGAAGAAAGCTCAGCCCGTCAAGCCAGTGAAGCCATCATGCGGCGCTACTACTGGGTAGCCAAGGCGGTTACCCAACTCAATACTATTTTGTTACAAAATATTGAAGCTTTATTATTTCCCCAAGAATCACGCACCATTCATCCTATTGCGGGTGCAGAGAACAGTGATTTTATTGAGCGCCAAGGCCTCTTAGATATTCAAGATCCCAATTTATATCAAAAACACCCTGAGCAAATTTTGCGGACCTTCTTAGTATTAACCCAAACCCCAGCAGTCAATGGCTTATCAGCTACGATTTTGCGTGCACTGTATAACGCGCGTAAAAAAATGAATAGTCAATGGCGTAAGGCCCCAATAAATCGCCAACTCTTTATGGAAATTTTAAAGCAAGCCGATGGTGTCAGTAATGCCTTTAGACTCATGAATCAAACCAGTGTACTGGGTCGCTACCTACCTCCCTTTCGGCGCATCGTCGGGCAAATGCAACATGATTTATTCCACGTCTACACGGTCGATCAACATATTTTGATGGTCCTTAGAAATGTGCGCCGCTTTATGTTGGTCGAACATGCTCACGAGTTCCCTTTATGTAGTCGTTTAATTGCGCACTTTGAAAAGCCTTGGCTACTAGTTATTGCGGCTTTATTTCACGATATCGCTAAAGGGCGTGGGGGCGATCATTCAATACTAGGTAAACGCGATGTCCGTGAATTCGCCAAAGACCATGGGCTTGATAAAAAAGATACCGAATTATTAGTTTGGCTAGTAGCTGAGCACTTAAATATGAGTCAGGTTGCTCAAAAACAAGACATTAGCAACCCAAATGTGATTATGGCTTTTGCAAAAAAAATTGGCGATGAACGTCATCTCACAGCGCTTTACTTACTAACTGTTGCCGATGTACGTGGCACTAGCCCTAAAGTTTGGAATGGCTGGAAAGCCAAGTTACTGGAAGATTTATATCGCGCTACCCTAAGGGTTTTAGGTGGTGCAAAGCCTGATGCCTCATCGGAATTAGCTCAGCATCAAGAAGAGGCGCGACGTAACTTGCGTTTACATGGCTTTCAAGACTCAGCGTATGAAGACTTCTGGCAAAAACTCGATGTGGCTTTTTTCTTGCGCCAAGAGGCAGGTGATATTGCTTGGCTATCGCGCCATTTAATGGATCAAGTTGAAACTACCAAACCGATTGTGCTTGCACGGCTATCACCGGCAGGAGAAGGTTTACAAGTTGCTATTTATATGCCTGACCAAGCAGACCTTTTCTCGCGCATTTGTGGCTACTTTGAACGTAACGGTTTTTCAATTTTAGATGCGCGCATTCATACTACGCGTCATGGTTATGCTTTAGATACCTTTGAAGTTGCTAGTAGTGAACTCGATGATGAGCCTCATAGTTACCGCAATCAAATTCAATTAGTTGAATATGCCCTTACTGAAGCATTACAAAAAGCCACACCTCTACCTACGCCAGCGATGGGTCGTTTATCGCGTCAGTCACGCAGCTTCCCCATTCAACCCAGGGTCCATATGCAGCCCGATGAACGAGGTCAATACTATGCTCTCTCATTCACCGCCAGCGACCGCGCAGGCTTGCTCTATGCTATATCAAGAGTATTGGCTAAACACCATGTTTCACTGCATACTGCGCGCATCAATACGCTAGGCGAGCGAGTTGAAGACGTCTTACTTTTAAATGCTAGTGAACTCAGTAAAAATCCGCGCTTACAAATTCAATTAGAAACTGAATTACTGGAAGTACTGGGAAGTTAATAGAGCAAAGTTGCGTATCGCGAAATAATGTAATTATTTAACGCAATAAAGCCAGCATTTCTGCTTCGTCAATTACGGCAAGACCAAGCTCTTCTGCTTTGGCTAGTTTGCTACCAGCATCTGCGCCGGCGACAACATAATTGGTCTTCGCTGATACCGAGCCAGCAACCTTTGCGCCGGCTTTTTCCAACATCGCTTTAGCATCCTCACGTGAAAGGGATGGCAAGGTACCGGTCAAAACAAAGGTTTTACCTGCTACCGCTGCATTCAAGGTCTTTTCAGTCACACTCAACTGCATACCAGAGGCTAGCAATTGTTCAATGACTTCGCGATTATGTGCCTCAGCCATAAAACTTTCAATCGAATCGGCTACAACTGGGCCAACGTCATGAATAGTTAATAGTTCCTCGGCAGAGGCCGCCATCAAGGCGCTCATATTGCCGTAGTGCGCAGCTAAGTCCTTAGCCGTAGTTTCACCGACATGACGAATTCCTAAGGCAAAAATAAAGCGCGCCAAACTCGTTTTTCGGGATTGCTCAATTGCTTGAATTAAATTGTCCGCCGACTTTTCACCCATCCGCTCTAAATTAGCTAGAGCATTAAACCCGAGGCGATAAAGATCTGCTGGGGTGCGTACGATATTCAAATCGACCAATTGATCAACAATTTTTTCTCCCAATCCCTCAATATCCATTGCCCGACGTTGGGCAAAATGCAATAAAGCTTGCTTACGTTGCGCACCACAAAATAAGCCACCGCTACAGCGCGCAATTGCTTCATCAGCCAAACGTTCAATATGGGAGTCGCACACCGGACAACGCTTGGGCATTACAAATTGTGCGGTCTTCTTGGGACGTCGCTCGGGTAACACCGCTACTACCTCGGGTATTACGTCGCCTGCTCGACGCACAACTACGGTATCGCCAATGCGCACATCTTTACGGCGTACTTCATCTTCGTTATGTAAAGTCGCATTGGTAACGGTAACCCCCCCAACCTCAACTGGCGCTAAGCGTGCCACCGGAGTTATCGCGCCAGTGCGGCCCACTTGCACATCAATTCCTAAGACCGTAGTCAACGCCTCTTGTGCAGGATATTTATGTGCTAAAGCAAAACGGGGTGCCCTAGAAACAAAACCCAATTGATTTTGCTCGGCAAAGGAATTGACTTTATAAACTACGCCATCAATGTCATAGGGCAAATTAGCGCGTTTCGTACCCACCTCATCGTAAAAAGCCAGCATCTCTTTTACTGAGTTTAATAAACGACGCTCAGGACAAACCGGTAAACCCAATTCAATATAACGATCCAATAATTCTCGATGGGTTGCAGGTAACCAAGAATTTGGAATTAATTCGCCTAATCCATAAGCAAAAAAAGAAAGTGGGCGACGTGCGGTAATTTTCGAATCTAACTGCCGCAAACTACCGGCAGCTGCGTTACGGGGGTTGGCAAATTCCTTTTCACCCAGTTCAGCCGCTAATTGATTCATCCGCTCAAAGTCGCGCAAATACATGAACACCTCACCACGTACCTCGAGCACAGTAGGTATTGATTTTCCCAATAAATGCAAAGGAATAGCGCGAATGGTACGAATATTAGCAGTAACATCTTCACCGTTAGCGCCATCACCACGCGTCGCAGCCCGAACGAGTACGCCATTTTCATAGCGTAAGGAAATGGCCAAACCATCAAACTTTAATTCGCCGGCAAATTCAACTTGCTGCAGATGTAGACCTTCACGACAGCGCCGCTCAAAAGCTTCTAATTCCTTTAATTCAAATGCATTATTTAAGGAAAGCATGGGTACCGCATGTTGCACTGATTTAAAATCACTTAAAGCAACACCGCCAACCCGCTGGGAGAGTGAGTCGGGCCTAACCCATTGAGGGTGCATGAGCTCAATATCGAGCATCTCGCGATACAGTCGATCGTATTCACTATCAGGCACTAAAGGCGCATCAAGCACATAATAAGCATGCTCTAGACGAGCTAGCTCTAACTGAAGCCACCGATATCGCTCGGCTAATTTTGCCGGATCCTTCTGCGACAAAATCACAACCTAACTAAATAACCGTTGAGCAGTGGCAGAACCAGCAACAATGCCGCCCCGCTCTAATTCGGCATAAAGACCATCGATATGATGATGAATACTACTAACTGCCATCGCCGTTAAATTAATGCCATTATCATCAACCAAGCGACCCTGCTTTGTCTCAGCAATTGCCGCACCTTCCGCTAACATTTTCTCAAAGGGCCGCTCTTCAACTGCTACCAGTGGCAGCTCAAGTAAAAAAGTAAGTTGGCTAACTGGCTCAGCAGGATTTAATTCGCTACTGAAGAACAGTAATTGCTGCTGATTAAAAAATTCAAAGGAGCGACCATTCGCGCTAAGACGAAAGCCCCTTGCTTGCAGCAAAGCCCCTAAATCATTCCAGCTTAAGGGGGTGCTATCAAAAAGTATATTAATACTCAGCTGTATATCGGTTTGGGCTGCCAAGGCATCTAATTCTTTAGCGCTATCTAGCATCGCGTTAACCCCAGGCATGTCAATTTGTGCGCCTAAAGCTTCTGCTAAATTTTGGCAATGAGTGAAAAAATCGGATAAGTCAAAAACCTCAATTGGCCCTTGTCGATTGGCGAGTTGCATTGCCAACTGTAATTCACTATAAGCAGAGCCCGCTTGAATTTTTTCCCAAGTATCGCCATCAATCCAATTTGCCTTTAAGCCTTCAGCCCCCCAATTAAATTGAAAACGAGGCCAGGTGGCAATTTCTGCCAAGATCTCCGTTGCCTGAATCGGCTCAGTAAAACGCAAGGTCACGACACAATCAATGCGAGGATCAATAGTCATCTTGCTGCTATTTGTTGCTGAATCAGCGAGCAATGAAGAACTCACTGCAGGATCGCTTTCACCAAGAGAAGGTTCATGTCGTTGCTGCGATCCCAGCTCAGGATCAAATTTTCCGGTGCTCCTCATTTCATTCAATTTGCGGCGAGCGCGCCCATGCCTAAAATTGACAATCACCACTAACAGTAATAAAAAAATCCCAATGACAACTAAAGCCAATTGCAGGTCTGACAGTCCTAATTTGCCAATCATTTCATTTATTGGCATTTAAGCCGGCTCCACCATCGATACCGCCGAAGAAATATCGACTGCCACTATGCGCGATACACCTTGCTCCTGCATGGTCACGCCAATGAGTTGATGAGCAATTTCCATGGTAATTTTGTTATGCGAAATAAAAACAAATTGAGTCTTAGCTGACATTCTGGCAACCATTTCAGCATAGCGTAAGGTATTTGCATCATCTAAGGGCGCATCCACCTCATCTAATAAACAGAACGGCGCAGGATTTAATAAGAAAAGTGAAAAGACCAAGGCAATCGCAGTTAAGGCCTTTTCTCCACCCGATAAAAGGTGAATTGAACTATTTTTCTTGCCAGGCGGTTGCGCCATGACCAGCACACCGGAATCTAAAATCTCCTCGCCTGTCATCACTAATTCGGCATGACCACCACCAAAGAGCTCGGGGAACAAACGACCAAAGTGTGCATTAACTTGATCAAAAGTGCCTTGTAATAAATCACGAGTTTCAGCATCAATCTTGGCAATTGCATCGGTTAAGGTTTGCATGGCCTCGTGCAAATCAGCCGATTGGGCATCAAGGAATGATTTACGCTCACGCGAGCTCACCAACTCATCTAGCGCAGTCATGTTGACAGGGCCCAATGATTGAATTTCATTATTCAAGCGGGTAACCTCGCTTTGTAAACTACTGACTTTTAAATCAGTGCTAAAGCGAACCTCAAGACTATCAAGATCAGCTTCAGCATCTGATAATAAAGTGGCAAATTGCTCATAATTGAGACGTGCAGCCTGTTCCCGTAATTGCAAGTCAGTCGCTTTATCACGCAATGGTTGTAGGGTACGCTCTACCAACATCCGTGCTTCATCTGCTTCACGCAACTCATGTAGTAATGCATCCTGTTCTGTACGCGCATTCGCTAAGGCAGTTTCACGATCAGTACGAGTCACCAGTAAAGTTTGTAACTTATCCTGAGCATCTTCATCACTTAAACCTGCTAACTCAGTTTCAGCGGCGGCAAATTTATCTTGAATTTCCATAATTTGGGTACGCGCCGTAGTTTGGTCGCGCTGCAAATCGGTAATTCGTTGCTGTAAAGAGCGGGCTGCAAAAGCTGCTTCCTGCGCCGCCATTTCAGCAGTTCGTAAGGCCTCACGTAGTTGGTCACGAGCCTGCGTAGCTAACTCATATTGCTGGTGAGCAGCTGTCAATTCTGTCTGCGTACTCGCTTGGGTTTGCTCGGATTGATTAAAGTCAGCTCTGGCTTGTTCTACCTGTAAATTACTTTGCTCAATTTGCTGACTTAATTCAGTTAGTTCCGTGTTAATTTGGGTAGCCCGCAAGGTATATTGCTCTTCGGCCTGACTTAACTGCATTTGCTCAACTTCAAAACCATGGGCTGTTTGCACAGCCCCCTCGGCATTGAGTCGAGCACGCTCAGCGGCTTGTAAGGCAGCTTGATAGTTTGCAGTACATTGATCTAAGGCACCTTGTAACTCGCTTTGCATGAGGCGTTGCGCGCGTAATTGTTTTTCCAGCCCCTCCATCTCTTGCGCACGAGCTAACATCCCAGCCTGCTCCGAATCAGCCGCATACAGTTGCACACCTACGCGAGTTACTAGATGACCTTGTGCGGTGACAAAGGCTGCACCAAGGGGTAATTTTTCGCGCCGCTGCAAAGCATCATCTAAGCTATCGGCGATAAAAATAGCATTTAGCCACTCTTGCAGTACTAGCTGAATACTCGATCCTGCCACACATTGCACCCGCGTCATTAAAGGGGTAAAACCCGTCGGCACATTCAGCGTCACCGTTTTTAAACCATCGGTTAATAAAATCGCCAAACGACTTGGAGGGGCGTCTTTAGCTAATGTCAGCGCAGCTTTAACATCCTTGCCAGTTAAGGCGGCAAGCCGTTCGCGTAACACCGATTCCAATGCTGGCTCCCAACCCTTTTCAACCTTAATGTCTTGCCATAGGCGCTTGCTCTCTTTTAAGCCTTTACTGTCTAGCCATGGGCCAATTTTTCCTTGGGCTTGCACACTCGCTTGCAGCGCTGTTAAGGCAGTTAATTTGGCTTCGGTTTGCGCTAGATCTTGATTTGCCGTTTGAATTTCTTCCATAGCCGCTTGACGAGCAGCATCTGTAGCGGGTACGCGCGCCTGGGTTTCTGCTGCCTGGACTTTGCTCTCTTCAACCTTGCGCGCCGCAACTGCATAGCGATCGAGGGCCATTTTTAAGGCTTCTGCATCAGGTTGTCGCAAGCCTTGCAATTCTGCTGTTAAACGCGCCTCGCGCCCTTTTGCATCTTCCATTTGCTCAGCTACCGCCTTGATGCGCTCTCCTAAACTCGCTAAGCGCTGATCGACATTAGCTAAAGCAATTCGTAAGTCATCAACACTTTTTGTGGCATCTTGAAACGCAGTTTCTTTAATGGGTGCATCGGCCTGCAAATCAGCAAGCTCAGTTGACATCACTTGCTCATGGTCAGAAGCGGCACTTAATTCATGCTCGGTACTACGTTGGGCTTGCGCGGCATCGGTTTCTTGCGTGGTCCAACGCTGTAGTTGGGCTTGTAGGTCTTGGGTTTGTTGCTGTAAACGCAAGCGAGATTCCTGCACATATTTAATTTGTGACTCAACTTGACTTACATCTGAATTGGTTTGATATAAATCCCCTTGGGCTAAAGAGACTTTATCTTGTAAGGCGTACTGCCGAGTACGCATCGTTTCTAGTTCGGTTTCGGCGTGCCGTAACTTCGCTGTTTGCTCTTCCAATTGCACTTGTGAGTCACGAATTGCATTGGCATAACGTTCTTGCTCTTTGCCTGCCTCGGTTTGGCGTACAAACCATAATAATTGCTGCTGCGCTTTCATTTCGGTTTGCAACTGGTTATGGCGCTCAGCAACTGTCGCTTGACTTTCTAAGCGCGCTAATTGCAATTCCAGCTCGCGCAAAATATCTTGTACGCGCACTAAATTTTCTTGGGTATCTTCTAGCCGTGCGGCAGTTTCTTTGCGCCGCTCTTTGTATTTTGAAACGCCCGCAGCCTCTTCAAGAAAAACCCGCAACTCTTCTGGTTTAGATTCTAAAATTCGAGAAATCGTGCCCTGACCAATAATGGCATAACCACGTGGCCCCATGCCAGTGCCTAAAAAGATATCTTGTACATCTTTACGGCGTACTACTTGATTATTAATATAGTAACTAGAATTGCCATCACGAGTTAACACCCGCTTTACCGAGAGTTCGCCAAAACTACTCCACTGCCCTTGCGCGCGTCCATCAGCATTATCAAAAATTAATTCCACACTGGCGCGGCCCGATGGTTTACGCAAACCAGAGCCATTAAAAATCACGTCTTGCATTGATTCGCCACGCAACTCACTGGCACGTGACTCACCCAAAACCCAGCGAACCGCATCAATAATGTTTGACTTACCGCAACCATTGGGCCCCACTACACCAATCAATTGACCAGGTAATTCAAAATGAGTGGGATCAACAAAAGATTTAAAGCCTGAGAGTTTGATTGATTTAAGTTGCACGGCGTACTTTGTAAAGAAAGGGATTAAAAAGGCAATTTAATGACAAATGGCACTGTGGAAGATGATAGCAAGTTAGGGGCATCAACACCCATTTTTGACCCACCGATATAATGATAATTCGTCCTCCTAGAACAAAACCCCTTAACAATCTGATAGTTAACTAAAAAGTATGAGCCAATCACCACAAAGCATCATTGAACAAGCATGGGAAAACCGTGCCAACCTTTCTATTCAAGACGTTTCCGCCGATATCCGCAAGGCTGTAATTGCAGTTCTTGAGGGTCTTAATTCGGGCCATATTCGGGTTGCTGAAAAAAAGGGCAGAGGCCAGTGGGAGGTCAATCAGTGGGTTAAAAAGGCTGTTTTACTCTCGTTTCGCCTGGAAGATAACAAGCCCATGGGGGCGGGAGGGTATACCCAGTTTTACGACAAAGTTCCCAGCAAGTTCGAAAACTTTACGGCCGCCGATTTTGCTGCTGGCGGCTATCGCGTTGTCCCGCCTGCAATGGCTAGACGAGGCTGCTTTATTGGCAAAAATGTGGTTCTGATGCCCTCTTATGTCAACATTGGTGCCTATGTAGATGAAGGCACGATGGTCGATACCTGGGCCACCGTTGGCTCATGCGCCCAAATTGGTAAAAATGTCCATCTTTCCGGTGGTGTCGGCATTGGTGGGGTACTCGAACCCATTCAAGCTGGACCCGTCATTATTGAAGATAACTGCTTTATTGGCGCTCGCTCAGAAATCGTTGAGGGTGTCATTATCGAAGAAAATAGCGTTCTTTCCATGGGCGTATACCTTGGCCAAAGTACCAAAATTTATGATCGCGACACTGGCGAAGTCCATTATGGTCGCGTACCAGCAGGCTCAGTTGTGGTGCCTGGCTCACTACCCTCAAGCGATGGCAAATATAGCCTTTACGCGGCTATTATTGTTAAAAAAGTCGATGCACAAACGCGGGCCAAAACCGCTATTAATGAGTTATTACGCGACTAAGCATGCCTTTAGCCACCCATTCGGCTACCGCCGATTTAACTGCAGAGCTCATCGCTTGCCACTCGATTACGCCAGCCGATGGTGGTTGCCAGCAGGTCATCGCTGGACGTTTAAAAGCGCTCGGTTTTGAGATTGAAACGGTGATCAGTGGTCCGGCAGATTTTTCTGTAACGAATTTATGGGCCATTAAATTAGGCAAGCTAGGCAAAGCTGGAAAAGTCTTTGTCTTTGCGGGCCATACCGACGTCGTGCCCACGGGTCCATTAGACAAATGGGATAGCAACCCCTTTACCCCAAGTGAGCGTGATGGCTACCTCTTTGGCCGTGGTGCAGCAGATATGAAAACCTCATTAGCGGCTTTTGTCGTGGCCACTGAAGAATACGTACGAAGTAACCCCAATCATGCGGACACCATTGCTTTTCTCCTCACTAGTGACGAAGAAGGCCCTGCACACGATGGCACGGTAGTGATGTGTGAGCGCCTCAAAAAACGCGGTCAAGCCTTAGATTACTGTGTCATTGGCGAGCCCACCTCAGTCAATCGCTTAGGGGACATGATTAAGAATGGTCGGCGCGGGTCTTTATCTGGGAAGCTCAGTGTCAAAGGCATTCAAGCCCATATTGCTTACCCTCACCTCGGTGCCAACCCCATTCATTTAGCGGCTGGGGCGATTGCTACCTTAGCCAGCACCGAATGGGATCAGGGTAACGACTATTTCCAGCCAACCACGTTTCAAATTTCGAATATTCACGCTGGTACTGGTGCAAACAACATTATTCCCGGGGAAATGACCGTCGAATTTAATTTTCGCTTTTCATCTGCCAGTACCCCAGAAGCGTTACGCGCAAAGGTTAGTGCAATTTTGGATGAAGCTAAACTTGACTATGCAATCGATTGGAAGCTAGGTGCTAGCCCTTTTCTGACGCCAAAAGGGGCCTTAGCGCTTGCACTCCAAGAGGCGATTCAAACTGAAACTCAGATAGTTACTGAGCTTTCTACCACCGGTGGCACTAGCGATGGTCGCTTCATCTCGCAAATCTGTAAAGAGGTAGTCGAATTTGGTCCAATAAATTCTACTAGCCATAAGCTCAATGAGTGTGTTTCAATAAACGATATTGAACCTCTCAAAAATATCTATCGACGCGTTTTAGAAAATCTGCTGGCTTAATCGTTATCCCTCTAAGCTGGCACTTGAATCCCTTCCGCAAAATATTCCCTTCATGGACCCTGAGCCTCTAGCGCCACAGCAGCCTTCTGCTGCTAACCCGATTTCAATTGAAGCATGCTGCCAACAGCTAGCTACGCAGCTGGCTATGGCTAACTTGCATTTTGGTCATGGTGCTATCGATGCCCAAAGCGAAGCACTCTGGATTGTCAGTAAAGAGTTGGGTTTAAGTCCCAGTGCAGCACTTGAGCAAATGCATACTGAATTAACTACCGCGCAACAAGCGCATGCCTTAGCCATTGCCACGGAACGCATTCGTAGCCGTAAGCCACTTGCATACTTACTGGAAGAGGCGTGGTTAATGGGGGTGCCATTTGATTGCAATGAGCAAAGCATTGTGCCCCGCTCGTTTATTGCCGAACTGATTACATCAGGCGATATCGAGCCTTGGCTGCCAGCTGATGGTAAGGTACTCGACCTTTGTACTGGCAATGGCTCGCTAGCTATTTTGGCTGCCCTAGCTTGCCCCGATATTCGCGTTACAGCCTGTGATATTAGTATGCCCGCCCTAGCTTTAGCCGCGCGGAATTTAAAGCGCCATGGGTTTAGCGAACAAATAGAGCTTTTGCATGGTGATTTATTTGACGCTTTACCCGATCCGAATGAAGAAGAACGTTTTGATTTAATTATCTGTAACCCACCGTATGTCAACGACGCATCAATGCAAGCCTTACCAGCAGAGTATCAAGCTGAGCCAGCAATTGCTTTAGCGGGTGGCAGCGATGGGATGAATTTGATCCGGCGCATTATTGATGCTGCGCCAGACTATCTAAATGAGCGCGGCGCACTCTTAATTGAAATTGGCAATGAGGCCGAGCACTTTCATTTGGCTTTTCCCCAGATACCCGTTATTTGGATGGAGGTATCAGCTGGCAATCAGCAAGTGATCCTCATTCAGGCTGAAGACTTACGCTAACTCTAAATCATTAGCCGCAGCAATCGCCTCATCAATGCGCTCAACGCTAATAATGCGTAGACCAGCAATTTTAGTTTTGGGCATATTCGCTTTAGGAATAATGGCAACAGTAAAGCCCAATTTAGCAGCCTCCTTCAAACGCTCTTGACCCCGTGGACACGGCCGGATTTCGCCAGCCAAACCGACTTCACCAAAAACAATTAATTCACGCGGTAAAGCGCGGTTACGAATCGAGGATTGAATCGCTAGCAACACCGCTAAGTCAGCCGCGGGCTCAGAAATCTTGACTCCACCAACTGCGTTCAAAAAAACATCTTGGTCAAAGCAAGCAATCCCAGCGTGGCGATGCAAGACCGCCAAGAGCATGGCTAAACGGTGCTGCTCTAAACCTACTGCCAAGCGACGCGGGTTGGGAATATGCGCGGTATCAACTAAGGCTTGAATCTCCACTAATAAGGGGCGACTACCTTCTTGCGTTACTAATACACAAGCACCTGGCACCATTTCAGCATGCTGCGAAAGAAATATGGCTGAAGGGTTTGATACCCCCCGTAAACCCTTTTCCGTCATAGCAAAAACACCAAGTTCATTCACTGCACCAAAACGGTTTTTAATCGCGCGTACTAAACGAAAACTCGAGTGGGTATCACCCTCAAAATACAAAACGGTATCGACAATGTGCTCAAGCACCCGTGGGCCAGCTAAATGACCGTCCTTAGTCACATGACCGACCAATAAAACACAAATGCCCGTGGACTTTGCAAAACGGGTTAACTGGGCTGCGCACTCGCGCACCTGCGCAACTGATCCTGGTGCAGAGCTAAAGGCTTCGGAATAAATCGTTTGAATCGAATCAACCACGACTACTTGCGGGCGCACCGTATCCATGATCATTAACAATTTTTCTAACTGAATTTCGGCCAATACTTCAAGCTGAGGGGCTTTTAAATCAATCCGTTTAGCACGCAGTGCAATTTGAGCAGCCGATTCTTCGCCACTGCTATATAACGCTGAAACTCCAGCCGCGCTCATTTGCGCTAAGGCCTGCAGTAGTAAAGTTGATTTACCAATACCAGGGTCTCCGCCAAGTAACACCACTCCGCCAGGCACTAAACCGCCACCCAGAACCCGATCAAACTCTTCAATGCCAGTAGGAAGGCGCGGCAAATCTTCCGCTTGAATGGTGGCTAATTTTTGCCGTGGAATCGCTTGTGTTAAACCCTGAAAGCGAGGTGCACTGGGTGTTTCAGCAATGCTTTCCTCCAGCGTATTCCATGCTTGACAAGTTGGGCATTGGCCCTGCCATTTAGCAGAAGTGCCGCCACAAGCTTGGCACACGTATATTGTTTTTACTTTTGCCATAGGAAATTAATCGAGTTGAGTACCCGCTTTATTTTCTTGCGCACGCCGTGGCGCATCTTTACGGCGTTTTTCTAAATCAGCGGCACGTTCAGCTTCGTCTTTTTGTTTTTGTTCAAACGCTTTTTTATTATCAGCACGTTGCACTGCTTTTGCGGGATCCGCGCGCTCAGCAGCCCGCTTGGCATCATTGGCATCTTTAATTTTGTCGCGCACAATCCGCTGGCTTTCATGTAAAGCCACTTCTTGCGCACGAATGGGATCAATTTCTTCGCGATAATCAGCGCGTGTGCCTTTTAAGCAATAGGTTACGAAGAAATCTTTGTAACATGCTGCAGAGGCTTTTTTCCAACGGTAATCAATCCACTGACGCTGTAATAGTAATTGCGCTTCAATTTTATTCAGCTCTGCTAACTCATCTTCCTCAGGAGTATTAGCCCATACTGAATTAGCGCAACACAAAATGGCAAATACCATAGTAAGCGCAGCAAATACGGCTTTCAAATCTCAACCTTTGCGCCTAATT
Organism: Polynucleobacter sp. IMCC30063; assembly: GCF_021395235.1. NCBI lineage: Bacteria > Pseudomonadati > Pseudomonadota > Betaproteobacteria > Burkholderiales > Burkholderiaceae > Polynucleobacter > Polynucleobacter sp. IMCC30063. Next base: position 130,714 of record NZ_JAJVCQ010000002.1, on the reverse strand, counting down.
CAACTAAGCGATTTGCCGGAATTTTGAAAAAGTCAGATTGACGGCTCGCGTTTTGATACATCCAGGCAAATATGGCTTCACGCCAAAGAGCCATGCCTTTCATATCAGTAGGCACAATGGTGTCACGCGATAAGAAAAATGAGGTACTCATCAAGTCGAATTTCAAGTTCGCTTTAGTCTCAATCAAATGCATGATTTGACTCATATCAGGGGTTTCATTAAAGCCATACACCGCCCGCACAATAAAAATATTCGGCTCAATTTCACTTAGAGTAATACGGTCTTCATTTCGCACTCGGGGTATATCCCAAATACTCACTTTCAAGAAGAAAACCCGTTCATGCAAGACATGATTGTGCTTTAAGTTATGCAAGAAAGACACCGGCAAGTAATCAACATGCGCAGTAAGAAAAACCGCGGTGCCCTCTACGCGATGGGGAGGATGCTTTAATAAGGAGCTCATGAAAGAATCGAGCTTAATGCCATTATTTACTGCCCTCTCACGCATCATTTGTCGGCCCTGATACCAGGTTAAGAGCAGCATGAAACAAATGGCACCAAGCAGTAAGGGGAACCAGCCCCCCTCTAATACTTTTAATAAGTTAGCGGTAAAGAAGGCGGCGTCGACAAATAAAAAAGCGGAAATCACAAGGGTAACTAAATAGGCATTCCAGCGCCATAAAACCCGCATCACAATTGCAGCTAAAACCGTATCAATAATCATAGTTGTTGTAACTGCAATGCCATAAGCAGCGGCTAAATTTTCAGACTTTTTAAATGCCAACACAATCACAATCACAAAGATAAATAAAATCCAATTGACTAAAGGAATATAAATTTGTCCGATCGACTTATCCGACGTATGTTGAATCTTCATGCGTGGCAAGAAACCCAACAAAATAGCTTGGCTAGTAATGGAAAATGCCCCAGAAATAACAGCTTGCGAAGCAATGACTGTCGCTAGCGTTGCCAAAATAATTAAGGGAAATACAAATACATCGGGTACCATGGAATAGAAGGGATTTTTTGCTGTCTCAGGGTTGAGTAGCAGCATGGCTCCCTGACCAAAGTAATTTAATAATAAACAGGGCATCACTAAAAAGAACCAACCCACCCGAATCGACTTAATACCAAAGTGCCCCATATCGGCATACAAAGCCTCAGCACCTGTTAGCACCAGAAATACTGCACCGAGCACAATAAAGCCCTGTAACGCATGGTTGAGCATGAAATCAATTGCATATAGGGGATTAAAGGCAAGCAAGATAATGGGATTACTAATAATTTGGTAAATACCCATCACACCCAAAACTACAAACCAAGTAACCATGATGGGGCCAAATAATTTACCCACTAATGCCGAGCCTTTTTTCTGAATTAAAAATAATCCAGTCAAAATTGCTAAAGTCACAGGAATAACGTAAGTAGTTAAGTTTGGCGAAAGAACTTCAAGCCCCTCAACAGCAGATAAAACCGAAATTGCTGGCGTAATAATGGCGTCACCATAAAACATGCAAGTGCCAAACACGCCCATCATCATTAAGGTCATCGCACGGCGAGAGCCAACCGGTGCCGAGCGTAATGCCAAAGCCATTAAAGCTAAAGTGCCGCCTTCGCCCTGATTATTAGCACGCATAATGAAGAGCACATACTTTAATGAAACGACGATGGTAAATGCCCAAAACACCATCGAGATCACGCCATAAACGGCTTCTGCTGAAAATGGAATGCCGTGGGCAACACTAAAACATTCTTTTAAAGCATACAGTGGGCTAGTACCAATATCGCCAAAGACCACACCAATAGCTGCAACGACTAGACCAGGTAAGGCACCGCGATGTTCGTGATGGGCACCATGAGAAATTTCGATAGGACGTAGTAACGTCGATTCTGAATATTCGGGATTGCTAACCGACATTACTTAACCTCAAATTGATATTGCAAGGCAATATATTACTCCTTTGAGCCCTTATTTTTCCCGATTAATTGTCACAATATACCCTTAAAGGCCTGCAAAGCTCGACAAAATAGGCTTAAAAATGCTAGAATCGAAGGCTCAGACGCGGGGTGGAGCAGTCTGGCAGCTCGTCGGGCTCATAACCCGAAGGTCGTAGGTTCAAATCCTGCCCCCGCAACCAGTTTTTATAAGGCTTTAAAGGCGATTATGTCTTTAAGGCCTTTTTGGTTTTTAGGGTGATGCAGTGACTATTTAAAGGTTGCTAGGCTACTTTATTTATTAATACAAACTATTTCACTAAAGCAATAGGTGATGGATAAGTAAGGATTATTAAATACCAACCCTCGGGTTGGTATTTAATTACTCGCACTTTAATTACTGTCTAGTAATTTCGTGACAATCAGCTACTGGCCCGGCTGATTGATCAGCGGGATCCGTTGTTGTAGAAGCGAAAAAGACGGATATCTGATTTTGCCCAAGCATCTTAAAGGTGTAGGTCCCGTCCTTATCAGCCATCGTGCCACTAACTAAATCACCGCTAAATGAGCCAACGATTGGCACGGTATGGTTGGCAATCGTAAACACTCCAGCAAAGGCGCGATTAGACTGCTTATCAAATTGATAGGTCACTGTCGAACTCAGAAAACGAACTTCGCCTGACTTACCGCCGGGGTAGTGACTACCTCCCCCAATCACAGCGTCATTCGTTTGACCAACCCAAGTACCAATGACATTAGGAGCCTGTTTACCTGTTTCTGACATCTGACAATACCTTTTCTATTTCAAAATGATGAAGTGAGTCTTTAGCGCGCCTATGACGTGGCTTTATTTTGCCTTGATAGCGATCTTAATAAACTGATCGATAAAGCCACCCATAAACTGGTTACCAGCATGGAACATATTGCCAATTAAGCGGGGATCAATGGCTTCGATATCCTCAAGATCAACTGCTGAGTAATAACGCAAGAATTTATCTTCATTAGCCAATTGAAATTGACCAACAAAACAGTTCAAATTACTTTGCAAAATCAAATCTTTTGCTTTACTTAAATTCTTTGCAGGAATCTCATGATCAAGATAATAAATTGACATCGTAATTAAGCCACTTTCTTCAAAGGTATTGAAAAAGCACTGATACTCAATTTTAGAATTACTAGATTCAACGGTTAATTCCCACTGCGCGCCATTACCATCGGGATCGATTTCAATCGAATCTTGAAAGCCTAAGCTTTTAGCCCAACGCATTAAAGCGTAAGTAATGGGTTGTAACTGCGATAGCGTTTCAAGTGGCTGATCAAAAGTTTCAATTTGCACTTTTTTCACTGCAGTAGAAGGGGTCGCTTTAGCATTCGATCTAGCGGCTGACTTCTTTGCTGCTGGCTTTTTAGAGGCAACGCGCTTAATACTTTTTTTAACCGCTTTTTTAGAGGCCATTTTTTTGCTTGGGGATTTCTTGGTGGCCATGGTCTTACTTTCTACTGTTGGTGGATAAAATGAATCTTGCTATTTTGCACTATTTTTCTGTTAATTTAATCTAATTTAAGCCCAATTTTTTTAACGACCTTGCCATACCGATCGCCTTCAGACCGAATCATGCCGCTGAACTGATCAGGAGAATTACTCACCGGCTCGGCGCCATTTTTCTCCATCAGCACTTTAAAATCCGGTGTAGCCACAATACTGACTAACTCTTTGTTTAACCGCTCAATAATCGGTTTAGGGGTGCCAGCAGGAGCCAAAACTCCCAACCAAAGTGCCGCCTCAAAACCTGGGTATCCGCTTTCAGCAACCGTAGGTACATTTGGTAAGGCAGAAGAGCGCTTTAAAGTACCTACCGCTAGGGGGCGCACTTTATCCGCTTTAGCGTTTTGTAATAAAGCGGGCATCGAGCCAAACAACACTTGAACTTCATTTGCAAGAATTGCTAAATCGGCTTGAGCATTACCTTTGTAAGGTACATGCACCACATCCATGCCAGCGACATCATTTAACATTTCCATCGCTAAATGGGTAGTCGAGCCATTACCAGCTGAAGCGTAATTTAACTTACCAGGCTGGCTTTTTGCTAAGGCCACTAGTTCTGCCAGAGTATTAGCAGGCACCTTTGGATTAACAACTAGCAAATAAGGCGTGGTCGCAACTAAAGAAATGGGTGAGAAACCTTTTACGGGGTCATAAGGTAACTTTGCGTAAGCGCCAGCAGCAACGGCATGCGTACTCGTAGTGCCAATCGTTAAGGTATATCCATCAGGCGCTGCTTTGGCAGCTAACTCAGCGCCAATCGTGCCACCCGCGCCCGCTTTATTTTCAACCACGATAGTCTGGCCAAGGCGCTCACCTAACTTCTGCGCAACGATTCGACCGACAATATCAGTAGAGCCCCCTGGCGGAAAGCCAATAATGAGCCGAATCGGTTTATTGGGGTAATCAGCTTGAGCGTGCACCGAAAACGGCATAAAAATAGTGCCCACCAGAAATGCTAAGCAAGCAACCAAGTTCGGCAAGTATCCCATCAAGCATATCTCCTATTAATTCATGTTTTTTCTAATAATTGATTTTGATTCTAGCATTGAAGTATGGCCTTGTAACTGATGCTATAGTAACTAGCAATTTCCATTTTATCCCCCTCAAAGGACCATCATGAGTACCGAATTTGTTATCGCCGCCCCAAAAGTCAACTCCATTCCAATTGAGGGTGATAGCCGTCGCTTTCCTGTTAACCGCATCTATTGTGTAGGTCGTAATTACGCTGACCATGCCCGTGAAATGGGCCATGATCCCGACCGTGAACCGCCCTTCTTTTTTATGAAGCCAGCCACTTCAATTGTGACCGATGGTAAAGACATGCAATACCCCTCTTTAACGCAAGATCTGCATCATGAAATTGAAATGGTCGTAGCTATTGGTATTGGTGGCTCTAACATTGCACCCGCTGATGCACTTAATCATGTGTGGGGTTATGGCGTGGGTCTTGATATGACGCGCCGCGATTTACAAGGTGAGGCAAAAAAAATGGGGCGCCCTTGGGATACCGGTAAAGCCTTTGATGAATCAGCACCCTGCGCAAGCCTTGTTCCAGTCAGTCAATGCGGCCATCTGGCCAAAGGACTCATTAATCTCAAAGTCAATGGCGTGATTAAACAAGAAGGTGATCTTGCCATGATGATTTGGAATGTGCCTGACACGATTGCCTATCTATCTACCTTATTTGCACTAGAACCAGGTGATTTAATCTTTTCTGGCACCCCTGCCGGTGTAGCTGCAGTAAAAAAAGGGGATGTGCTTGAAGGTTATGTCGCTGGCTTGCCAATCCTTAAAACCAAGATTGCTTAGTTAGCAATACACTAGTAAGGACCTCTCGCAATTCATCCTTAATCTAAAATCATTAAGTGCTTGATTTACTTTAGAAAAGTGCCATTTCGTTTTTTCAAAATGGCACTTTTTTCGTATATCAAACTACTTTTTCATCAACCACATTTGCACTTTCCTCTTCCGCCTTGCTCTCAGAATCGGGTTCAGGCTCATCCATTGCAAGAATCGGTAGCTGGGCTTTTTCTATAACCTGCTGCACATCCCTTGCTTCAATCTGATTAAAGTAACTTAAAGCTTGGTAAGCCTTAAAGATACGATTTTGTAAACTCGTAGCTATCCGGTTATTGCGCTCTAAATCCATCACCTCATACATTTGCTCAGCGCGGATACCATTAATAATGAGTTGATAGCGCGCCGGATCCTGTGCCCAGGTTAGGTGATCGCCAAACTTTGAGGTTAGAGAATTCATGAGCTCAGTTAGGTTTAATGTGACAGCTGATTTTTGGTAGCGCTGGCCAAGCACCATCAAAAATGAAGCATTTGCGGGTTGATTTTGCATGATGTAGTGATACAGATCAGGAAAGTATTCCTTAATCTGTGGCACGATGCGATCACTAAACTTTACACGTAGTTCTTCTGCTTGCTGCCACACCAAATCGAGGTAGATGGCATACTTTTTTTGTCCGCCATCATTCTCCATAAAATACCAAGCCGGAAGCGAATTGCCAAGCATCGCACTTAAGCCTGCACGTATAGTAAATTTTTGTACAATATCGAGGGACTGCATCGCTGCTTCAATTTTGATTTTTTCAACAGCCATCATGCGCTCAAGGCCTAAGCTTGCTTGCTCAATGGTTCGTAATACCAACTGCCTACTGGGATCATAGGCCTTCCACTGATCGCACATCGCTTCAAACTCAACTTGCTTTTGTGTGACATCTTCACTGGGTAAATAGCCCTTAGTAAAGATATTCCCTTTGAGCGCATTTTTTGCTACTATCTTTTTGCCGGCAATAGATTTAGGACCGGTTTGCTTCTGAATGGTTTTAGCCATTTTAAATCTCCTAATAATAGGTTAATGACTTTCTCACAGCGAGAAAATCTTCTATTATTTTCTAGGCACTTTTTTGGTAAATACCCCCCGGAAACAAACCCAAAATCTAAAAATTATTCTTTTATTTGCAAATTTTTTCTAAAGGCTTTTACTTGCAGGCGTTCTGCTTTCCACTCTTCATAGGTTTGATTTTTTTTGAGTAAGGCTTGGCGGTAAGACTCATAGTCCTCTAAGTGTGTCAATACCTTACCAATTTGCGCTAATTTAAAAAAAGGCATGGCAAATTCAACAAATGGAGTTTGCTCATCACCCTTATTATTGATAGTTGGCTTTATTTCTGTGCCCTCATTCCAGCTGGACCAAATTGCGCTAATAAACTGAAAGCGCAATAACTCTTCATCGTTTCTACCTTCCTTACGAACACCTCCAAATGAGATGCGGGTAACTTTTTTACCTTTGTAACTGTTGTAGGGTGCTGCGCGGTGCTCTTCGCAATTGAGAATCGCTTGGGTAATGCGAATGGATGATCTTAAGGTCGCGCGCTTAAATCTGGCTTTTTCTAAAAGTTTGCGAATTTTTTCTTGAAGCGCTTGTTCATGGGTAGGCGGATCCCCTGAAATATCAATATAACGCCCCTTACTAACCTCAACGCCGCGTCCCATAGCTATTTATTTGCAAAGCTAGATTTCCACTTCACCCCAGCGCCCTCTTCTGGCGTGCCGATGAATTCGATGCCGGCATCTTCTATTGCACGCTGTACTGCGTCCAAAGTTTTTACCTGACCTGACGGAATACCTTCGGAGGACTCAAGTCGAACAATGGTAGTAAACGCCACACCAGATAGTTCTGCAAGTTTGGTAGCAGTAATGCCCAAAAGAGCGCGCGCGGCTTTTATTTGACTACTTGTAATCACAATAATAATTAGCTATAATAGGATAAAATATTCTAGTAGTTCAATATTTTATTGTTTATAAAGGATAAAAAATGCTTATTAATCAAGATTTTACACAGGATCGCACTAAATATATAGGGGGGTCTGACATTGGCGCCATTTTGGGCTTATCCAAATTTCGCAGTGCCCTTGATGTCTGGATGGAAAAAACAGGTAAGGAGGTGAAAGCCTTGGATTCCCTGCCGCTACGCTTTGGGTCCTTTGCCGAGGAGTTTGTTGCTAGCGAATACGCGCGTTATACAGGGCTTGAGCTTATTCATGATGAATCCATTTACCTACATTCCCAGTACTCCTATATGAGCGCGCACATCGATCGCTTTGTTCATGGTGATGGTATTGCTATGGCACCAACGAAGATTTTGGAATGCAAAACAGCAAACCCATTTACCCAAAGTGATTGGGGTGATATCGGATCCGATCAGGTACCCATGAGTTATTTGTGTCAGTGCGCTTGGTACCAAGCAATTACAGGGATTGATGAAGCAGATCTGGCAGTCCTTTTTGGTAATAGTGACTTTCGGATCTACCAAATTCTGCGTGACAAAGAACTAGAAGACCTCCTATTAGAAAAGGCCTCTAGCTTTTGGCAGGACTATGTACTAAAGGATCTTCCCCCACCCCCACAAAGTGAAGCTGATTACCAGGCTCTCTTTAAGCGCGGCAATGCAGAGCAATCGATTGAAGCCAATTTAGAAACCGTGAAGCAAATTACCCGCTTACATTTACTCAACGCAGAAATCAGTACTAAAGAAGAAGAGATCTCAGTAATTAAGCAGCATGTAATGGGGCAGCTAGAGAATGCTGAGTTACTTACCTATCAAAATCAAACGCTAGCAACCTGGAAAGCGCCCAAGCCCAGCTTTCGCTTAGATACCAAGCGGTTAGAGCTTGATCATCCAGATCTATGCGCTAAGTACAAAAGCCCAGTACAGAATTCACGGCGCTTATTAATTAAAGAGTTCAAAACCAATTAGGAGAAAGCCATGAAAAGAAAAACTGCAAATAGTCCTAAGGAGCTACACACAATTGTAGATTTGCGAGAGGATCTACTTGAACCAATCGCTCATGAAGCTTCTCAGATATCTCAGATAAGGCAAATAAGGGGTGCGGCCCACAATCAGCCCATAGATTTAATTGAGCAGCTCATTGCAAAAGAAGTTACTCAAACCGCCAGCATCCTTGGCTTAGAGCACGAGGAGCTAAAAGCCTGGCTTGACTTAAACCCATTGGCACCCGCCAAAGTAATTCTTTCTTTACTGCGTACCGCAAGTGAACACCGGCTTGACCCAATCAAAGATGAAGTAAGCCTCACTCAATATGAAGATGGATCTTGGCAAGTCTTTATTACTGTAGATGGTTGGTCTAAATTAATGAATCAACACCCCGCCTTTTGCGGGATTGAGTTTACTGAATCACCGGAAAGCATTAATAATGTTCCCACTTGGATTAGCTGCTCTATTTACCGTACTGACCGAGCTATTCCAACGACGGTACGCGAATACTTGCTTGAAGTCCAAAACGATCACGCTATCTGGCAAAAAATGCCTAGAAGGATGCTGCGCCACCGAGTTATGCAGCAGTGCGCCAGAATTGCTTTTGGTATTGGTATGTCTGAAGCAACACCTAAAACTATTCAGGCTATTGCGCAAAAGAGTGCGCCAGGGCAACCCCTACAAGCTAAAACTGATCTCAATGGGAAGGGGCCGAGTCGAGCAACTACATTAAAAGCATTCTTATCAAAGCAAGATGAAGTAAGTTGTAATTATAAAAATACTAGTTAGTTAATTTGGCCCTCTAGGACTTGAGTCTGGGCCTAGGAAATTAGATTAATTAACTCTACAAGCGTTACTGAAAGTAATGATCAATAAAATATAAATCCTAGCCTTAATCTAGCTCAAGCTTAATTTACGTATTGAAAAGTTGTATAACCATAACTATGAATTCTTTTAAATACCACGTTTCCGATAACGAAATCACCGACCTTAGGTCGCGGCTTGCACTAACACGTTGGCCGGATCAGGCGCCAGATGCTCCCTGGGCCTTCGGTACTGATGTTGGTTATTTACACAATCTAGTAAGATATTGGCTCAGTGACTTTGACTGGCGTGCCCAAGAAGCTGACCTCAATGCCTTTGTCCAGCATATGGTTCCTATCTCTGGAATAAACATCCATACGCTTCATGTTCAGGGAAAGGGGCCAAATCCCATGCCCCTACTTTTATTACACGGTTGGCCAGGTTCAGTATTCGAGTTCCTTGACATCATTCCACGTTTAACAGATCCGGCTGCTTTTGGGGGTGACCCAGCCGATGCCTTTACGGTAGTGGCGCCCTCCTTACCCGGCTTCGGTCTTTCATTCCAGCAGGGACAAAAACGCTTTGGAGTAAAGCAGATGGCTGATATCGTTGCCGAGTTAATGTCAGCACTTGGTTATGATCAATTTGGCGTTCAAGGTGGTGATTGGGGCTCTACGATTTCGACTAGTCTGAGCCTGCATCACGCTGATCGACTTAAAGGCATTCACCTTAACTTTCTTGGCGCGATAAAGCGCGATCCAGCACTTTATCAGGATCAATCGCCTGAAGTTCAGAACTTTGTTGCCCAACTAAAACACTTCAATGCCGAAGAAACTGGTTACCAGTGGATCCAGGGAACGAAGCCCCAGACTCTATCCTTCGCTCTAATCGATTCCCCAGTAGGACTTGCAGCTTGGATGGTTGAAAAGTTCCGTAGTTGGACAGATTGTGGCGGCAATCCCGATAGCGCCATCAACCGTGACAAGATGCTAGCAAATATCAGTTTTTATTGGTTCACCGGTTGTATTGGTGCTTCGTTTTGGCCATATTACGACCGGCTACATAGCCCCTCAATAGTGCCTGAAGGAAAAACTATCGATGTGCCGATAGGCTATGCGCAGTTCCCATTTGAAATCCTGCGTCCTCCACGGATAATTGCAGAAATGGTCTTCAGCAATATACGGCGATGGAGTGTGATGCCCAAGGGAGGCCATTTCGCCGCAATGGAACAACCTGCTGCATTGACATCTGAAGTTCTAGAGTTCTTCAGAGAGTTACGCTAGTTTTTTGCAATACTAGGACTTCAGTATTGTAAGTGGCTATCTTGACAGTAGTTCGGTATCCTTAATTTATCCGGGCTCCTCTTGTTGTTGATTTTGCAAGTACCCCAGATTTTTTTAGCAATCGCTAGAAGGTCCATGGTTATCTTCAACGAATTGTTCTGATATCTAGTTATTCTTAATAAAATTAAATAGTTATAGTGGATAAAAATGTTTTGGATGGTAGCTAATCCATGGTTGTGCTGCCTCAAAAGCAGAGGCAGCCCTAAAGATATCAACCTCAGAATTAATCTTAGAAACTAGTTGTATCCCTACTGGTAATCCTGCCTGGGTAAATCCAGCGGGAATTGAGGCCGCAGGCTGCCCAGTCAAATTGAATGGGTAAGTGTAATAAACCCAAGAAACTATATTTCTATCTATTAATTTTGGTGGCGTATTCAAGCCTATATCAAATGCTGCGCATGGTGAGGTTGGCGTAAGTAATAAATCAAAATCTTCGAAAAAAATCCTTACCTTTTCTCTAAATTCATATCTTTTAAAAACATTGGAGTAATACTCTTCTGAAGTTTGGCTTAGGGCATTATCTAAAACACTAGCTACGGCTTGATCTAATAATTCACGCTGGTCTCTTAACGTATTTTTTAACCGCACTCCGACACCAGCATAAAATTCAGACATCCATAATTCAATTGGGTCAGACTCAAAAAATGAATCAATCTCAATAACTTGACAGCCTAAATCTTCAAAAATTTTGACTGCCTTCTCGAGAATCGCGGTCACCTCTTTGTCAACATTAGCATACCCAAGCGTCTTACTCCAAGCAATCCGCATACCCTTAATAGGCTGATCGCATGCAGCTAAAAAATCAGGTACAGACTCAGATAAAGAAAATGGATCGCGCCTATCAAAGCCACTAATAGCTTTTAGCAAAAGTGCAGCATCACGAACGGTGCGGGCTAATGGACCAACGTGCGCTAGCGTAGGAGTAGCGGATACAGGAAAAATAGGAACCCGTCCAAACTGGGCTTTAATTCCAAAAATACCTGATAGAGATGCGGGTATACGTATTGACCCACCTCCATCAGTTCCTAGACCAATAGAAGTAATGCCAGCAGCTATGCTCGCAGCCGCCCCAGCACTTGATCCACCGGGAGTTTTACTGAGATCCCATGGGTTACAAGTTATCCCAGTTAAAGGAGAATCGCCTACCGCCTTACATCCAAACTCACTGGTAGTCGTTTTACCTATTAAACACCCGCCAGATTTAAAAAGCCGCTCAACAGATGGAGCGTCATATAGGCCAATATTATTAACCAAGGCTCTTGAGCCTGAGGAAAAAGGTATATCTTTTACTGATATGAGATCTTTTACTGAGACGGGAAGTCCATGCAATAAGCCAAGAGGTGCGCCATCCATTACCGCCTGCTCCGCTAATTTTGCCTGATGCATCGCGAACTCTGGCGTATAAGTAGCGAAACAATTAAGTTTAGACTCCAAAGCCTCTGCTTGATCGAGAGTCTCCTTCATTAACTCAACTGGAGAAATTTCTTTTTCTGCAATCGCTTTTGTTAATTCAATCGCAGATCTACCATTAGCTATACCACTCATCATTAATCCTATTTTAAAAAGCGATCATAAGGGTATTCAAATTGCTCCAGATGTCATATTAAATAATGGTATTTCATGAGCTATACAAGTAGAAAATTTCCTATTGATAAACTCTCGATCCAATCCTTTCCCAATTAGAACGAGTCGGCAAATCTTGGTAGTTTACCCATAGACATCAAGAACTTTATTGTAAAAAGCTTCCAAGGTTATCTGGCAAAATATAGATGGCCTTTTATTATTAATTGAAATACAAGAGAGAACCTTAAATCTAGTCACCACTAGACGAAAGGTCAATTAGTATGTTCCCTAACTAATTAAACTGCACTTTCTGAGAGTTCGAATACTTTTTAGGTATATCTGCCACCACAACTAAAGGGTAAACATGAAAAAAGCTACTAGTATTAGGTTCTGCTTATTCATATTTCGCGTTCCTTTATAAAGGATTAATTAGTTAGAATATTGTTTTAAATTATAGAAATATTATTTTTACTAGATATGAACCTGTGCCTGAAGTCATTAAGGTAGAAAATTTGTTGTGAAGGTATTTTCTAATCCCTCTAGCTGGGTATTGATATAAGGATAAATCCAGAGCACCATTAGCTGAGTGTCCAGTTAGTCGAACTGGGTGTCCTCGATCAGAACATAGATCACATCTTGCTCCACTTTCACCGGATACGTCTTTAGGTCGATGCTGACCGGCGCATTTTTAGCTTTTCCAGTAGGAACATGAAACCGCCCCTGGTGCAACGGACATTCGATGCAGTCGTCGATCACCAGCCCGTCCGACAGACGGGCTGTCTGATGCGTGCAACGATCTGCCGTTGCGTAAAAGTTTCCTTGGATCTTATACAGGGCGACTTCATGCTCCCCTTGATCGCCAAGAAGTACTCCTAATACGTCGTCGTCCTCAATATTCGATGTCGCGGCGGCTCGATGCCATTTGCCCGGTTTCGTACCTATCATTTCAAACTCCTCCATTCCCCCTGTGCTGTGATTTTCTCACCCACCGATCATATACTTACTGCGCACGTGGGGCATGTCGCAACCGTATAAACTTACGAAATAGATCCACATGTACGCTGAAATATCCACCTGAAGACACGGTCACCTTGTCCCTAACCTGAAGATGAAATTTCGGCAGAGCGTGAAATGGTATATACGCGCATAGGTGGTGTTCTGCGTGATAAGGCATGTTCCACCAAAGGATGCGGATAAATGAATTAGTCAGCGTGGTTCGAGTATTAACCCTAGGATCTGATCCTTCGGCGCAGCCGGTATGCTCCGCAACCCGAATCCACCGCGCATATGATTCCCCTACGACTCGCGGTAAGAGCCAGTAGATAACCGGTGCCCAAGAGCCATAGGCAACTGCAACGATTCCAACCGTGGCGTAGATGAAGAGCATGATGCGCGCCTGACGTATCAGAACAGGAAATTGGTCCTCGGGCGCATACAATCTTTCTGCTGGATCTATGCGGCCAAGAGCGTGGCCGAACAGGTAAGATAGATTGCGTTTCCATACCATCAGTCCCGAAACGTAGAACAGGTATTCCTTCAGTGTGATCGGTTTCGGCAGCACCATTGCGGAATCCATGCGCCGTACCTGAGTATACGTATGGTGAAACGCATGGTGATACCTAAACCAGTGAGGCGGAAAAATATAGATCAACGAGCAAATCCACAAGACGGCCTCATTGAGCCGCAGCGTCCTGAAAGCCGTGCCGTGAGCCGTCTCGTGCATGGGCGCAAACAATGTCGCCAGCATCGCGCCGTGCACAAAAATCGCCGGGATAATCCACATCGTCCCGAGACTGACGTAAACGAGCCATCCGGTGCATGCAATTACCCCGAAGTGAAATGCAAAGAAAAGCAGTCCAGCATAGTTATTACGCTTCGCAAGCCGCTTCAGATTTGCGCGCGGAATTATCTGCTCCCGCACACTTACTAGTTCGTCAAGCTCTTTCATTTCGATTCACTCATAGTCATGTCGATCGTAGCTCGCCTTACTTACTGTTTAAGTGCAAATTTACGTAACTTCAGTCTATCTTTCAATAAATCAATAATTGCAATAACTCCGACAATCACAACAAAAGATGCTGTAAAAAAAGCGGCTATATACAGATACTGAGGTGAACAAATAAAGGTTAAGAAATAAATAAAAAGGCTAAAACACCCTAGAGCTTAAGCCACCCTGAATAGACGATTATTTCTAGAAATTAATATCATTTAATAATCTTGCCCCCTTGCTTCTATAAAGTCTAAAAATTATAATTAATATACTCCCATTATATTTATTTAAAAAATTGACGTATAGAGGATTACAGTTTAGTCGCCTAGCAATTGAGCTGTACCTTGGGTCTAAGAGATTTGTTGATGAGACGGTCATCATCTCAAAGTAAGGGTATGCCAGCAGAACTTAGTACGTAAATGATCATATTTAACTAGTAAATTTTTGGCCTCTTGCAACTAAGAGGCTGGGGCTTTAATCTACTTTCGCACCGGACGCCTTCACGACACCCCCCCATTTATCGATCTCGCTGTGAAAGAACTTCTTCGCTTCGGCGGTGGTCATGGCCACCGGTTCCGCACCCAGTTCGGCCAAGCGCGCGCGCGTCTGCGGATCGGCGAAGATACGAGTGACTTCAGCATTGATTTTGTTGGTGATCGTATCCGGCGTCTTCGCAGGTACAAGGATGCCGAACCACGAGCTCAAGTCGTAGCCGCGCACGCCGCCTTCGCTGATCGTCGGCACATCCGGTAGCGCGCTCGCTCGCTGCGCAGTGGTGACCGCGATTGCCTTGAATGTTCCAGCTTTCACCTGCGGCACGATCGAGGGCAGATTCGCAAATACGATGTCGATCTGCCCACCCATGAGATCAGTGAGGCTGGGGCCGGTGCCCTTGTACGGGATGTGCACGATGTCGATGCCGGCCATGGTCTTCAACATCTCACCGGATAGATGTAGCACGCTACCGGTGCCCGACGACCCATAGTTGATCTTGCCGGGCTTGGCACGGGCGAGATCAATCAACTCCTTGATGTTGTTGGCGGCAAACTTGGGGTTGGCCAAAAGAATGTTGGCTGTTACCGCCACTGGTGTGACGAGCGCAAGGTCGCGCTTTGCATCATAGGGCATGCGCGTATACAGACTGGGGTTGACTGCGTTCGATCCCGAGGTGCCGAGCAGCAGAGTGTAGCCGTCAGGTTCAGCCTTGGCAACGATATCCGAGCCGATGTTGCCGTTCGCGCCTCCGTGGTTTTCAACAATTACCTGCTGCTTCCAGGCGGCGGAGAGTTTCTGCCCGATGATGCGCGCGAGAATGTCGGTTGTGCCACCTGCGGCGTAGGGCACGATCAGCCTTATTGTGCGCTCGGGGTATTCGGCGAGCGCTGACGCCTGGATGAGCAGAAGAAGCAGGCCAATACAGAGTGTACGCATAGTGATGAACATTAAAAAATTCTCCTCGAAGACGGTGCGCGGTCTTGAATTTTCTAGACCCGTTTAACTGCATTGACAGCTTGCCGCAGAATAGTTAAGCTAATCCTAATACTATAATTGTTATAATAATTGAAAACAATTTTTTCAACAAACGCCCCGTTCCAACGGGGTGCTAAGTTCGTGGAGGCGTAAGCATGCAGATTCGGCCAATATCCCCGCTATTTGGGGCCGAGATTGTCGAGGTGGACTTGTCCGGCAAGCTCGACGACGCAACTTTTTCTGCCATCGAAGCGGCCTACAGCAAGTATTCCGTGCTGCTGTTCCGTGACCAGAAGATGACGGACGAGCAGCACGTCGATTTCAGCCGCCGCCTTGGAGAGCTCGAGGTGCACGTACTCAGGGAATTCTCCAAGCCAGAGCACCCAGAGGTATATGTGCTCTCCAACATCGTCGAGAACGGCAAGCCCATCGGTATTAAGGACGCCGGCAGTTACTGGCACACCGACTTGTCCTATACCAAGTCGCCAAGCCGCGGTTCTATCCTTTATGCGATCGAAGTACCGCACGCCGCGGACGGCACGCCGCTTGGCGACACCGAGTTTGCCAGTACTGCCGCCGCCTATGACAGCTTGTTGGAGGAAATGAAGACAAAGCTTCAGAGCCTCAAAGCAGTGCACCGTTTCTGGGATCGTTATATCAGCTCGCGCAAGGCGGCGGGCAGCGAAGTAGTGATCAGCGACGAGCGCAGGGCCGGACTTCCCGACGTAATCCAGCCGGTGATTCGCACCCATTCGGTGACCGGGCGCAAAAGCATCTACGTTAACGAAGGTTTCACCGTCAGCATCGTCGGTATGTCAGACAGCGAGTCGCGTGCGCTACTGGAAGAGCTGTATGCGCATTGCACGCAAGCCAAATTTCGCTACCGCCACAAATGGCGAGTCGGCGATGTCGTGATGTGGGACAACTGTACGACCGTTCACCGGCTAAACGTCGACTTCGCGCTGCCGCAACGCCGACTGATGCAGCGGACCACGCTAGTGGGGAGCGAAGTCCAGTAGCCAGCAGCGCTCCTCTAGGCGATAGTCTCACTCGAAATGCAATAGTAATACTTAAAAATGATGCTTTTTCAGTCTCAGAATAGCCGCAGGGCCTCTTTAAAATTGTTGCTGAGAAATGCTGGCGCCACCACAAACAAAAATCGTTTGGCCAGTTGTATATGAAGCGCTCTTTGATAAAAAGTAAATCACTGCAGAAGCTATCTCGCGCGGATCTCCAAGTCGATTCATAGGAATGGAATCCATTATTGAGTTTCTTCCAGGAGATCCTATTGGATTATTTCGATTAAACATCTCTGTTTCAGTCGACCCTGGAGCAACACAATTTACTGTGATAGATGAGGGGGCAAGTTCAATAGCCCAAGATTTCGTGAAACCCACTAGGCCTGCTTTAGCTGCAGCATAAACACTGCTATTTTTTTTACCAAGCATTGATCTACTGGAAATATTGACTATTCTGCCCTGACCTAGGGCTAGCATCGAGGGTAATACTGCCTGAGTCAATTCCAAAGCTACGGTTAAATTAAGATCAATTATCTTTTGATAATTTTGCGCAGAAATTTCGGGCAATCCCTGCAACTGATTGAACCCAATGTTATTCACTAAACGGTCAATCGGAAAAGAAGTGGTAATTTCTTTGTAAATTTGATTTCTAGATGAAATATCCGAAAGATCAGCTAAAAATAATTGCCCCTTAAAGGTGGGGTCTGGATTTCGAGCAATCCCTATGACTGATTGACCTTGCTCAATTAGTAAATCAGAAATTGCCCTACCGATTCCACTAGTTGCCCCCGTAATCAAGGCGAATGACTGATGCCCCATTATTGAAGTTTTGGGCTGATAATAGTGATTTTATTCATGGACGGTGGATGATCTTAGTGATCATTGTAAATATAATACATGATGCAGCGATTAACCCAAAAATCAATTAATCCTTTTTTCTAGTGCAGGCGCCCAGCGCGGCAATGCTTCAGCAGCATTTTGCCAAACCGCTTGAGCAAATTCGGCGGGCTCTAAATTACGTAGCTCTGCTAGTTCCTTGGCAATACGCGGCAAAAAAGCCGGTTCGTTATCATGAATCCCCTCTTCTCTTAACCATGCTGGTGGTATATCTGGGGCATCGGTTTCAATCACTATCGTACTAATAGGTAAATCACTCACTAAGCGTCGAATTTGCAATGCGCGTGGATAAGTCGCTGCACCACCAAAGCCTAACTTAAAGCCTAGCTCTAAAAACTGTTCAGCTTGTTGAAAGCTGCCATTAAAAGCATGGGCAATACCACCAGTAATTTTTCTTTGACGTAGTGCTTTCAAAATAGCATCTTGCGAGCGGCGCACATGCATGATCACAGGCAAATTCATTTGCTGCGCTAAATCGAGTTGCGCCTCAAAGAAAAAAGCTTGGCGCTTGGGATCAAGACCTTCGACAAAATAATCTAGGCCAATTTCCCCAATCCCCACAAAGCGAGGATCATCCAGCGCTTTTTCTACAGCAGTTGCCAATACTTTGAGATCGGTATCTTTCGCACGCCCTATATATAAAGGGTGGATTCCTAAGGTATAGACGAGTCCAGGAATAACTTCTGCGTACTGATGCGCTAACTCACGCACCTGCGCAAAATCAGCTACCTCTACTGCAGGAACAAGAATGGCACTTACTGAATTTTTTGCTGCCGCCTCAACTACTAAAGGCAGACGCGCTGCAAACTCAGGTGCGTCTAAATGACAATGACTATCGAGCCACATAGGGCTGCAAGATACCGTGATCTAAACGCAAAATACGATCGCACCGTTTAGCGCGCAGTGGATCATGGGTAACGATAACAAAAGCAGTATTTTGCTCGCGCGCAACATCAAGCATTAAATCAAACACAGCATCGGCTGTTTCGGTATCTAAATTCCCAGTCGGTTCATCAGCTAAAACACAAGCGGGGTTACCAACTAAAGCGCGAGCAACCGCAACGCGTTGGCGCTCACCGCCAGATAATTCACCTGGGGTATGGCGCTCGCGGGCCTTTAAACCGACTGCTTGTAAGAGTGCGCGGGCCCGATCAAGCGACTCTTCTTTAGAAAGGCCACGAATCCGTAATGGCAAAGCAACATTTTCAAGGGCGGTAAATTCATCCAGCAGATGATGAAATTGATAAATAAAACCTAAACTGCGGTTACGCAGGCGATCTAACTTTTCTGTTGAGAGCTGATTGATATTCTCACCAACTAGATTTACTTCACCCGCACTAGGCGTATCTAAGCCGCCCAATAAATGGAGTAAGGTACTTTTACCCGAACCAGAAGAGCCCACAATCGCGACTTTCTCAGCGGCATTCACTGCTAAATCAACATCCTTTAACACCTCTACAGCCGTTGGTCCCTTGCCGTAGGTTTTAGCTAGACCCTTTGCTGTAATAATTTTATTCATAGCGCAAAGCCTCAGCGGGTTGCACTTTAGCAGCGCGTCTACTGGGGTAGAGGGTTGCCAAAATCGATAAGCCAAAGGACATTAAACCGACAGTTAAGACATCACTTAAACGCACATCTGAAGGTAGCTCGCTAATGAAATACACGTCGCGCGGTAAGAAGCGTACCCGAAAGACGGCTTCAATGGCCGGTACGATCACATCGATATTAAGCGCAATTAATAAGCCTAAGCCTACTCCCGCTAAAGATCCCATTAAACCAATCGCTAAGCCTTGAATTAGAAAAATGCGCTGAATTAAACCAGGACTTGCGCCCATGGTGCGCATGATGGCAATATCAGCCTGCTTTTGATTAACCGTCATCACTAATGTAGAAACTAAATTAAAGGTTGCTACGGCAATTATCAACGTGAGAATAATGAACATCATTTTCTTTTCGGTTTGCACTGCTGCAAACCAATTGCGATTCGAGCGAGACCAATCCGTAACCCAAAGCGCCTGAGGCAAGAGTGCTGAGAGTTGTTGGGCAATTTCGGGAGCCCGTTGCATGTCATCGACCTTCACGCGTAGGCCCGAGGGATTATTTAATCGCAGCAAAGCTGCGGCATCTTGCCAATGTAGAATCGCTAAGGAACTATCGTATTCATAATGGCCGCTATCAACAATGCCCACCACTTGCAAGGAGCGCATGCGCGGCATTACACCTGCGGGTGTTAAGTCGCCTTCGGGCACAATTAAATTCACCCGATCACCCATCCGAGCACCGAGCATATTAGCTAACTCTGCACCAAGCACCACACCAAAAGAGCCTGCTTGTAAGTTATTAATACTGCCGGCAACAAATTGCTTGGGTATATCGCTTACTTGACCTTCTTCAGCAGGTAAAACCCCGCGTAAGGCTACACCGCGCATCGTGCCGCCACGACTCAGTAAACCTTGGGATGTCACCATCGGTGCTACTCCAACCACATGGGCTTGGGTCGCAACTTTTTTAGCCAAAGACTGCCAGTCACCCATGCTGTCAGCAGTCGTAATTTCAATATGGGATAAGACCGAAAGCATGCGATCACGCACGTCTTTTTGAAAACCATTCATTACTGATAAAACGACAATCAGCGACGCCACCCCTAAAGCAATACCCGCAGTGGAAATGGCCGAAATAAACGATAAAAATCCATCTTGCTTACCTACGGCCTTGCGGCGCTTAGAGCGGGTATAGCGTAAGCCAATTTCTAGCTCAATGGGAAGTGTCTTCATACCCTCAGTTTAGTGAATTCAGGCTAAGACTATGCAGGAATTACTAAATGCCCCATAAAATCAAGGAAATGATCCAATTACCAGCCACCGCGAAGCCACTGTTAGTAAGCCCTTGAGCCCCTCCTTTGAAACCCCCTTGCGGCGCTTTACCCTCATGCTAGCAGGGGAAGATGCGGTATCTGAGACAGCTTTACCGCCTCTTGGCTTACCGCACGAGCGTTTTTTACTGGCTTATCAGCATCCTAATCACGCTTTGCCACTCGCCCCAATTCTGATGTTGGGACTTGGTGTGCCATTAGAGCAAGTAAAAAATGGGGTCTTTGCTTGCCTCCAAGCAATTCATTTGCATGCGACCCGCGATCATTTAATCCTCACTAACCCAGCCCTATTAGCGCTAAGTCCGACTGATGCTACGGCATTATTTTCTGCCGCCAAACCCTTGTTAGAAGAAGATTTTGGTAATACGCCATTTTTCCCGCACCATACATATTGGTTTGTAAAGCTGGGCTTAGCTGCGGCAGATTTTGCAACACTCAATACCCATAGTACCGATCAGGCTCATGGCCGCAATATCGACTGGTGGTCGCCGCGCGACACTACTTCTGAAGGTGTGGCTAAGCGCTGGCGCAAACTGCAAAATGAAATTCAAATGCTCTGGCATATTGATTCCACAAACGATGCGCGCGAAGAACAAGGTTTACCTCGGGTCAATTCTATTTGGCTCAGTGGCATTGGCGCCTTAGCTGATATTTACGCACCACCCGAAATTGAAGGGGCAACTACACTCATTGGTGATCATCTCTTACTCGCAGGTTTGGCGCAGTATTTAAATAAACCGTATATGCATGAGATTGATGGCTTAGCGCGTGATTTTGCAAAGCCCAATAATCCACTTGTTGGGGCGTTTGCCTGGCTTAATAAACCCGCTGAGATTTGGCCTCAGTTATGTGCAGCTTTACTTGCCGGACACTTAGACGAGATCACCATTATCGATTTTCCAACTGCCGCGCCACGCGAGCGCCTCTATACCCGTAGTAATTTACTTTCCAATAAAGGACTTCTGTCAATATTACAGCCCCTTTTATTTTGGCGATCGCCTGCCCTACCAAGCTGGGAAGACTTTATGGAGAAAAACCCCTAATGCGTTTTATTCCCCGCCCTTTTTCTGAGCGCTCTGTAAATTGGTTAGCGCAAAGTGGTGTGCATCCGCTAATCGCAAAACTCTATGCAGCGCGCGGTATTGAAAATCCGCATCTACTGTCACTCGATTTAAAAGAATTGATTGCGCCAAAGGAATTAAAGAATTGCCTCAGCACTGCTTCGATATTGGCCGATATTTTGTTACAAAAGCGCCCTATTCTCGTTGTTGCTGATTACGATTGCGATGGCGCTACGGCTTGTGCTGTTGCTCTACGCGGTTTGAAAATGTTAAGTCCCGCATCACCAGTCAGTTTTTTAGTGCCCAATCGCTTTACGATGGGTTATGGACTTACCCCAGAGGTAGTGGAACTGGCTGCCCAACAAATTCCGCGTCCCGAGTTTTTAATTACAGTCGATAACGGTATCGCTAGTGAAGCTGGCGTTAATCGCGCGCGTGAGCTAGGAATGGAAGTCATCATTACCGATCACCATTTGCCAGCCGCACAAGTACCTAAAGCCTTGGCAATTGTGAATCCGAATCAAACTGGCTGTCCTTTCCCCAGTAAGGCTCTTGCCGGGGTAGGTGTGATGTTTTATCTTTTAATTGCCCTACGTGCAGAGCTACGTGCACGCGATCACTTTACCCAAGCCAATCAACCCAAAATTGAGAACCTACTCGATTTAGTTGCCCTAGGCACAGTGGCAGATGTCGCCCAACTCGATCGTAACAACCGCATCTTAGTAGCCAATGGTTTACGTCGGATGCAAAATGGCAATTGCCAACTGGGTATCACTGCTCTTTTTAATGCCGCAGCGCGCGATCCCCTGAAAGCGAGTGCTTTTGATTTAGGCTTTGCACTTGGTCCCAGGCTGAATGCCGCTGGCCGCTTAGCCGATATGACGCTAGGAATTCGCCTCTTACTCACCGATGATCCCGTAGAAGCGCAAACGATTGCTAATGAACTAGACCGTATTAACCGCGAGCGCCGCGTGATTGAAAGTGGCATGCAAGAAACCGCTCTCGCCAATTTAGCCAAGCAAGAACTACAACACGACTTTGCCACTCGTTCAAGTATTTGTTTATGGAATGAAGCTTGGCATCAAGGTGTCGTAGGCATTGTCGCTTCACGCCTTAAAGAACGTTTTAATCGACCGGCAATTGTGTTTGCGCCTGCTGAAAACGACGAGTTACGCGGCTCGGGAAGATCGCTAACGGGTTTTCATTTACGCGATGCCCTCGATTTAGTCTCTAAGCGAGAACCTGGCTTAATTCTAAAATTTGGCGGCCATGCCATGGCTGCAGGACTCACAATTAAAAGTGCAGATTTTGCGCTCTTTGATCAAACCTTTCAAACAGTTGCCGGCGAATTACTCTCTGCAGATTTGCTAGAAAAGCGTTGTATGCATGATGGCGCGCTTTTAAGCGCTGAATTAACGCCCGAAATTGGTGATTTATTAGCCAGTGAAATTTGGGGACAAGGCTTTCCTCAGCCGATCTTTTATGGCGAGTTTGAGGTATTACAACAAAGCCTCATGAAAGAAAAGCATCTGCGCTTACAGTTACGCACTATCGAAAGTGGATCGGGTACGCAAACTAGCAAACCCGTTACTGGAGTTTGGTTTAATCAAACCCAAACCCTACCCGCTAAGGTTAAGCTAGCTTATCGACTCGTAACTGATCGGTATCAAGGGCAAGCCCGAGTACAGCTCATGATCGAGGCTTACGACCTCAGCTCATAAACACCTCAGCTCCTTTTGCCGCTGCCCTTATAATCAAGTCATGGAAGCTGAACAACTTAATCTGATTAGTAATACCCTCAACGATTTGCTGGCTCGCGAGCAAGCGCTTCGGGGGTATCTTTGACTTCGACGTCAAATCACGTCGCCTAACTGAAGTTAATCAAATTCTTGAAGATCCCAAAATTTGGGACGATCAAAAGCAAGCCCAAGCACTGGGTAAAGAAAAGAAAATGCTCGAAGGGGTAGTACTCACCCTAACGCAACTCAATCACAATATTATTGGCGCGCAAGAATTATTTGAATTGGCCCGCGATGAAAATGAAGATGAAACCTTAATTGCGCTTGAGCAGGATATTAAAGCCTACGGCACGATCATTGCTGATCTTGAATTTCGCCGGATGTTTCATAATGAAATGGATCCGTGCAGCTGCTTTATTGATATTCAAGCTGGTGCAGGTGGTACTGAAGCCTGCGATTGGGCCAGCATGCTCTACCGTCAATACTTAAAATATTGCGAACGCAAAGGCTATAAAACTGAAATTCTAGAAGAGTCTGATGGTGATGTCGCTGGTATTAAAAGTGCCACTATTAAAGTTGATGGTGAATACGCCTATGGGCACTTACGTTCTGAAACCGGCGTGCATCGTTTAGTGCGCAAATCCCCTTTTGATTCCTCAAATGGTCGCCATACCTCTTTCGCTAGTATTTATGTTTATCCCGAAATTGATGACTCGATTGAAATTGATATTAACCCCGCAGATATTCGTACCGACACCTATCGGGCTTCGGGAGCGGGTGGGCAACATATTAATAAAACCGATTCGGCGGTCCGCCTAACGCACATGCCAACAGGAATCGTGGTGCAATGCCAAAATGACCGCAGCCAACACCGCAACCGGGCTGAGGCCATGAGCATGCTCAAATCCAGGCTGTACGAACATGAAATGCAAAAACGTCGGGTCGAGCAAGATAAACTAGAGGCTACCAAAACCGATGTGGGCTGGGGTCATCAAATACGCTCTTATGTACTAGACCAAAGCCGCATTAAAGACCTACGTACTAATGTTGAAATTTCCAATACACAAAAGGTATTAGATGGCGATCTCGATGCCTTTATTGAAGCCAGCCTCAAGCAAGGTGTTTAACTAAATTACTGTGCTCTTATGAACGATAAAGACCTCAAAATTAACTCGGCCCCAGCCTCCCCTGAAGTGCTAGATGAAAATCACATCATTGCCGAGCGTCGAGAAAAACTCAGTAAGCTACGCGAATCTGGCGTTGCCTTTCCCAATGATTTTGTACCAAGCCACTTATCTGCTGACTTGCATCAACATTATGATGCCATCAGCAAAGAAGATTTAGCTTCCCAAGCAATTTCTGTCAAAGTCGCTGGCCGTATGGTGTTAAAGCGCGTCATGGGTAAAGCCAGTTTTGCCACCATTCAAGATCGTAGCGGGCAGATTCAGTTTTATATTACCGATGATCACCTTGGGGCGGATAAACACAACGCCTTTAAACACTGGGATTTAGGCGACTTTATCGCTGCTGAAGGCATTCTCTTTAAAACAAATAAAGGCGAGCTTTCAGTCGAGTGTAAAAATTTGCGGCTCCTCACTAAATCTCTGCGCCCCCTGCCCGATAAATTTCATGGGCTCGCAGATCAAGAACTGAAATACCGTCAACGTTATGTCGACTTAATTGTGACCCCTGAAAGTCGAAATACTTTTTTAGCGCGCAGCAAAGTTATTGCTTCAATTCGCCAGCAGATGATTGATGCGAGTTTTATGGAAGTAGAAACTCCCATGTTGCACTCCATTCCTGGTGGCGCCACGGCAAAACCATTTATAACGCATCACAATGCGCTTGATATGCAAATGTTTTTACGTATTGCGCCTGAACTCTACTTAAAGCGCTTAGTGGTGGGTGGCTTTGAACGGGTTTTCGAAATTAATCGTAATTTTCGTAATGAAGGAGTAAGCCCGCGTCATAACCCTGAATTTACGATGATGGAATTCTACGCTGCGTATACCGACTATCTGTGGCTCATGGATTTCACTGAAAACCTGATTCGAGTTGCTGCGATCCACGCACAGGGTACTGCAGTGCTTAGCCACCAAGGCCGTGAACTCGATTTAAGTAAGCCATTTCAACGCCTCAGTATTACTGCGGCAATCTTAAAATATGCGCCCTTAGCGAATAAAAATTATGTTGCTAATCAGCTAGAAGACGCTGATTTTATTCGTGCTGAATTGAAAAAAGGCGGCATCGATCCAAACGGTCCTGCCTTAAAAAATGCTGGTCTAGGTGGCTTGCAATTAGCCTTATTTGAGCTCGTAGCAGAAGAGCATCTCTGGGAGCCCACCTATATCATCGACTACCCAATTGAGGTGAGCCCACTCGCCAGAGAATCAGATACCCGCCCAGGCATTACCGAACGCTTTGAGTTATTTATTACGGGCCGTGAAATTGCTAATGGCTTCTCTGAGCTAAATGATGCTGAAGATCAAGCTGAGCGTTTTCGTAAACAAGTCGCAGAAAAAGAAGCTGGCAATGAAGAGGCCATGTACTTTGACCACGACTTCATTCGCGCCCTTGAATATGGCATGCCCCCCACCGGTGGATGCGGTATTGGGATCGATCGTCTAGTGATGCTACTGACTGATTCTCCGAATATTCGTGACGTGATCCTCTTTCCCCACTTACGAAGAGAAGAAGAAAATTAACCGCTCCTAAAGCTTAAGCAGCAGCCAAGCCTTTTTCATCGAATACGCCCTCAAATAAAGCTGAGCTTAAATAACGCTCGGCTGTATCGGGCAATACCACCACAATCGTTTTGCCCGCATACTCTGGCAGCTTTGCTAAACGCACAGCTGCAGCCGCCGCCGCTCCACAAGAAATGCCAACTAGAATTCCTTCTTCTTTAGCTATGCGGCGCGCCATGGCAATAGCTTCTTCATTAGTTACTTGCTCTACACGATCGACCAGCGATAAATCTAAATTTTCAGGAATAAAGCCCGCGCCAATTCCTTGAATTTTATGGGGGCCTGGCTTTATTTCCTCGCCATTCAGTTTCTGGGTAATGACTGGGCTAGCAGTTGGCTCTACTGCTACGGTCTCGATTGCTTTGCCTTGGGTTTTTTTAATGTAGCGGCTGACCCCAGTTAAGGTACCGCCTGTGCCAACACCAGAGACAAAAACATCAATCTTGCCATTGGTATCAGCCCAAATTTCTGGGCCAGTTGTAGCCTCATGAATAGCAGGATTGGATGGATTACTAAATTGCTGCAATAAAACATATTTATTGGGGTCAGACGCCACAATTTCGCTGGCCTTTGCTATAGCGCCATTCATCCCTTTAGCGCCTTCAGTTAATACCAATTTGGCGCCTAGGGCAGTTAATAGTTTTCTCCGCTCAAGACTCATCGTCTCGGGCATCGTTAAGGTGAGTGGAATGCCTCGTGCAGCCGCAACAAACGCTAATGCAATACCAGTATTACCGCTAGTAGGCTCAACTAATTCTTTGCCAGGTCCTAAGATGCCACGCTTCTCAGCGTCATTAATCATCGCTACCCCAATGCGGCACTTCACTGAATAGGCAGGATTACGCCCCTCAATCTTTGCAAGTACAGTCGCTTTGGCGCCATCAGTAACCCGATTTAAGCGTACCAAGGGGGTGCCACCAATGGTTTCTGAGTTATCCGCAAAATAGGTCATTGAAATTCCTTAACATTCTTAAAATAAGAGGAATCATGATTGTATTCACATTCAGGCCTTAAAACTACCTTAGGCTAAGATGAAGTTGCTATTAGCTAAGTACTAAAAGTTAGAAGTAAGTTGTAGTTTATTTCTTTTTGAACAGGGTGATTAAGAGCACGCTGGTTAAAATGACAAACCAAATTAAAGACCAAACCGGTACTGCTAACCCAAAGATCAAGGGCAATTGCGCTGTGCAAAATCCATCGGCCTTAAAAAGCCAAGGCAAGCCATTGACGATCTGAAATTGATTAATCCAGGTTTCTAGCGGATCAATCCCGCAGGACACCTCAGGGTGATACAAAATCCATACGTGCCGACTTGCAACACCTAGACCAAAAATACTTGAGAGCAAAGCGAGGGCCTGAAACCAACGCGCAAAATAGGCAAAGCTAGCGGCCATAAAGCACATAATTGCAATCCCCAAAAAGCCAACTCGCTGCAAAATACATAAGGGGCACGGTGCATAGAAAACGCCTTGATAGCCCACTTGCTGCAAAAAGATTGCCACAATGATCAGCAAAAAAGAGACGATGGAAATATAAAGGTACTGATTAGGCTTCATAAACTAATTTTAAAGCAAACTACATTACGAGGGATTGCCCCATTCCTCAAAATGGTGCTAATCAGTTGAAATACCCCATTATTTCGATGTAGTTGGAGTGTTGCATATATCCTCTAACAGCAGCAGCATCGCCGTACAGTCTTGCTGTGCTCTACCCCACGGTTTTGCTAAGGAAAATAGCTCGCGAGAAACACCGCCCAAAAAGAGCGGCACCCCTGCAGACTTGGCAAGCTCAATTGCCAAACTAATGTCTTTCAAACCAAGCGCTAATGGGAAGTCTGGCGTAATATCACCTGCTAAAACTTTTTTCGGAAAATTCACATTAATTTGGCCCCTACCAGCAACCGTATTTTGCAAAACCTTAACTGTCGTGTCGCGATCGAGGCCAAGCTTGCTAGCAAACATGAGTGTTTCAGCAGTTAGCACCATGCTAACCATACTCATATAGTTATTGATCAGCTTTAATTTAATCGCGTTACCAACTGGGCCGATATGCATAATATCTTTGCCAAAATTTTCTAATAAAGGTCTAACCTCATTCAAGATTGCTTCATCTGCACCAACCAAAACCAATAAGTCACCTTGAGCAGCGTCTGTCGGAGTACGCCCCATTGGCACGTCAATGGCTCTTAATCCCAGCGCCTCAAGCCGTTCGACTGTTTTCATAAAACGGGTCGCATTACCAGTGCTCATTTCGATTAAGAGCGCATTTTTAGGCATACTTGTCGCAGCTCCATTCGCACCGAATAGCGCCTCATCAATAAAATCAGAGTCGGGTAGCATCGTAAATACATAACTCACATTCTGCGCAGCATCGGCTGGAGAATTGGCCATTCGGCAATTTTTATAGGCCTTAAATTCAGCCATTGCCTGAGGATTAATGTCGTAAACTGCTAATTCATGGCCAGCCTTAGCAAGTCGCAAAGCCATTGGGCGCCCCATCACTCCCAGACCAATAAAGGCAATTTTTTTAATTTCCATTACAGCCTCAAAGAAAATTACACATCATAAAGTTCATAACCACTCATGGTGTCTCATGAATGTGTTGCTTTATTAGTCTGGCTTAGCCCCAGAATCCTTAATTAATTTGCTGTATTTTTGCGCCTCAGCATTCACAAATACTGCAAACTCTTTGGGAATTAGTGGTGCAGGAACTGCGCCTTGCGCTGATAAGAGATCATAAAAATTTTTCTCTGCCGCAATTACACCAATATCAGCAGCAATCTTTTCGACAATCTGACTATTTGTTCCCTTAGGAACAAAAATGCCCTGCCAATTTTCAATATTAAAACCTGGAAAGCCTGATTCTGAAACAGTAGGCACTTGTGGTAACAATGGTGATCGCTTAAGGGTCGTGACCGCTAATGGTCGCAATTTTCCAGCAATGATATGCGGTAATGCTGGTGGAATACCGGCAAAAAATAAGTCGACCTGACCACCTAACAAATCGGTAATTGCTGGAGCTCCACCTTTATAGGGAATATGCGTCATCGATATGCCGGCCATTAATTGAAAAAGTTCACCCGCTAGATGTTGTGGTCCGCCACTTCCAGAAGAGGCGTAATTGACTTTACTGCCTTGGGTTTTAATCATTTGAAGTAATTCAGGCATATTTTTTACTGCTGACTTGCTATTCACCACTAAAACTAAAGGTGATGAGGCAACGCGAGCTACCGGAATAAAATCTCGACTGGGATCAAACGGCATCTGGGCATATAAATACGGGTTGATGGTGATTTCAGCAGGCGAAGCTAGGAGCAAGGTATAGCCATCAGCTGGAGCTTTAGCGACTAAGTCTGCGCCAATATTCCCACCTGCTCCAGGCTTGTTTTCTACAATCACTTGTTGCTTCCATAGTTGACTAAGCCTTACCGCTAGGGCTCTACCAACAACATCGGTTGCGCCGCCAGGCGGAAACGGGACAATAATCTTAACGGATTTATCTGGATAAGAGGTCTGAGCAGGAGCAGCAGTTCCATAGCTAGCAACTAAAATCAAAAGTGGCAATAAAAATTTGAATTTAATCCGCATATTATTTTCGCACTTCTTTAGATGTTAAAAAATGTCAGGCTATTAAGAATAACTTCACTTAATTATCTGCCCCATTAATCACTTCAAGCATTTTTTTGCTGGGGTCAACCCGTAAAATTTGTCCGCTCTGTAAGGCCTGAGTAATGTCTTCAGTAAAACCGCTCAGCATGCTGATATCGCCCTGCGCTGCGCCCTGCACTAAGATTGGATTTACAGAATTAAAAATAATGGCCAATGGGGCAATATTGCGTGACTTCATTTCATACAACATCCAAGCACTTGCAACACCGCCTTTAGCAGTATCGAGCACTAAAATTTTATCCTTATACGATTTACCAAATAGCTTATGACTGGGTCTAGAGAAGGTGCCATTAATTCGGTCTAGATCGTAGCGCGCCGAGAAACCATCGCTGGCACATAAACACTCGCCCTCAACAATATTGCCTAAGGCATGCTTGGCATAATAAATTGCACTCATGATAATTTTCCTGTCTCAGCTGCTCTTACACACTCTTCCATTGAAGCCAACATCGGAATGTATCCATACCCACCTAATATATTGACCATTTTTGCGCTATTGGTAGCAAGCCGCTTCCAGCCATTAGCGGTGGCAATTTCTCTGGCATACGATTGATAAAAGCACATCCCAGAAAATACGGTACCACCAGCATCTTCAATGGTTTTAGTAAGCCCCATGCGGTCTGAATCCGCTTTGACCTGCGGGCTAGTCACTGCAAGTAAAGGAATTTTAAATTGCTTGCCTGCACACAAATCAGCTACTGAACGCATTTCAATTAAGCTTAACTGTGGCGCTGAAAAAACGACTACGTCCACGTCATCAGTTACTCGATACGAGCTTTGCAAAGCCATCACATCTGAGTAAGCAATCTTGTTTGGCGATAGTTGATCAATTCCTAAATCTTGTGGTCTCAGTGCTTCAGGGGTAATCTCAGCAATATGAAATAGTGCTGTAGAACCAAAACTGGCCATCGCCGCCCCAAAGTGCTTGAGGCTATCTGAAGTGGGTACTACACTCACCCCTTCCAAAATGGGTACAGCCCAGTAATTGCCTGTTTGCTTACCAATATAAGCACCTAAAGCACCCCATTCATTTAATGAGCTTGGCATCCAGTCAATAGAAAAGCGTTGCGATGGCCGACGATAGGAATCCAGGTGATATCCATAACGCGGTGTTCTCCCCGTTAAGCCCGCTGATAATGCCGATGGACCGCCCTCAAAATTGGAGCGTGCACCACAAATTGAATTTGAATAAATGACAACACCCGTATCACCAAAAGCGACATGCTCACCATAAATCGGCGCCATGATGGTTTGGTAATTTATGCAGGTATCAGTCATCGATACGCCCATCTTGACAAAGGCGGCGATAGCACGCCGCTCGAGATCGAGCATTTTCTCGGTTTGACCTAATTGCTTGGCTTTAGTAAAGTCTGTGCCCCGTGGGTCGGTAATCGTCGGAATGCTAACCACCCGATCTTTAGAAGAGTTCTTCGCTAAGCCCTCAAGCCAAACTACCCCAGCCTCGCCAAGACTTTCTGTGTCGGCCATAATGTGCGCCTGCGCTACCTCAACAAAATCTTCAGCCTCAAAAAAATCACCGACTTTAATTTGATGCTGTATTGCCATTTGCTTTACTGGCCCAAATTCACCAGCTAGCATGGCTTGTTCTTTTTGGTTTAATTTCATTATTGTTATAGCCTTAAAAGAATAATTACAAACACTAGAAGCGCTTTTAACCCCGCAAGGTATATACCCTTAATTTATAACAGTATAAATTAATCTTTAAGGGGATCGAAGTAATTTGCCAAAGCCAGGGCTAAACAAAAAACTGAATGAAATCAAAGGGATTAACGTTTTAAGAATAGCGCTAGTAGAACTACTGCGACAATTTGAGCAGCAATAAAGCCTAAGGTATCGGCTGGAGCGATCCCGACAAAGGTGTTGGTTAGGCTTCTTGCTACTGTTACCGCTGGGTTAGCAAAGAAAGTGGAGGAAGTAAACCAATAGCCTGCAGTCACTGTTAGAGCAACTAACATGGGAATGCGGTCCTTCGCACTTCGATCGCCAAGATAAATGACGCTAAGTAAAACTAGGGTTGAAAAAAATTCACTAGCCCACATACCTAGGCCGGTTCTGACTTTGCTGGATTCTTGCAAAATAGGTAAGCTAAAGATGAAATGGGTAAACCAAATTCCGGCAATCGCACCAGTAAATTGGCAAACCCAATAGGCAAGCATTTTGCTTCTGTTGATATGACCTAATTTCCAGAACATTAAACTCACAACCGGATTAAAGTGCGCTCCTGATATTGGTCCAAGCAAGGTAATTAAGACATATAAGCCTGCTCCTGTGGCAATGCTATTACCTAGTAAAGCCACGGCATCATTACCACCACCCAGAGCTTCACCCATAATTCCAGAGCCGGCAATGATGGCTAATAGTAAAGCTGTGCCAATAAATTCGCTTGCGTAAGTTTTCATGCTTGAGTGTGAATTGCCTTCAAACTGATCGAATCAAGTTTCTCTAAAGGCATAGCAGCCATTATGTCTAAGCGCCTTTTAAGGCCATTCTTCACGTCATTAAATGCTTTACGCTTTTCTAGATCTGTACCCTGCACTTGAGATGGATCAGGAAAGCCCCAGTGCGCAGTAGCTGGCTGCCCTGGCCAAAATGGACAAACCTCACCAGCAGCGTTATCGCAAACGGTAATCACAAAATCCATCTTGGGGGCATCAGGCCCACCGTAGACATCCCAACTTTTCGATTTCAATAAAGTCCGATCCATTCCCAATTCTTCAGCAATGTCTGCAGCGATTGGGTTTACGCTGGTACCCGGTGTAGAGCCTGCAGAAAACCCTCTAAATTTCCCACTGGGATGCGTAGAGGCTAATGCCTCTCCAATTATCGAGCGGGCTGAATTATGGGTACATAAAAAAAGGATGTTGTATGGCTTCATTTACAGGCTACTTTTTTATTTACTCTTTTAATAGCGCACGTCTTGCCACTGCAGCAATTTTCCAAAAGAAATTCGCTTAGATCCGTTACTAAGGCGACATTAGGTCGATAAATTAAATTGCGACTTTGACGCTCAACCACTAATAGACTTGCCTGCACCAATTCCTTTAAGTGAAAACTTAAAGTTGCATTAGGAATGCCCAATTTTTCAATCATTTGCGTGGGCGTTAAGCCAATATCACCCCTTTGCACAATTAGGCGAAAGATATTGAGACGACTTTCTTGCCCTAGGGCGACAAATGCCTGGATAGCTTCACTATTTTTCATATTTCCATAATAATGGAAATTTATTACAGACGTATGACAGACAGCGTTTTTGGCTTACTCAGGCTTAATACCAGCATCTTTAATCGTTTTAGCCCATTTCAGCGCTTCATTCTTTTGAAAAGCACCAAAAGCTTCAGGGGTCATTGGTTTAAATTTAGCGCCCTCAGTTTCTAAACGCTTTTGCACTGCAGGCTGTTGCATGATTTTAATAATCTCCGCATTGAGCTTATTAATAATGGGTTTTGGTGTACCTGCTGGGGCAAAAATGCCAATCCAGTTACTGACATCAAACCCAGGTACTGTTTCAGCCACTGTGGGCACCTCGGGTAGTGAGCTGGCTCTGCTACTACCGATCACTGCTAAAGCCTTTAATTTATCGGTCTTAACATAAGGCAAAACTGTGGGCATCGTTGCAAACATAACTTGGGTTTGGCCGCCAATTAAATCAGTAATTGCAGGGGCATTACCTTTGTATGGAATATGCGTCATATCCACTTTTGCTAAGGACTTAAATAATTCGCCAGCCAAATGGCTTGTTGTTCCCATGCCGCCAGAGCCATAAGAAACTTGGCCTGGACGCGCTTTAACATAAGCAATTAATTCAGTGACATTTTTAACTGGAATTGTGGGATTAACAACCAATAAGCCTTCAGCATCTAAAACATAAGCAACGGGCTCAAAATCTTTTAGCGGGTCATAGGGCATATTTTTTATGAGGTATGGGTTTACCGCATGACTACCGATATTACCCATTACCAAGGTATATCCATCGGCTGGTGCTTTTGCCACAAAGTCTGCACCAATATTGCCGCCGCCGCCTGTTTTATTTTCAACCACGACCGGCTGACCCAAAGACTCGCTTAATCCCTGGCCAACTACACGAGAAAAAGTATCCGCAATTCCCCCTGTAGCAAATGGCGAAATAATCTTAATGGGTTTATTGGGATAAGGCTGGCTTTGAGCGCTTACATTAGCAATGAAAGCGATAAAAATAATAAATACGCGGATAAATAAAAATTTCATGATTGTTAACCCTTTAATCAATTAATTTAACGCTTCTTCAAATAGCATCTCAAAATCTTTTTTATTTAGCGGACGTGGATTCGATGCGCTTGAATGATCTTTCAAGGCACCCTCCACCATTGCAGGAATTATCTCGCGCGTTACCCCCATTGCACTTAACGATTTAGGTAGATTGAGTTTTTGATTTAAATTCTCAATAAATCGATCCAGTGAAGTGCCATTAGGTACACCCATAGCTATCTTTAACTCTGCAAATTTTTCCGTGCAATACGATTCATTAAAGCGTAATACTGCGGGCAGAATTACCGCATTTAAGGTGCCATGATGAAGTACCGGCGACTTAATACCACCCAATGGATGCGACATCGAATGAACTGCGCCAAGTCCTTTTTGAAACGTTAGGCCACCTTGCAGTGAAGCCATCATCATGTTCCATCTAGCCTCACGATTTGAACCATCTTTAGATGCTATCTCGACCCATGCGGTAGCTCGTTTAGCTCCATCAATTGCAATGGCATCAGCCGGCGGGTTAACGCGCGGAGAAAGATACGTTTCTATGCAATGAGTCAACGCGTCCATACCCGTTGCCGCAGTAAGACTGGGAGGCAATCCCAGTGTCAACTCGGGATCACAAAGCGCTATTTTAGGAATAAGATGGGGGCTGATAAAACCTAATTTACGACCGTCGCGAAGAGAAATTAACGCTGCCCGCCCTACTTCGCTACCCGTGCCGGCAGTTGTGGGTACTGCAATTACCGGTACAACTTTAGCGCTGATCTTTTCAAGGCCGCCCAAAATGACTGCATACTGCTCAATGGGTCCTGGGTGGGTAGCCAATAAGGCCACACCCTTAGCCAGATCAATTGATGAACCACCACCAATAGCAATGATCCCATCACATTTTTCTGCTAAATAAACTTGGACTGCTTCCTCGACTGCTTCTTCGGTAGGATTTTGTGGCGTCTTAGCAAATAAAATGGGATTAAATTGGCTAAGTAATTCTTGAATATCGCCCACTATTGCGGTTTTACTAAGAAATGGGTCTGTGACTAGCAGTGGCTTGCTAATTCCTAAACTGCTTAGTAAGCTGGCAAGCGTCTTAATCGCTCCGTAATCAAACTCGATACGAGTTAAATATTGAATCGTTGCCATAACTAAAAAAGTTGCCTTAGTTTTTTAATCATTGGCAGCTCAATTAATTTACCTTCGTAAACAATGGGCCTACTGGGATCTTTTGCAAACATTGCCAGTATTTTTTCTGCCCGCTCGATTTCTGCTGCGCTAGGAGAAAATGCCCGCTTAATCGTGCTTACCTGACTGCCATGCTTAGTCACCATCCCCATCAAGCCTAACGCTTTAGATCTCAAGCAATAGTTATATAGCTTTTCTTGGTCTGCAGATGCATCTACAAATGACGCAGGAGAATCAAATACTAAAATACCTCCTAAGGCAGCGGCATGTACCACCTTAGAGCGGCTATAGAGCAATGGCTCCCAATCCATCTCACAACCAATGGCCGTTGAAAGATCAAATCCGCCAAAATATAGTCCTTTTAACTTTGGATGTGCGCAAGCAATAAGTGAGGCATGCTCTAAGCCCTTTGCTGTTTCGATGATTCCAAATAAATTCAGTGGAGAATTTTTTTCCTCTAAAAAATGACCAACCTGGATTAACTCTTCTACTGATTCAAGTTTAGGAATTAATAAGGTAGAAATAAAGGCTGGTTGATTGACTAACATCGCTAAATCACTTTGCCCATCTGCTGAATCAAGTGAATTCATTCGCACGATATATTGCACTGACTTTGTCGGTTTATAGGTTTGTAAAAATTGTTTAAGTGCTAATCGGCCATCCTGTTTTCGGTCTAATGGTACCGAATCTTCTAAGTCGATACAAACAATATCAGCAGCACATTCAGCTTCATTATTTAATTCACTCAGGCGCAATCCACCCCAAAATAAAGAAGCTCGATGATTTTTCTTTAAATTATCGGGCATTGCAGGCTTATTTTTTTAACATATTGTCGTAATTGACTTTTAGATGCGCCTCTACGGGATCAGCACCCGCGCGAATTTCAGCAATGACACGATCTTCAGTAGCCTTCACTTTTTGGGCAAAAGCGAGCACTTCTGCAATGTGCTCCATGGGCACAACCACAGTTCCATTTTCATCTGCCAAGATAAAGTCACCAGGTCGTACTGGTACACCAGCTAGCATAACTGGTATGCCATAACCCGCACAAGAAGAGCGCCCACGAACAGATTGTTGTGCAATACCTTTGGCATAAACAGGCATGCCATAAATTTTGTATTCGTCAACATCACGTACTACGCCATCAGTGACACAGCCAACTAAACCATTATGTTTAGCAGTTGCTCCGGCAACACCACCAAAGGAATTAACAAAGGGATTTTCTGACGCATCGACTACCAAAACTGAGCCTGCTCCACCAAGAACAATTGCTTTTAGCGTACCGATAACGGTTGATTCTTCTGCCTGTCCAAATGGAAGATACTTCAAAGTAGCCGCTGGACCAGCAACTTTTGCGCATGGGTAAATTGGCAATATGCCTTGGGGGGCACCATTAATTCCAAGCCGATCTAAGGCATCAGAAACATTTGAAGCTGATACATTTAAATATTGACTTATTAACTTTGAATCTACAGTAGCCACTTAAATTCCCCCTTAAAAATGATAATGATATTAATCAATCTAACGTCGCACCCGAATCACGTACTGCCCGCGCCCACTTGCTTAGTTCCTTCGCCTGAAAATCAGCAAATGGTTCACTAAAATCGGTATTTGGCACCACGCCTAAATTACCTAGCTTTTCTTTATAGGTTGCTGAAGCGGCAATCTTCTCAGTATCGGCCTTGAGCAGGGTATAAACATTCTTGGGTAATTTTGCTGGTGCAAATACACCCCACCATGCGATCGATTCAAACTGGGGATAGCCCTGCTCTGCTACTGTTGGAATGGCTGGTAGCACTGGCGAGCGTACTTTACTGGTTACCGCTAGGGCGCGCAATTTACCCGAAACAATGTGGGGTAAAACTGATTGAATTGGGTCAAAAACCAAATCAATTTGACCACCTAACAAATCGGTAACGGCTGGAGCACTACCTTTATAGGGGATATGTTTTAAGTTTGCCTTGGTAGTAGATTCAAATAAAGCTGCAGTTAAATGCCCAGGGGTACCATTGCCCGCCGTGCCAAACTGCAGCGATTCTGGTTTTTGCTTGGCTTGTTTAATTAAATCATCTAAAGTTTTAATCGAACTATTGGCATTAACGGCAATCACAATCGGCGCACTAGCAACTAATGCAATCGGGGTGAAATCTTTAATAGCATCATAGGATAATTTTTTATACAAACTAGGATTAATCGCGTGGGTGCCAACTGTACCCATAAAAAGCGTGTAACCATCTGGCGCAGCACGGGCCACAAAATCTGCGCCAATCGTGCCGCCAGCACCACCTTTATTGTCGATAATCACCTGCTGCTTGAGCTCATCTCCTAGTAACTGCGCGAGCGGCCTAGCGACAATATCAGTTGGTCCGCCAGGGGGAAATGGCACAATTAAGCGCAGTGGTTTATCAGGAAAATTTTGCGCAAATACCGCGCTACTGATACTGCTAGTGAGGCCAATAATGATAAGAAATAGGCCTAATTGAATGCTCTTAGAAGAAAGATAATTTCTCAACATTTAAAACACCTCTCTAAATAGTAAACCACAGCCTGATAATAATAAGATCAAACCATATATTAACTTTAATGTACTTAATTGAATACCGATATGTGCCCGAGTGCCTGCCCAAACGCCGATAGCCATAAAGGGAATTAAAAATAAGGCTAATAATGCAACGTCGGCCTTAAGAAGTAAGCCAGTAATAATCATTAACGCTAAACGCAAAAATACCAATGAAAAAATAATTGCCGTCATGGTCGCTCTTAACCGCGCAGCATCATGAATGCGCATAGCCAAATACGAGGCATAAATGGGTCCGCCAGTGGCAAATAAGGCGGTAAAAATACCCCCACTTACCCCAAAGGGAATAGACCAAAACTGCGAAATCGTCTTATCTATGGCGGAATTTCGGCCCACCAAAATACGAATTCCATTCAAGCCAGCAAAAATTCCTAAGGTAATTAGCAAGGGGCTCTTAGGGGCATCTAATAATAAAGTAACACCAATTGCCATTCCTACTAAGGTAAAAGGAGCTAACCAATATAGCTCCTTAAAACTTGCTTGCTTAAATGACTTTTTACCCTGATAAAAAGAGGCACATAAATCTAAAACTACAATTAGCGGCACTACGGTTTGCAAAGGATATAGCTGGACTAATAATGGCACCGAGACAATTGAGGAACCAAAACCAGTAATACCAAAAATGAAATAGGCCAATGAAACGATCGCCGCAGCTGCTACTAAGGTAAGGATGATTTCCAATTTATATTAATGCACTGATAGCTAAATTAAAAATTGCATTCGCAACTAAAAGATAAAGACAGATTTTTTTAATCTTCGCTTGGCTAATGAGGTGCTCCTGATCAATACGGTGGGCTATATAAAAACCTAGCAAGAATGCAGGCAGACCCACTAAAAGTAAAGGGAGCCAAGTTAAATCGCTACCAATTAAGCTGGCAGTAATAATGGCAAATAGCGCCATACCTGAAGTCACTTGCGATAGTAGTGCGCGGGCGCGAGTGAACTCTAGCGTACTCGCATTTAAATATAGTGCAACTACCGGCCCACCAATACCGCATGACCCCAACAAGAGGCCAGCGCCCGAACCTACTAAGTTATCCTTGATCTTCGATAAGTTAACCTGCACATGGGGTTGTAATAATAAATAAAGCGCAAAGAATAGTACTGCGGAGCTAGCCCCAATCTTTAGCAGTTGCACTGAAAATTGCGTGCTCACTAAAATGCCAATCGGCAGGAAAATAGCTGCGCCTAAAAGTAAGCGATACATACGGGGGCGATCCTCCTTAGCAACTCGCCAATTTCGAGCTAACCAGACGCCGCCAAGAAGCTCGATGAACATCACCACAGGAATGAGTACTGCCAAGGGCAAAAAGCCCATTAGTAAAGGTGACATCACCATCGCGCCCCCAAAACCACTTAAGCGCCGAAATAATCCCCCTAAGGTAGCGGAAATTGCTAACAGGGCGATTGCAAACCAATCAAATGAATTCAACTAACATCACTTAAATCATGCTCATCAGAAATTAAGTCACGAATTTGCTTGCGCACTTCGAGATAGCTAGGGGTATCTTCTACCATGCGTCTGGGTTCTGGCACGCGAATAACTTTTTTAACACGGCCAGGCCTACGTGTCATGACGATAATCACATCTGATAAATTAATTGACTCTTCAATACTATGTGTTACTAGTACAACGGTTTTACTTTCTTCAGCCAAAATGCGAATCATCTCTTGTTGCATCATCGCCCTATTCTGGGCATCTAATGCTGCAAAAGGCTCATCCATCAACAATACCGTAGGATCAACTGCTAAGGCACGAGCAATCGATACCCGTTGTCGCATACCACCTGATAACTGATGGGGGTAGCTTTCAATAAAGGCACTAAGACCCACTAGAGCGGCAAAATGCTCGACATCTTTTTTGATTGTTGCCGCATCAATGCCCTTAATGCTAAGGCCAAACGCAATATTGTCACGCACAGTAAGCCAAGGAAATAAAGCATAGTCTTGAAAAACCATCGAACGATCTGCGCCGGGCTCTTTTACTTCTTTACCTGCGCATTCGATTCGA
The DNA here is from genome assembly GCF_021395235.1 of Polynucleobacter sp. IMCC30063. Lineage (NCBI taxonomy): Bacteria > Pseudomonadati > Pseudomonadota > Betaproteobacteria > Burkholderiales > Burkholderiaceae > Polynucleobacter > Polynucleobacter sp. IMCC30063. The sequence continues at coordinate 91,252 of NZ_JAJVCQ010000002.1, read as the reverse complement.
CCGGCAGTAGGCACCTCAAAACCAGCAATTAAATTCAGGAGGGTTGTTTTGCCACAGCCGCTATGACCCAAGATCGAGACGAACTCGTTTTTATTCACCTCTAATGAGACATCTTCCAAGGCCTGAACCGCTTGGCCTTGACCATTTAGTGCGGGGTAAATTTTACTAAGGTGTTCTACTTTTAAAGCTGACATTAATTTAATTACTATCCATTAAGAAAACATTACGCATTTAAAGCACGTGACCATGGCATAAACTTTTTAGCGGCATAACGAATGAGCCGATCTAGTGTCAAGCCAATGAGACCAATCGCCAGCATGCCATCTAAAATATAGTCGGTACGCAACACTGTTCGCGCATCATTAATTAAAAAACCAAGGCCAGAATTAGCGCCAACTAGTTCAGCGGCAACCAAAGCCATCCAACCCACTCCAAGGCCAATACGGATACCAGTGACAATTTGCGGCAAGGCGGCACGTAATACCACCCGCGTGATTACATTCCATCCACGTGCACCCAAACACCGAGCTGCGCGGATTAAATTAGGTTCGATATTCTTCACAGCATCAATGGTATTTAATAGAATCGGGAAGAAAATACCTAAGAAAATAATGAATTGGTTTTGGGTATTGCCCACACCAAACCATAAAATACTCAACGGAATCCACGCAATGGGCGGAATGGGTCGCAAAATTTCAATAATGGGATCAACCTGTTCATTCACCCACTTAAAGCACCCCATCACAATACCTAGCGGAATGGCTACGCTGGCATAACAAAAAGCAATAAATTCACGCGCTAAGCTATCACGGATGTGTTTCCATAATTCACCAGAAAAACCCAATTCAATTGCGCCATTTAATACTCCAGACGGCGGTGGTAAAAGTGTGGCCTGGGTTTTATCCAAGATATACCGGCTGGCAAACTCCCAGCCAGCCAGTAATATCAAGAGCAGAATTAAACGCCGTAACTGCTTAACTGAATGAAAAAAAGGCATTATTTTTTGTATACCTTGCCATCAAACGACCAGTCTTTAGTTAAATCACCTTTTTCTGGGAATGGTTGCGGCTTAGTCGTATTAAGTGAAGTCATATAGGTTGGATACGGTGTTTTATCCATTGGCGTACTCCAATTAGCTGGCAAGAACGAAGGTTGCTTAGGAATACTCCAACCTAACTTAGAAAACGTTTTATCCATAAAGCGAGTATCTACAGCGCGCGCAAAATCGACTCCGGTGAGCTTATTTTGAATTCGTTTGCTTTCATAAAGCCAGTTATAAATTGGCTCATTGGCACGACCCCAAAATAACGGAATTGGGTATATATAGGTTGGCTTATATAACAGGTTATAAGCACTCACTTGTTGACGCAAAATTTCTGTAGAGTAATTCTTCAAATTAGGATCTTCTTGCATTGCCGTGACTGCAGCATCCGGATTTTTACGAATCCATAGAGTAGCTTCAGCAATAGCGTCAGTAAAAGCCTGTACTACGTCGGGTGCGTTATCAATCATTTCTTGACGCGCATAGAAAGTACCCTCGTAAATATTGTAAGGGAAGCTATCGCTAACGATGCGCGCATTTTTACGCTCCTGTACCATAATCGTTGGCGTTGGGTCCCAAGGAACTACGGCATCGATACCCTTAGGCATTGCCATTTGTTCGCCGGGAGGCATATTTTTCAAAATAATATCTTTACCCACTTCAAGGCCATTGGCCTTAGCGGCTGCCTGAATATAAAATTCAGCTGAGGATCCAGTCACGATGCCAATAGTTGCAGGCGGATTAGAGCCTTTAAAGTCTTTAATCGTTTTGATTTTTGAATCAGTTGGAACTAACATGGCGTGCAACAAATTCACATTAATTACGGCAATCGTTTTAACGGGAATATTTTTATCTACTAAAGTGGTGAAGGGAAAATTACCGCCATTACCAAATTGAAAACGACCTGAAATAATCACTTCATTAATCGCTGGGCCTGAAGGGAAAGCTTGCCACTTCGCCTCTACCCCACGCTTGGCTAATAAGCCTTTTTTATCCATGACTAAGTTAATCGTATTTTGACCAGACCAAGGCGGCTGAAACGCGACCTGAATTGGCCACCAGCCTTTTTCTTTAAGCCAGGCAATCGATTTAGGGGAGATTTTTTCATCCGTCCCTTCTGGCCAGCCATAATCATTAAATTGGGTGGTTTGTGCGGCAGCTGGCAAAGCTAAGCCGGCTACCATGGCAATGGCTAAAGCACTAAATACTCTACGAGAAATCGTTAAAGCTGTCATAGCTGTCTCCTGTCGTCATTTTTATAAAATACTGCTTTTGATAATAAAGTCTACCCTTATTCTATCAACTTTAGAGGCTATATTCCATTAAGACTCCCTTCCCTCAAACTCGATCCCAATTTAGCAGACTGCATAGTTCGTCATATATTTTTAGCTAAAAATTCTCATTTTTTAGGGCTCTAGCAATGACTAATCGCTGAATTTCACTAGTTCCTTCATAAATCTGGGTAATGCGAGCATCCCTATAAAATCGCTCTACAGGGTAATCCTGGAGGTATCCATATCCTCCATAAATTTGTATTGCCTTAGAGCAAACAAATTCCGCCATTTCTGAGGCAAATAATTTAGCCTGAGAAGCCTCAGATAAGCAAACTTTGCCAGCCTCTTTCATACTGGCGGCTTTTAATATTAATAGTCGAGCGGCATTAATTTGTGTTTGCATATCAGCTAAATAATTACCAATAGTTTGGAGCTCAATAATTGGAGCGCCAAATTGAATGCGCTCTTTAGAATATTTCAGGGCAGATTCAAATGCAGCACGCGCTATACCTAGCGCCTGTGCAGCAATTCCAATTCGACCACCCTCTAGATTTGATAAAGCAATTGCAAGACCTTTACCGCGCGGCCCTAGTAAATTACTCTCTGGAATTATGCAGTCATCTAAAGTAATTGAACAAGTATCCGATCCTCTAATTCCCAGTTTATTTTCAATTCTATTAACAATGAATCCAGGTGAAACAGTAGGAACAAGAAAAGCTGAAAGTCCTTTTTTTCCAAGCTCTTGGTCAGTAACAGCAAATATGATTGCTAACTTTGCACGCTTACCGTTGCTTACAAACTGCTTATGGCCATTAAGTACCCAATGACCATTCTTTAAAACTGCTGTGGTTTTTAAATTATGTGCTTCTGATCCTGCCTGAGGTTCCGTTAAACAAAAACAAGCAATTACTCTTCCAGTTGAAAGCTCAGTTAACCATTCTTGTTTTTGAGAAAAAGTACCAAACTGCATTAACGGCCCACAACCAACTGAATTATGAATACTCATTATCCCGCCAACTGAACCATCCCCAAATGAAATTTCTTCAATTGCTAGGGCGTAAGAAATAAAATCTAAGTTTGCCCCACCCCACTCCTCTGGGACCAAAACACCCATCAATCCAAGTTTTCCCATTTGCATTAATACTGATTCATCAACCCATCCCTCATGATCCCATCGAGCACTATGAGGCATTAATTCATTACGAGCAAAATTACGCGCCATATCTCGCACCATAATTTGCTCAGGAGAAAACTCTAAAAATCCCAAAAAATATCCTTAAAAAATCGACGGTAAAAGGGCTTGAAGGCGTGTACTTGTTAACTCATCAATTCGATACTTCCATTGTGGAGAGTTATCCTTATGAATAATTAACGCTCTGATACCCTCAAGAAGGTCGCCCACATCAATCCATCGCTCTACAAGGGCGATTTCCATCGCAAAACACTCATGAAGCGATAGGCCTCTTCCTAAGTGAATGGTCTGTAAAGCGCCCACTAAGGATAATGGTGAACGTTTACTCATTATATTAAGCGTATCTTCAGCCCATTTTTTATAGTCAGCATTCTTCGTCATTTTGAGCGAATGAGCGATGTCCTGAACAGTTGACAATGAAAAAATTGAGTCAATCAAATGTCTCTGTTTTGAGAGTGATGGTGAAATGGCCTTTTTTCTTCCGCCAAGCTGGGTAAGTAACTGGCTAATTGTCTTTTCATCAAATGTGTCAGAGGTAAGCAAACCCAGTCCTTGAAGAAAAATATTGAGTTGGTTTGATGGAAGATACCAATCGGCTAACTTAGCATATAAAGCATCTTCTGCCTTAATAGTGATCCCTGTTACACCAAGATAGCTGCCAATAAAACCAGGGCAACGTGATAAGAAATAGCTTGCGCCAACATCTGGAAAGTAACCAATCGATGTTTCAGGCATCGCAAGATTTGATCGCTCAGTCACAATCCTAAAATCTGCGCCCTGAACAATCCCCATTCCTCCTCCAATGACATAGCCATCCATTATTGCAATATAAGGCTTTGGGAATTGGTAAATATACTCATCAAGAAGAAATTCTTCTTTAAAAAATTTCATATGCTGATTAAAACCATTACTGATACTTTCATGTAAACATAGAATATCGCCTCCTGCACAGAACGCTTTTTCACCGGCCCCCTTTATAACTACAGCGAAAATAGTATCGTCATGCTCCCAAAGATCTAAGGTTTTGTGCATGCACCTAACCATATCTAAATTTAAGCTATTTAAGGCAGCTGGGCGATTAAGTGTAATTAAGCCAAGGTGATTTATTTTCTCAATAATTAAATCTTTAATCATTTTTTTTAAAAAGATTAATAATTGCGGAAAAATCAAAACTGCCGTTGCCCTGAGTGTTAAATGCCTGGTAAAGTTGCTGCGCTAAACCTCCCATAGGAACAGGTAGTTTTACTAACTTTGCAGCCTCAGTAGCCAAACTCAAATCCTTAAGCATTAGATCTGCGCCAAAGCCGCCACTATAACCTCTTGAAGCGGGGGTATTTTCCAACACACCAGGATATGGGTTATAGGTATCAGAACTCCAACATCTTCCACTTGAAGAATTAATAATCCCAGCTAAAACTTGAGGATCCATGCCCAAAGAAACCCCTAAGTTCATTGCTTCAGCTGTGCCAATCATAGAAATTGCAAGTAACATATTATTGGCAACTTTAGCAACCTGACCGTTGCCAGAATCGCCACAGTAAACGATATTTTTCCCCATAGCTTGAAAGAGGTATGACATCTGATTAAAAAGACTCAGTTCCCCGCCCACCATAAATGTAAGGGAGCCAGCTTCTGCACCCCCTGTTCCTCCAGAAACTGGTGCGTCTAACATTAGCGCACCTTTATCTGTTGCTCTTTTAGAAACTTCACGCGAACTCATAGGGTCAATCGTGGAAGAATCAATCAATATCAATCCATTTACATCCTGTGACAAAACTCCACTTTCATCAAGATATACCGACTTAACTTCTTTGGAAGTAGGAAGCATAGTGATAATAATTTCAACCTTTGAAGAGATCAAAGAAAATAATGAAGTGGCAATCGTAACCTTATCCTTATTGGCTTGAGCTAATTTATTCATATTAGCCTCAACCACGTCATACACCACCAAATCATGTCCCGCTTTGACTAAATTACGCGCCATAGGTGCACCCATATTACCAAGTCCGATAAATCCAATTTTCATAAAATTGCTAACTTTTAAAGTTGAACTAATAATTTATTGAATATTTTTAAAAAAATATTTTAGGCGCAAACTGATCCAGTATTTTTAACCTTCAATCAAAACTAGCGATCCTCAGCAAGGGAAAATTACCGCGAGTGAGAACTACAGCAGATTACTCACGTAAGCCTAACTAGTTGCTTACCCAAATTTGCACCTTGAAGCATGCCAATAAAAGCCTCGGGAGCGCTATCTAAGCCATTTGCGACAGTTTCATAATATTTTAATTTATCTGCAAAGAGTAATTGAGATAATTCACTAACTGCATTATCCCAGTCTGCCATATGATCAAAAACAATAAAGCCCTGCAGCCTTACTCGATTAACTAAAATATTTCTGATATTTAAGTATCTATATGCCTCAATAGCACTAGACTGAGCTACTAATCCACACAGTGCAATGCGCGCAAATGGGTTAACCAAGCTTAATACCTCATCAAATATTTGCGCTCCAACATTTTCAAAACAAACATCTATGCCATTTGGACAGGCTATTTCGAGATCTTCATGTAGATTATTGGCCTTGTAGTCAACACATGCATCAAAACCCAGCTCCTCAACTACGTGCAGACATTTTTTTTTGCCTCCTGCAATACCAACAACTCGACAACCAATCAGTTTTGCAATTTGACCAACAGTACTTCCAACCGCCCCGGCTGCTGCAGATACGATTAAAGTTTCTCCAGGCTTAGGAAAACATATTTTATTGACCCCAATCCAAGCAGTAACCCCAGGCATTCCCAAAACTCCTAAATAAGCTGAAAGAGATATTTGAGAGTCAGGAATTTTACGTAATGCATCGCCCTTCGAGGTTGCATAAAGTTGCCACCCGAGCGTACCTACAACTTTATCACCGACTTTAAAATCAGGGTGTAATGATTCAACCACTTCTCCTACCGTTGCTCCAACCATTACTTCACCAATTTCTACAGGATTTACATAAGATTTTGCATTTGATATTCTGCCTCGCATATAGGGATCTAAAGAGAGCCAAAGATTGCGGACTAATACTTCCCCCGCGTTAGGGTTGGTGACTTTCGCTGCAAATAATTCGAAATCACTAGGCTTTGGAATTCCTACTGGCCTATTCTTTAAGAGAATTTGTAGATTTTTCATTTTAGTTATAAATTTTTTAAATAATGCTAAGTTAGTTTAAAAGTTGAACTAAGCCATAGTAAAGTTTCTGCCATTACGGAATCAAATGCTGGACCTGAATAAACATCATAGTGATCCTTGCCCTCTAAAATAATCAGCTTCTTAGGCTCAAGTGCAGCATCATATAAAGCCTGCATTTCGTAGGGCGGAGCTACCTGGTCATTAGAGCAAGAGATTAAAAGTAATGGCCTAGGAGAAACCTTAGCTACAACCCACTCAGCTTTAAAAATAATGGTTTCATCCACAAACTCTAAAGGAATTTCATCGCGATTTACTCCCCCAGCTTTACGTGCTGCTTGAGACTTAGCTTGAGATGCGGCGTCAAGAAAAAGTATCCGGCCACGATCGACAAAACTTGATTTTCCAGTTCTTGCGCGTTGCAAACGATCCTCTCTAGAATCTTGCATTAGTTGCTGCCATTTATCAGCTGGCCAAACACTTTCCAACCAACGCTCCCCATCTCCAACCCCAACAACGCCAACTACTACTTTTACTCGCTGATCAATTGATGCAGTCCAAATGGCTGTTGAGCAACCAAAACTCCAGCCAAAAAGGCCAATATGAGACTGGTTAATATTTGGCTCTGCACAGAGAATGGTTAAGGCCGCCTGAACATCTGCTACACGACCATGGGGATCTAACCGGCGCACTGGCCCATCACTTTCGCCCCAACCTTTGTAATCAAAGCATAAAACTGCATAACCTGCATTGACAAGACGTTTTGCTGCATCTGGGACATATAAATGCTTCATGCCATTGTATCCATGGCACATGACAACCCCTGGTCTCCCTTCCGGTGGTGGAGCATCAGAAGGTAAATATAAGTCGGCAGCTAAGCGAACCCCCTCACTAAAAAAATGTCGTGACTCACAAATTAAACCCATATCACATCTCCTTCGAATAAATAGTTGGGGAATTTCTTGCCAATCCGCCATATAAATCAAGGATTTTTTCTAACCAAATATAAATTGGATCAGTGGGCTCAAAAAATTGGAGTGAAGAAACAAATCTTGCCATTAGCAAGGGAGACGCAGCAATAAAATCTTGATAGTCCGGAGCATTTCCACCTAAAAATGGTTGTTCTTGCAAAATAAGTCGAATAGGTTGCAGAAGCTCTTGCAACAATAAGATACCTTGCTCAGCTGGAATTTTAATTAATTCAAGTGAATTACCAAATCGAGCCTCCCGTGACGTTCTAAAATAATCCCTATCCCCCGCATCAATACAATTAAAAATATCTAAAATTACCATTTTTAGAATCAAGGGTTGTACTGAGAGTTGTATATAGTAATTGAGAAATTTAGATTTATTTCCTAAAAGTAAATTACTTTTGGTTGGATAAAATTTATCTAAATAGCAGGCAATGTCCCAGCTATCAACAATTACTTTTTCATTGTCAACTAAAACTGGTAATAGCTTTTGCCCTGAAAATGAAATTCTATTTTTTTCTACGAACCGAATAGGTATTGATTCAAATTTTAGACCCTTAAATGCTAAAGCAAGCTTTACTCGCCAGCAAAATGGACTAAACCGCACTTCAGAATTGGCTGCAGCTAAATCATAAATTTGAATAGTCACTTTTTAAGCTAGCTTATAACTAATTTTTTAATGAAGCGTTTAAGTTACCAGCGCTTTGTACATATTTTTGAATTTGTGCTTTTAATTCAACAAATCCCGGTTCCGTATTTATGCGTTTTCTATCTAGCGTATTAGAAATTTCATTATGTATGGTACCGGGTGAACCAGCCATAATAATAATTTTATCGGCCATAGTTACAGCCTCATCAACGCTATGGGTTACAAAAAGTACTGTTTTCCGTTCTTTTTCCCAAATATTTAATAATTCTTGCTGCAAATTTTCTCTAGTGTATGCATCCAATGCACCAAAGGGTTCATCCATCAATAAAATATCTGGTTGCATTGCAAGTGCGCGAGCAATCGCTACTCGCTGTTTCATTCCTCCAGATAGTTCAGAAGGATAGCTATCAACAAATTTCTCAAGCCCGACAAGTGCTACATAATATTTTGCATGTTCATAGCGTTTTGCTCGCCCCATGCCTTTCATCTCAAGTCCAAATGAAATATTATCCAATACAGATAACCATGGGAAAAGTGCAAATTCTTGAAAAACCATGATCCTACTCGGACTTGGTCCATTAATTTTTTGACCATGAGCAATAACTTGACCGCTTGTAGGCTCTTCAAAACCGGCAATGATATTTAATAAAGTTGATTTTCCTCCGCCGCTAGGTCCCAAAATACAAACGAATTCGTTCTCATTAATAGTAAATGAGGTGTTAGAAATTGCGTGAACTTTTTTTTTATTTTTTGTAATAAAAGTCTTACTAATATTATCAACAACTAGCGCATTCATTTAATGAATCCTTTACTCGCTTGAGCCGTGATACCAGGTTAAAAAAGGGCGGGCAGCCATTCTCAAAACAAAATCCATCGCGATCCCCATAATTCCAATCATGATCATGCCCATAAAAATGATGTCAGTTCGAAGAAAATTACGCGCATCTTGAATCATGAAACCCAGTCCAGATGTTGCGGCAACCAATTCAGCTGCAACTAAAACCATCCAAGCCACCCCCAAACCTACTCTTAAGCCATTAAAAATGGCTGGCATTGCTGAACGCAGTACAACTTTAAAAAGTAATTTAGCCGGCGGTGCACCAAGGTTACGGGCAGCACGAATTAAGATTGGATCAATACCCTTTACCCCATGGATAGTGCTAAGTAAAACTGGGAAAAATGTGCCAATAATAATGATAAATAAATTTTGTGTAAGTCCAATACCAAACCAAAGAATACTAATTGGTATCCATGCTATTGGTGGTATTGGTCTAAGTAATTCAATAATTTTTTCAACATAGCGATTAAAACGGGGCCACCAACCAATTGCAACTCCCAAAGGCACTGCGGTTATCATCACAAAACCCCATGCCATCAGAACACGTTTTGAGCTAGCCAAAACGTGTTCTAACAACTCTCCGGATTGTGCTGTAGTAGCTGCTGCCAAGAGAACCTTGGATGGAGGAGAAACTAAAATCGACAGCTGAGGATTTAATTGAGGAACTAAGAATTGCGCAATTAGCTCCCATATGCCAATTAAGATTAAAATAATAATAAATCCTGCATAGCGCCTCTCTAAATCATTCCAATTAAATCCCTGCTCAGATTTATCCTCTAGCTCCATGCCGTACGCCTCCACTATTATTTTGCTAGCTTAATTGAAAATACTTATTTGACTTAACTCTCATATTTTGTTTTTAGGATGGCTTAAAATTTCGGCCATTAAAGTACCACGGACTTGTTAAATCTCCTTTATCTGGAAATAATTGAGGCTCTGTCATATTATCTTCATTGGGATAGCTTGGATATGGCAATTGTCCTACCTTACCAGTCCAATTTGCAGGGATCCATGGTGGTCTTTGCGGCACTTTCCAGCCCAGTTTTTGCATGGTCCGATCGGCAAAACGTGTATCAAAATATTCCTTGTACATATCAGCGGTTACCAATGTTTTTAACCGACCTGATTTAGCTAGCCATGCTGAAACCCTAGAATTCTCGGCAGCCCAAAAATCGGTATAAGGATAAAACCAGGTAGGTTTGTAACTGTTATTAACAACACGTGTAAGTAAAGCAATTAATTCAGGCGTAAAACTTTTATACATTGGGTCTTTTTCGGTTATGGCATTTGCATCTTTTTCATCATAACGAGAATATAGAATTCCTTCTACATAAGCATCTACAAAAGCTTGAGCTACATCTGGGGCCTTATCAATAATTTCCTTAATCATCCAAACATTACCTTGGTAAAAATTGTAAGGAAAAATAGTGTCAATTTCACGGGCATTTTTTCTAACTTTAGTTTGCGTCCAAGTATATGGAGCCCATTGAACCACTCCGGCCAACCCTTCAGGCATTAAAAGCAAGTCTGGTGGGGTTAAGCTTTTTAGAATAACGTCCTTGCCAACCTCAAGGCCATTAGTCTTTAAGGCCTCTTGAAAATAAAATTCGGCAGATGATCCAGCTACGATTCCAAATGCAAGGGGTTTGTTTGGCGCCTGTTTGATATCAGCTAGGGACTTTAAGGGAGAATTTAGGGGCACCATAGTTGAATGCTTAAGCACAGGTGCCGCAATAGCCAAACACCTTACCTGAGCATTGTTAGCTATTAAACTTGTAAAGGGTAGATTCCCCTCTATACCCCCCTGGATTCGGCCAGCTGCTGCTGCTTCATTAATGGCAGGTCCACTTAAAAAAGAAATGACCTCAACTTCTAAGCCACGGGACTTAAAAAACCCTTTAGGACCTGCAACAGGGAGAGATGTAAATCCCGGTTGACTACCAATTTTAATAGGCCACCAGCCCTTCTCTTTTAAAAAAGCAATCGAACTTGCAGAGACCATTTCATAAGGCTGAGGCATTCCCCATTCGGTAAACTTTTTTTGCTGCTGTGCTACAGCAAGCATTGGATTAATAGTTAACCCTAAACCACCAACTCCAACTGCTGCAATAAAGTTGCGTCTTTTCATTTTATCTCCAATATTTTAATTTAGTTATGTTGTTTGGTTACTCCAATTCAATACATCTCCATCATCTCGCGCGCTTCTTGAGGTGTAGCAATCTCTCTTCCCAGCTCACGCGCTATTCGAACTGCTCTCTCAACCATTTGGGCATTACTAACGGCTAATGTTCCAGGAGAGTAATAGACGTTATCTTCAAATCCAACTCGAATATTTCCACCCATTGCTAAAACCATCGTTGATAGTGGTACTTGATATTTTCCAATGCACACCACTTGCCATGTAGCGCCATCTGGGAGGTTTTCAATCATAGCCATCAAATTTTGCGGCGAAGCGGGAATACCGCCATCAATTCCCATTACTAAACTGAAATGCATTGGCCCTCTTATTACTCCTAAATCTCTTAACTTGAGCATATTTGTAATATGACTAATATCATAAACTTCCAACTCGTTATGAATTTTTCGCTCATTACATCCTTTGATAAAGATAGTGTTCCACCATTTAGAATTGTCGAATAAAAACTCCGTATTTTTATGTTGAAAATGAAACGTTCCTGCATTCACAGTCAACATATCTGGGCGCGGAACAAGATCTAATAATGCCATTCTCTGATCTTGCGTAAATCCTTCAGCTGGTCTATGTAGGCCATTAATATAGCGGACACCAATTCCATTTCCCACTTGTGTAATCATTCCCTTACAGCGAGAATTAATTCCACTAAGTACTTCTCCATAAATTGCTGGATCTGCGGAAGTGAGTCCATTTTTATCTCGCACATGTAAATGCGCTATTGAGGCACCTGCATTAAATGAGTCGTGCATGGCTTGCACGATATCCTGAGGTTGCTCTGGTAAAGCAGGATTGGACTCCCTTCCATGAAGACCGCCCGTTGTTGCAACAGTGATGATGACCTTTTTTAGATCGGTTAAATTTGGCTTCATTTTGACCCTCTTTTTGGTTATTAAAAGAAATTTAAACTGAAAAACTTAAATCTACATTTCCAAATCGCGTTTTAACTCTTGAAAAATTCTTACCCTGTATTAGATACTTTATGAGCTCAGAAAAGGGCTGCAACTGCTTACCCTGCTTGAGAGCAATTAAGGTGCCATCGTGCAAACCTAAAGCTAAATTAGGGGTGTAGAAGGCATGCAGGCACAGTTGCTCACGCGAAACTGACTTACCCCACTGCTTTCTTAAGTCACTTAAAGCGGGTTTAATGAAATCACCCGGTCGCTGACTCGGGTCATACTCCACCCCAGCGCGTTCCATTACTTCTGCGCTTGCCTGACCTGCTAATTTTCCGTAATGTCCACGCAAGTAGAGCTTCACTTCATCAGGAATTGTTTTATAGCGTTCACCCTGCATCACATTGAGAACAGCCTGAGTGACAATATACTGGGCAAAAGGGCTTACCAAAATGGGATAGCCCAGATCTTTTCTCACTTGCGCAGTTTCTTCTAAAATTTCTTGTTCACGATGGGCGATGCCAAGAGTGGCTAACTGCGCCCGCAGATTAGAGATCATGCCGCCTGGTATTTGGTGTTCGTATAGTGCTGGGTCATACGCGAGCTTTTCACCCCGGGGCAAACTATCGCGAGTACAAATCCAATCAAAATAGTCATCAACCTCTTGCAAGGCAGATCGATTCATTTTGGGTGCCCTACCGAGGCGCCCTGCACTAGCCAACACTTCAGTTACCGAGGGTAATGAGGCGCCGTTGGCTAAGCAATTCGTGGCAACGTAACCATAGCTAAAGCCAGCTTTAATTGCCTCTTCATACACTAAGGGGGCTAAACCCGATTGACAATGGGAATGCAATTTCAAGGGAATACCCTTGGCTACAGCAAATAGTGCCGGAAATAAAGTAGCACCACGCTCTGGCGTTAATAATCCCGTAGGATCTTTAACAGAAATAAAATCAACTTTTAAGTCAACTAGCTCTTTAGCCCGCGCCACAAAATAAGCATCATCATGAACTGGGCTTAATGCATAAGTGAGCATCGCATTAATCAGCATGCCATTTTTTTTACCTGAGGCAATCGAAGAAGTAATGTTTCGGTTATCGTTGAGCGCATCATAAACGGTTAAGACATTCACGCCAGATTCTGCTAATAAAGCAATATTCAGATCGACTACATCATCAGGAAATAATTCAAAGGTGTAAATACTTTGTCCACGCGTCAATGCATCAGTAGGCGTTTCTAGTTCGCGACTGAGAAATGCCATGCGTTTCCAGGGGTCTTCACGCAAGAAACGTACCATCACATCAAACACGGCGCCACCCAAAATATTGATATAGCCGTAACCTGCACGGTCGATATTATCTAGGGCCGGGTACATTTGGGCTGTAGTCATGCGCGTTGACCATAGGCATTGATGCGCATCGCGCAGTGTGACATCAATCATTTGGAATGGCGCAAGTTGACTAAGTAGTTTTTTTGCCATCACAACTCGATTACCATTAAAACTTGACCTGCTTCAATCGTTTCGCCATCAGCTACAAAGATATCGATAATTTTTCCAGCGTGTTCAGCTGAAATCGTATTAAGTAACTTCATCACTTCCACAATACACACGGGAGTATCGGGGCTTACCTTTGAGCCAATCTCGACAAAAGGCGGTGAAGTAGGATTGGGTCGGCGGTAAAAAGTTCCCACCATTGGGCTTAAGACTTCGAAAAGACCCGCTTGACTCTTTGGCTTAATAGCTTCCACAGCCTTAATAGCTTCTATAGCTTTAGGGACAGTAGTTTGAGTTACCCCTCCTAGATTTGTGCTGGAGCTCACTTCAGGAGAGCGCTTATTTCCCACTTCGATTTCTATTTCAAATTCTGGTGTTTTATAAGAAAAGGTATTGAAATGACCGGCATCTTTGATAAGGCCAATCACTTCTTTCACTTGTTGCATTGAAATTGTGCCAACCTGCACAGTAGGCTCAGTTTGAGCAATAGACAAAGAACCGGGCTTAGGAATTATCTTTGAGCTTGGCTTAACCCTAGTTAGGGCTCGGTGTCCGTCCTTTGTAGCGGGTATCTTTTTACGAGTCAAAGTTACAATCCCTTAATTAGGTCTTTATTAAATGGAATATAAAGTATCATCAGATGAAATGCTTTAAGGGTAAATACCTAAATATGCCCCATAAAACCATTAATAGCTAAAAATGAAGAAATTAATTGCTGTAACTTCTAAAAATTCAGCGGATCTTACTGCTCTCACCATCCTTGAGGGAAGCAAATCCAGTATGGCTGAGAAAGTATTGCTCATCTTGGAGGTCATTGCTAACTCGGAATTTCCGCTCACACTTGAAAATATTTCTTCGAGCATTGGCTTAGCAAAGCCGACCGCTTTTCGTCTTTTAAATACCCTGGTAGCACAAGGTTTTGTTGAGCGCGACCCGAATGGGCGTCGCTTCCAGCCGAGCGCCAAATTTCGTTTAATGGGTATTAATCTACTCTCTGGTGACTCAATTCGCTCTCAACGGGTTGCGGTAATGAAACGTCTAGTTGAAACTATTGGCGAAACATGTAACTTTAATATTTTGGACGGTAATGAAGTTCTTTACTTAGATCGGATTGAAACCGCTGCGCCTATACGTTTACATATTGACTCTGGCATGCGAGTTCCACTTCACTGCACTGCAAGTGGTAAATTATTTCTTTCATATATGAATGAAACACAAATCAAGCGAATTGTTGGCTTGGAGCCATTTGATTATTACACCCCTAAGACCATGACTAGCTATAGCGACTTAATACCTGTAATAAAAAAAATAAGTGAGCAAGGTTATTCAATTGATGAGTGTGAATACTTAGAAGGTTCTATTTGTGTTGCTGTGCCTGTTCGTGACCAAAAAAATAAAGTATATGCGGCACTTGTTGCCCATGGGCCCACGCCCCGCTTTACCTTAAAACTCGCCGAGCAATCAGTGGCGATTTTGCAAGCCGCAGCCGCGGAATTAGAAAATAGCCTTACCCAATAAATTATCACAAGCCAATTTTTCGGAGCCTACATGAATCAACCCGTCATTATTACCGTTGCTATTACTGGCGCAGTACCACGCAAAAAAGATTGCGCAGGTTTACCTGTTACACCACCTGAGCAAATCGAAGAAACGCAGAAAGCTTATGAGGCTGGAGCATCTTTAGTGCATATTCATGTGCGCAATCCCGATGAAAGCCCGAGCTCTAACCCAGACCTATACGCTGCAGTACAAGAGGGTGTAAAAAAATATTGTCCCGAGATGATCGTGCAATTTTCTACCGGCGGGCGCGGTCGTGATCAAACTGCGCGGGGTGCGATGCTCTTTCATCGACCCGATATGGCTTCCTTAGCAACCGGCTCAACGAACTTTCCAGTAGGTATTTACGAAAATCCGACTGATTTTGTTGAGGGGTTGGCGAGCGAGATGTTGAAATATGAAATTAAACCGGAAATTGAAATATTTGATTTAGCGATGCTCTACAACGCTGCGAATTTAGTTAAAAAAGGTCTGCTTAACTCACCGCCTCATGTGCAATTTGTCATGGGAGTTCCGAATGCAATGCCGGTACGGCGCTCTATTTTAGAATTTTTAATAAAAGAACTAAAAGATGTGATGCCCACTGCCACTTGGACAGCAGCGGGTATTGGTAAACATCAATTAACGGTTAATGAATGGGCGCTAGAGCTGGGAGGCCATGTACGAACGGGCTTAGAAGATAATCTACGCTACGATGAAACCCGGGTTGCTAAAGATAATGCGGAACTAGTTGCGCGGGTCGCAAAAATGGCGCGCGATCGCGGTCGCCCTGTAGCAAGCGGCAAGCAAGCGCGTGAAATGTTAGGCTTAAGGCCTATCGCCGTATGACTGAAGCTACTTCCTTAACGAACCACCAGTTTGATTACATCATTATTGGCGGTGGATCTGCAGGTTGTGTTCTAGCTAATCGACTATCTGCTAATCCGCAGAATCGCGTCTGCTTACTTGAAGCCGGTCCAGAAGATAGCTTGCCTTGGATTCATTTGCCAATTGGCTACGGCAAGACCATGTGGGACGCCAGGGTTAATTGGAAATTTAATACTGCGCCTGAACCGGGCATGAATAACCGAGAAATTTATTGGCCAAGAGGCAAATGTCTTGGAGGCTCGAGTTCAATTAATGGTTTAATTTTTATTCGCGGGCAAAAGGAAGATTACGACCAATGGCGTGACTTAGGTAATGTCGGTTGGGGCTGGGATGACGTACTGCCCTACTTTAAAAAAGCTGAGGGAAATGATCGCCTAGGTGAACCACTGCACTCACAACAAGGGCCATTAAAGGCTTCGTCGATTCCCAAAAAACATCCCTTGGTGGAAGCCTTTAAGCTGGCTGCTAATGCCCTCGGCGTTCCTACTACCGAGGACTTTAACAATCTCACGCAAGAAGGTGTTGGCTACTACCAGCTATCAACCCATAAGGGTTTGCGCTGTAGCACTGCAGTCGCTTATTTGCGCCCTGCGCGTAAGCGCTCGAATCTAACGGTGCTTACCAACAGCCAGGCCACACGGATTTTATTTACAGGTCGCAAAGCCAGTGGGGTTGAACTTTTCCGCCAAGGTAAAAAAATCACGCTACAAGCGAATAAAGAAGTGCTCTTATGCGCAGGCGCAATTCAAAGCCCGCAACTATTGCAGCTCTCTGGTATTGGTCCAGCGAAGTTGCTGCAAGAATTGAGTATCCCGCTGGTTCAAGATTTACCAGGCGTGGGAGAAAATTTACAAGACCATTTGCAATACCGTTTAATTTATGAATTAAATCAACCCATCTCGACCAATGATCAGCTACGTTCGATCTTCGGTAAAGTAAAAATGGGCTTAGATTGGTTACTGTTTCGAGGTGGCCCGCTGTCGATAGGCATTAACCAAGGTGGTTTATTTACTAAAGTTATGCCCACCTCAAGTAGACCGGATATTCAATTTCATTTAGGCACGCTCTCGGCAGATATGGCTGGAGGACAAGTTCACCCTTTTTCCGGTTTTACGATGTCGGTTTGTCAGTTACGCCCAGAGTCACGAGGATATGTACACATTCAATCGGCTGACCCACTCATACCGCCACGCATCTTTGCCAACTATTTAGACACCCAATATGATCGTGATATTAGTATTGCCGCCGTCAACTTTGCTCGTAGCATTACGCAGACCCAACCGCTGAGTAATTTAATTTCCCGCGAAGTGAAGCCCAATAATCCGCAAAGCAATGAAGAAATTTTGGCGTTTTGTCGCGAAACTGGCGCAACTATTTTTCATCCCTCTGGAACCTGCAAAATGGGTACTGCTGATGATTCGATGGCGGTAGTCGATGCTGATTTACGGGTTCGCGGCGTTACTGGTTTACGGGTCATCGATTGTTCTATCATGCCACGACTAGTTTCGGGCAATACCAACTGGCCCGTAGTGATGATTGCTGAAAAAGCGGCTGATATAATTAATTATCAATCGCTAATTTAAATTCATCCATGCCTCAACTGCCCTTTTCACGCTGGCTACCGGAATACAAAACCCCTGGCACTATACGCGCTGATTTACTAGCAGGTCTAACTGGTGCAGTAGTCGTTTTGCCGCAAGGTATTGCTTTTGCCATGTTGGCTGGTATGCCACCCCAATATGGTCTTTATGCCGCGATGGTACCTTGTTTAATTGCTGCCCTATTTGGCTCAAGTCGCCTCATGGTTACGGGACCAGCAAATGCCATCTCCCTAACAACCATGGCCTTAATGGCCCCCCTCGCTACCCCAGAGTCGGCAGAATACGTTGGCTTAGTACTCACCCTGAGTTTTTTAATTGGCCTTATTCAAATTACATTAGGATTTGGCGGTGTGGGTAAATGGGTAGAAAAAGTGCCTCACTCTGTAATTGTGGGCTTTACTGTAGGCGCTGCCATCCTGATTATGAATAGTCAAATTGGCACTGTTACAGGTTTTGCTATTCCGCGGGGCATTAGCCCGCATGAAACCCTGCATGAGCTCTATTTAGCCCTCATGCAAAACCCTTGGCATCCCGCAGTGCTTGGTTTAGTGATTGCAACAATTTTAATTATTATTGTCTGGCGTCCACTCAATCGCTGGTTCCCTGGCATGCTAGTGGCGGTAATTATTGGCAGCCTTATTGCCCTCTATATCGAAAGCCTCTACCCCGAGCTCGCCCCTTTTAAGCGCGTGAGTAGCATTCCAGGAGCTTTTCCAGCTATATCCTTTCCGCAGTTAGAGATGAATACCCTGAATCAATTATTTGGTCCAACCTTAATCATGGCTTTATTAGCCTCTACTGAGGCCATGGCCATCGCCCGGGCGATTGCGCTAAAAACAAAAGACACCTTTAATGCCAATCAAGAATTTATTGGTCAAGGCTTAGCCAATATCGCCGGATCGTTTTTTTCGGCTTACCCCGCAAGTGGCTCATTTAATCGCACTGGCGTGAATTTATCTGCTGGTGCAAAAACACCCTTATCAGCTATTAGTGCGGCACTTTTTTTAATGGTTATTTTGGCCTTTGTTGGTCCGCTCGCTAAATATCTCCCTTATCCTGTTATTGGCGCCTTATTACTAGTCGTCGCTTGGAATTTAATTGATCCTAAAGAGATTCGTAAAGAATTTCGTCATGGGGCAAAAGAGTGGCTACCTATGGTCATTACATTTATTGGAACCATTACAATTTCACTAGAATGGGCAATTCTGGCGGGTATTTTTACTTCGCTACTCTCTCACCATTTATTTAAAGCCAAAACTCACCCTAAGTAGAACTGGCTACACCGGGCAAATCGAGTAACTTTAAGCGCTGAATTTTTCCTGAGGCGCCACGCGGTAACTCATTAACAAAAAGAATCACCTTAGGTGTGCGCAGTTTGCCTAAGTGCTCCAAACAAAAATTGCGCATTTCAATCTCTGTGCAATGAGCATCAGGACGCAAAACAAGGCAAGCCAAAATTTCTTGGCCATAGTTCGCATCAGGTATTCCGACTGCAGCCGCATCGAGAACGGCAGGATGTTTTAACAGGGCCTCATCGATTTCGCGTGGCGCAATATTTTCGCCGCCCTTTATAATTAACTCCTTCAAACGGCCAGTAATAAAATAAAAACCATCATCATCTCGCAGGCCTAAGTCGCCCGTTTTTAACCAGCCATCAGTAGCAAAAGCTTTTGCTGTTTCAGCTTCGCCATGGAAATAAGCTTGCATTACATTTGCGCCGCGTAAACAGACCTCACCAATTTGCTTATTAGCTAATTCAATTCCAGCGGGATCAACAACTTTAGCTTCAACCCCGCAAGGTAAGCCAGGGCTGCCGTAACGGCGAGGACCATCTTGCGGATTGCAAAATACCATCGAGGCTGATTCAGTCATGCCCATCCCCTCAATCACAGGAATGCCAAATAGACTTTCGAATTCGCGGTGATGCTCGGGTGGCAGCGGTGCTGAAGCCGAACGCCCAAAACGGATTCGTTTTAATTGCGCCGCTAAATGAGTATCCACTCCATTTGCTTTAGCTGCATTAATTAAATAAGCAATAATGGTTGGCACCATGTTTATCCAAGTACACCGATACTTGATAGCTACCTGCCACCAGTTACTCACCGAAAATTGATGTGGCGCAACAATGGCACCCCCTGAAAAGAAGGGGGAAATTGTTGCAATCACTTGCCCATTAATGTGATAAATCGGTAAAGAACTTAAAACAGTATCTGCTGGAGTAAGCCCATGCCACTCGCTTACGGTCTTGGCAGCATAGAGAACATTAGCGTGGCTTAGAAGCACACCCTTAGGCGTGCCAGTTGTGCCAGAGGTATACATTAATAAAGCGGGATCACGAGCCCTGAGCTGTGGCAAAACTCCCGCTGCTGAACTCATAAATGGGCCCTGAACCGCATCAGGGTCTAATTCAACTAGCTTAAATTTAGCTTGAATTTTTTTTAATGCATTCCATAAATGGGCTTTATTCTCAGGCGCATAAAACAATATTTCAATTTCACTGTGCTCAAACACCCAAGCAAGTTGATCTATTGGTGCCAATAAATTCATTGGCACGACAACGCGACCAGTCGCCATCGTCGCCAGAAAAACACTCGCTGTTTGGCGACCGTTATGCATAAATAAACCCACATGCCCGTGCGCACTAATACCTTGCTCATCAAACCAGGTAAAAAGATGTTGCGCCTTTTGAGCTAACTCACCATAGGTTAGCACAGCATCAGTTTCGGGAGCATATAAAAAGGGATGTTCTGCTTGCTGTTGATGCCAGTACGTCATTACGTCGCCAATGGTCAAACACGAGCTTGGCGGTAAGGTTGAATTCATGTGATCTAACATAATGATTAAGTCAAATCTAAATAATTAAATAGATTTAATTGGAAAGAAACACAATTAAGAACGTGAAAATTTGCTGAAATAATTCTCCAGCAAAGCTTCAACTGTCGGCACAATTTCAGGTATGGGCCTAACTACGCGAGAAATATTCAAATAATGACGATAATTCAGATTATCCGAAAAATTATTGCCGCCCCAAGTGCCGCAGCCCATAGATAAGGAAAAGGGCAAGCCATTATCAAAACTGCCGCCCGTGGCGATCGCATGGGCTTGATTCACAATAACTCGAGCAACAGGCAATTCATTAGCTAACTCGGCAGCGCGTTGATCCATTATTGGGCCCTGCAATTGAGTATGCAAACCCACCGAATGCCCAGAGCCCTGATACGCATAAACTTTGGCAACCATTGCTTTAGCAGCCGCAAAATCAGCAACCTGCCAAACTGTTAGTACCGGACTTAATTTTTCCCCAGAAAATGGGGCATTCGCACCAGCGCTGTCTTCTTCTACCATTAAAAAACGGGCCGTCTTAGCAAGTGGATTTTTTAATCCTGCTCGCTCAGCAATAAACTCTGCCGTTTGTGCAGTGAGCGTGGCGGTTAATTTACCGTTCTGAAACATCACTTCTTGTAAACGTTGTTTGTCGTCTGCATCAAGCATCACGCCACCTGCAAGCTCGAGAGCTTGGATAGCTTTAGCATAAACGGGCGCACAAATTACCACGCCATTTTCACTCGAGCAACTGGTGGCGTTATCAAATGTTTTTGATTGAACAATTCGTTTAGCTGACGCGGTTAAATCGGCTAATTCGTCAATGATGACTACGACATTACCAGCGCCAACGCCAAAGGCGGGTGTTCCCGAGGTATAAGCCGCTCGAATATTCGCTTGTGAACCTGTCGCCACCACTAAGTCAGCCAAGCGCATTAATTCATAGGTGGCATCTTTGGTGATGGGGCTTGGCAATACTTGTACTAAATCACGTGGCGCCTTCACTAAATCGAGCTGCTGATGCACAAATTCTAATAGACGTACGCAAGTCGTTTGGCCCTTAGGGGATGGTGCAACAATAATCGCGTTGCGACACTTTAAGGCATTCAGAATTTTATTAATCGGGGTAGCTCCAGGATTAGTCGAAGGGGTGATTGCCGCAACCACTCCGACTGGTCTGGCGTACTCCGATAATCCTGTAGCCGCATCCTCGGCAATTAAACCAACGGTCTTCGCATGCTGTAAATCACGCATCAAACCCAAAGTTTTCCGATAATTTTTCTTAAATTTATCTGCTACATTGCCAAGTCCTGTATCGAACACAGCTAACTCTGCCAACTCTTGGTTGCGTTTCGGCTCCAAAATAGCCCACGCCACAGCCTCGACGACTAAATCTACTTCACTTTGAGTTAGTTGCTCAAAGGACTTTTGTGCCACACGGGCACGCGCAACTAAATTTTCTACTGGTGACATTATTCCGCCTTAATGCTCGACTCTTTAGTGACCTTACTCCATTTAGCTAGTTCAGCTTTCACAATCGCTCCTAGTTGCGCGGGTGTGCTGCCCACAGCTTCAGCGCCCTGCGCGATTAATTTTTCTTTCGTACTCGATTGCGCTAAGACCTTGACTACCGCGTTATATAGCGCATCGACACTACCTTGAGGTGTGCCCACGGGCACAAACATAGCGTACCAAGAGTCAACCTCAAAATCTTTAAAACCCGACTCGGCCATGGTTGGCACATCGGGAAAAATCACTGAGCGTTTAGTGGTTGATACCGCTAAAGCACGCAATTTTCCGGCCTTAATATATTGGGTTGCAGCAGGTATTGAAACCCATAACAAGGGTACTTGTCCTGCCATCACATCAGTAACCGCTGGGCCGCCGCCACGATATGGAATATGGGTCATCTTCACATTCGCTGCTGTTGCCATCATCGCGCCTGCTAAATGCCCTGGTGAGCCGTTGCCGACAGATGCAAACGCAATCGTATCGGGCTTAAGGCGAGCTAACTCGATGGCTTCTTTAACAGTCTTTGCCGGAAAATCAGGATTAGCAACTAAGATTTGCGGCAAGGAAGCCACCAAAGATACAGGCAAGAAATCTTTCTCGGTATTAAAGGCAAGCTTGGGGTAAATAGCCGGGTTAATCGTGTGCGAGGATAAAGTAAATAATACGGTGTAGCCATCCGCTGGTGACTTAGCAACCGCGTCAGTACCAATCGAGCCCCCTGCGCCGCCGCGATTATCAATAATAATTTGCTGACCCAAAGCCTGACTCAAGGGCTCTTGCACAATACGCGCAATGACATCAGTTCCACCTCCAGGCGGGTAAGGCACAACAAATTTAATTGACTTCGTGGGCCATGCTTGGGCCCAAGCTCCCGCAGAAAAAATCAACCCAAAACTAGATATAAATAGGGTAATTAGTAACTTGGTAATAAATGATTTTGACATCTTGATTCCTTTATCTTCTTGTACCCGTTTTTTTATCATAAATAAGGTCGTTTAAGGTCGCACAGACCAAAGCCTATAGAATAACTAATCTTACTCAACGGAACAAGTTGTTTCGTATAAGTGCAAATACTGGTATTTTATGGGTTAATTAGTGAAACGTTCAATTAAAATCAACAAATTCACCCATTTCCTGAGATTGATTAGTCATGTTTGAAACGACCCTGACAGACCTAGTGGAGGGCATTAAAAAAGACCCCGCCAATGAAAATTCGTCCATGCTGAAGGGCGTGGTTATTTTGGAGGCACTAGCCACCCTTTCTCAACCGGCTACTTTGGCGCAACTGATGCAAATTACCGCCATGCCAAAGGCATCTTTGCACCGCACCTTAGCCATCTTTGAAGAAGCTGGCTTAGTCTCACGAGAACCTGGGGGGAAAACCTATGCCCCTGGCGAACGCCTCGCTAAATTAGCTATTGCTACGATTACGCACGATAGTGTGGCCGCAATTCGCCATAGCGTATTGAGAAAATTAGTCGCTGAAGTTGGCGAAACCTGCAACCTTGCGGTATTGCGTAGAGGTGAGTTATTTTATTTAGACCGCGTTGAGGCTGATTGGCCACTGCGCTTACATTTACCTCCCGGTACAGTGCTCCCTCCACATTGCAGTGCAAGCGGTAAATTACTGCTTGCCTTTAAAGTCGCCGAGGAGCGCCGCCAACTATTACAAAATATTCCACTACAACCTTTTACCCATCGCACGATTACCGATCGCACGCTTTTAGAGTCTGAATTAGAGCGCATTGTGACGACGGGTTATGCGGTCGATAATGAAGAATATGTGATTGGCGTATCTTGTGTTGCTGTACCCGTATACGACAGTAACCAAGACGTGGTTGCTGCAATTGCCATTCACGCAGCCACAGCTAGGCTGCCACTAAATCAAGCGATGGAATATATTCCGCAACTACAAGAGGCGGCTCAACGCGTCTCACAAACCCTGAGCTAATGAGTCGCTTTACCTATCCGCGCTTGCAGCAGCTCATTGCTTCTGCCAAAAGTCATTTGCCGCTGGGCGTGGTTTATCCCTTAAGCTTGCCAGCCCTTGAAACTGTGCGTGAGCTTCTCGCGCATCAACTATGCCTTCCCACTTTACTTGGCCCCGCACAGCGCATCACTTCATTGGCTAAAGAGGTGGGTTTAGATTTAACCCATATTCGTCTCATTGACACCCCCGACAATCCTATTGCCGCAGCACAATTAGCAGTACAAATGGTCAAGCAAGGAGAATTTGCTGCGCTGATGAAAGGCTCACAACATACCGAAGATTTAATGGGTCCCATCGTTGATCGTGACGGCTTACGTACCAAACGGCGTACCAGCCATCTTTTTCTTTTTGAGATGGCTAGCTACCCTAAATTACTGGGTATCAGCGATTGCGTCGTCAATATCGCGCCGAATGTAGCGCAAAAGCAGCAAATTTTATTGAGTAGCCTAGAGGCGCTCGACCGCCTGGGAATTCATCAGGCTAAAGTTGCAATCATTGCGGCCACTGAAGTTGTCAACCCTGCCATGCCAGCAACCCTGGATGCAAAATCCATTGTCGATGCCCATCAAATTACACCCATTTATCCTGGTGCAGTCATTGAAGGTCCACTTGGCTTTGATAATGCGCTCTCTGCCCTTTCCGCCAAAACCAAAGGAATTGAATCCATTGTGGCGGGAGAACCTGATCTCTTATTGGTGCCGGATTTACAGGTCGGCAATATTTTGTATAAGGCCTTAATTTATATGGCGGGCGCCGAATGTGCTGGCGTTATTCTGGGTGCACAAGTACCGATTATTTTGACCTCGCGCGCTGACTCTGTATTTTCTCGAGTGGCGTCTACCGCTCTGGCGCTGCGCTTAACCGCACAGCCATAAAAAAATCGCCCGCAGGCGATTTTTCATTTCCCGCATCAAGACTTCATGGCTTGCAGTTGGTCATGCAACGCACTGCATTGGTATCAGGCCGATCATCAACCATAAAGCCATCGCGATTAGGCATCTTTACTGCTGCCAAAGTCTTGCTATTCATTTCATCTGTTTTACCCACTAAGCCATTTAAATTCAGGATATAGGCTGACAGTGCATATACTTCATCATTCGTTAAGGTCTGTGGCTTATCCATCGGCATTGCTCGCCGCACGTAATCAAATAAGATCGGTGCATAGGGATACATACTGCCTGGAGTTAGAACGCGTGCATTGGTCTTAAACGAACCAATACCACCAACCATCGGGCCAAATACTGGGCCGCCCTTAGCATCAGGTCCGTGGCACGAAGCGCACTTGGCGTTATACACTTTTTCCCCCACTACAGCATTCCCTTGTCCGGCTGGCAACCCCTGACCATCTTGGGTACGAATATCAATATTCCAAGCCTGCAGATCTTTCTCTGCAATAGGCTTACCAAAAGCAGCCCCAGAGGTATTTTTAGGCGCCGTATTTTGCGCTGTTGAACAAGCCGCCAATAAAGTTAAGCCTGCTGTAATTATTATTATTTTTTTAACCAATGCCATTTGTCACCTCCCCATTTGCGCTGACATTCCATGGGAAAATGCCATTGTGATGTTGTACAAAGCCTGTAATTGCACGTACCTTTTTTATATCATCAACAGTCGGCTGCACATATCCAGTGCTATCAACCGCGCGGCTAGCAATAACCGCAGGGCCACCCTGCCAATTCCAGTTGAAGTTAAATCGCGTTAGGCACTTATCAATTACGGGCTCTTCCAAGCGAGCTTGTTGCCAATTTTTACCACCATCAACTGAAACGTCAACCGCAGCAATCTTGCCCTTACCAGACCAAGCAAAGCCGGTAATTTCGTTATATCCCGGCTTAATCTTCATACTTCCCGATGGGTTAGTGATGACTGATTTAGCTTCCATCTCAAAACTAAACTTACGCCATTTGCCATCTGGCATTGGATCGGTATAGCGAGCAGTTTCGCCGCGCACATGCCAAGGCTCTGTGCCCGCTTTAATACGGCGCAGCCATTTAATGCTGACGTTACCTTCCCAACCCGGAATCATTAAGCGCAAAGGAAATCCATTTTCACTGCGCAGCATTTCGCCATTCATGGCATAAGCCAACATGGCCTCATCAATAATGCGATCTAGGGGCAAACTACGCAAGTGGCCTGAAGCATCGGCTCCCTCTGCCACAATCCAAGTAGCCTTGGGATCAATGCCAGCCTCATCGAGCACCCACGAAAGCGGTACGCCAGTCCATTGCGCGCAAGAGAGTAAACCATGAGTTTGTTGAACTGTTTTCGAAGCGGGCTTAAGCCAATCGGTTAAGCCATTACCGGAACACTCCATAAAATAAAATTTGGTCACAGTTGGATAACGCATTAAATCAGACATGGTTAATACCAGTGGCTTGCTCACCATGCCATGTACCACTAATTTATGGGTATCTGGATTAATATCAGGCACCCCATTGTGGTGACGCTCGTAAAATAATCCGTTAGGAGTGACAATGCCTGGCGTAGATTGCAGTGGCGTCATACTCCAGTCCGACAAGGTTTGCTTATTAACCAAAACATCGGAGCGACGCCGAATCACATTCGCTTCATATTTCGATGGCATACCGTAAGCAGCTACTAAGGGTGCGCCCATAGTTTGATTGGAGGCAGGTATGGGTAATGGGTCTGCCAAGACTGCAGTGCTGGCCATTCCTAGGGTTCCTGCTCCCCCAGCCAGCGCAACCGTTTGGCGTAAAAATGATCGTCGTGTAACTTCCTGCGACATTGAGGTAGAGGCTTGGAGTTCTTTTTGCGAAGCCGCCACTATGGCCTGCATCTTTTCCGATTCTTTCAATCTACGCTCCTCTTTAATTTTATTTAAATACACTTATTTGTGTAGATTAGGATAGCCCGATTAGGCTTATTTATACATAGATAAATCCCTTAAGTATTTACCCTTATCTATCAAACGATAAAGAAATAGATAAATTAGCTGAAGGGCTTATTTTAGGTCTTTGCACACAGGCCAGAAAAGGGTAATTTTTCTATATAAACAGGGCCTAAATTGCTGCCCCCAGGGAGCACTGCAACATGGCGTGCTTGAGGGTTCAGGGGCCCATCTACTAAGACTGCTTGAGAGCTAAAACCGAGCCCAATTTCATATCCCAATTGAGGGGAAAAAGCGTGACTAGTCAGCTCGATTTTTTGACCTAAATCACGGTCGAAATTTACCTCACTATTTATCGCCTTAGCGCTCTGCGGAAAATGCAAACCCACGAGTTTGGTTTGCAAGCCTGCTGCCCCACTCTCGCTTGCGGCGCCAAATAATTTTCCGAGGGCTGCAAGTGTGCGTGGCTTAGTTAATTCATTGCTAAATAAAATAAAGCCCGCTTCAATACGCAAGATATTAGCGGCTAGAAAACCACATTCTAAGGCAGGTAAAGTAGCTATAGCCTGTAATTGCTGCCACAGAGTAATAGCCTCTGCGCGAGGCACTAATAACTCATAACCTAGTTCACCGGTATACCCTAGACGCGCAATCAATAACGAGGGGTAGCGAAGTGGCCGATTAAAAGCAAAATATTGTGGTAAATCACTAGCCTTAAGCCCCAAAACAGTCTCCAATAAGGCGCTACTATGCCGTCCTTGCACGGCAATGACTTGATATTGTTCTGAAATTTCTAGCAAGCGCAAATTGCTATAAGGTCTTGCGGCAGCCAACAAAAAAGACAAAATGGCACTGCCGGTAATTAAATAAAAATGTTCAGGGCCCAGTCGCCAAACAGTGGCATCTAACCAAACTTCACCATTTTCATTTAACAACATGCTGTAGGCAATTTTACCAATCGCCAATTTCTCGCAATCACGGTTTTGAATTAGCTTAAGCAAGGCAAGAGCATCACTACCCACTAACTCAACTGTACTCATAAAAGAAAAATCAAAAATACCAACTGATCTTCTTACTGCCCAGTATTCTTGCTCAACCGATGAAAATTCAGCTGGCAAAAGAAGACTAGGGCCGAGTGCCAATAAAGGAATTTTTCGCTGCGCAAAATAATCACTTAGCGCTGATGACTGCATCACACTAAACCAAGGAGTTGACTGTCATATAAATGCCTACCAAAATACATAACCAAGCTGCCACCTTCTTTAAGCGATCAACGCGAACACGATGAGCAATGATGACGCCAATCCAGATTCCAATTAATTCAAACGGCAAGATAAAGGCGACAATTTTAAAATCAACCGCACTATTAAGAATGTTCGCCACCGATCCTGAGCTTGAACCAATAATCTGAATCACTTGGGCAATACCAATAATCAGCAGCGGACTAAATTTTAAGACTAGCATCAAGGGTACAAAAAATAGTGGGCCGCCAGCCCCAGAAAGACCTGAACCAAATCCGGCAATTAAACCAACTAGTATTAGTACAACTGTTTTTTTAATTGTCAATACCTGAGAAGCCGAGTTGCCTGTAAGGTCTGATGAAATGGGTGCCGTTAATGCCCAGACACCGGCCGCAATAACCAACAAACCAATAATGCCAATTAGTAAATGATCGCCTGTAATAGCATTCACTTCGGCACCCAAATAACTAGCTATTAATGTACCGAGGCACACTGGTACCGACATCCGCCAATTAATTGAACCCCGTCTTTGAAATAAATAAGTACCTAAAGCGCCGGTAAAGATAAAGGTGATAAGCGCTGAAGCGCTAGCCTGATGAATATCTAAGCCAGCAAATGCAATTAGGGCTGGAATCAAAAGTACCCCACCCACACCCACCGCACCAATAAATGTTCCCGCCAATAATGCAGTTGTGGCTAATAAAAATAATCCCAGTTCGATCTCCTTAAATAAATAGAGGGCCTTACAGCCCTCTATTTATAGCATCTCAAAATTCTGAGTAAAACGCTTACCAATTAACCAGTTTTTTAAATTTATCCAACTCTTCTGGACTCATAAAAACGGTATGCTCTTTACCGGGATATTGACGAGTTTTAACGTCATGCATATATTCGGTATAGCCTTTTTCTAAAATAGGCACTAAATCACAATAAATTTTAGAATGGCGTGGTACATGCTTTTCATATAGATGGAATAAATCAGAACCAATAATATGCACGCCGTCCGAGGTGCTTCCGGAACCCAGACT
The DNA here is from genome assembly GCF_021395235.1 of Polynucleobacter sp. IMCC30063. Taxonomy (NCBI): domain Bacteria; kingdom Pseudomonadati; phylum Pseudomonadota; class Betaproteobacteria; order Burkholderiales; family Burkholderiaceae; genus Polynucleobacter; species Polynucleobacter sp. IMCC30063. The sequence continues at coordinate 62,063 of NZ_JAJVCQ010000002.1, read as the reverse complement.
AATGACTGGCACATCTAACGTTTCAGCCAAATACTGACTTACTTCTGAAGTACAAACTTCCGTCATGATTGAGAAGCAACCGGCGTCGACGAATGCCTGTGCATCTTCAACCAATTCCTTAGCGCGTTGTGCTGTTTTACCTTGGGCAACGAAACCGCCTAATTGAGGCATTCTCATTGGGCAAATACCGATATGGCCTTGCACAGGGATACCAGCTTTAATAATTGCTTCAATATTGCGGGCGTGATGAATATTGCCTTCGCACTTCATCACTTCGGCACCAGCTTTTGCAACATATTGAGCAGCATTATCAACAGCCTGTTGCTCGGAAAGATGAAAACTCATGTAGGGCATATCAACCATGCGTAAACCATATTGCGAGCCACGCTTTACTGCTTGAGCCATAAACATGACTTCTTCAAATGACACTGAAGTGGTTGATTCATGGCCAAATAGCACCATGCCACCAGTATCACTAACACAAAGAATATCAATACCTAAACGATCGGCAATGATGGCATTCTCATAGTCATAAACTGCAAGCTGAACGATCGGCTCTTTATTCTTTTTCTTCGCATTCAACATCGGAATGGTCATTTTTTTTCTTTTTACTGGTGTATCAGACATTTCTAAATCTCCTCATTAACATAAATTACAAACCACACTATAAAATTAAGACGCAAGCGGCTCAACCCGTTTTGAATAGGCGTCAATAAAATCTGCAGCCGCCTTACTTCCACTCTTAAATGATTTCATTGCCTCAGTATGCAAAATCTTTAAGGCTTCCATTTTTATTTCATTTGCACGGTCTAGCTCAAATAAGCTTTTTAGCCTTCTAGGCCTAGGAATATCAACCTCGATAACGTGCGCTACTTGAGTAGGAATATTTGTCATAATGATTAAGCGATCAGCCAAAAAAATTGCCTCATCAATATCAGTGGTCACAAAAAAATTAGTATGTCGATTTTCTTCATACAAATTTGCATAGTATTCCCACATTAACTCTTTACTCATTTCATCTAAACCACGAAATGGTTCGTCGAGCACCATCACCTCGGGTAAATTAACCAAAGCCCGCGCTAATTCACAACGCCTTTGCATGCCACCCGATAATTGATTTGGAAATTTTGCTTTAAATTGACTTAAGCCTACTTTATTTAACAAAAAGCCGGCCAAATCGCGCGATTCTTTGGTATTTTCACCCCGCGCAATCGGACCAAACATAATATTATCTGCGGTAGTTTGCCAAGGAAATAAAGCCGATTCTTGAAATACCACTAAGCGATCTTTGCCTGGCCCAGTAATCGACTTGCCATCTATAGTTAAAGCGCCGCTAGTTGGTTTTTCAAAGCCCGCTAACAAACGAATTAGGGTACTTTTACCGCATCCTGAAGGGCCAATCATGACCGTTAACTTTCCAGACTCAATAGTGAGCGAGCAATCTTTAATCACTTCTTTAAGGCTGTCACCGTAGCCATAAGATTTACTCACTGACTTGAGCACAATTTCGCCTGTAGCTTTATTTTTCATATTGATATTTGTCATAGCGTTAGCACCGAATTACCTGCGAGTCCATTTTGAGAAATGATCACCTAAGACGCGAATCAGTGAGCTTGATAAATATCCCGCAATACCAATCGAAATCATTCCCACTACAATTTGTTGGTACGAGCCCCCTAAATAAGAGTCCCAAATAAAGAAGCCAAGCCCACCGCCCTTACCACCGCCGTCTGAACCGCCGCCAGAAATCATTTCAGCTGCAACTACTACTTCCCAGGTAATACCCATTCCCACTGAAGCACCAACCGCAATGGAGGGTACCGTAGCTGGCAAGACAATCCGTTTAAAAATATCCCATTGTGATGAACCCATTGAGCGGGCAGCCTGGAAAAAACGCTGGTCAATCGATTGCGCTCCACCAAGCACATTAATCACAATCGTATAAAAGGCGCCTAAAAAGGTGACGAATGCAATTGACATTTCGGCAGTGGGCCAGAAAATAATCGCTGCAGGCACCCATGCCAAAGGTGGTATGGGACGTAATACCTCAAAAGTTGGAAACATGATTCCATAGGCCGTCCGATTAATCGCTAACAATAATCCGAAAGGAATACCGAGAATCATGGCCATTAAGAAACCGGTGAAGACGCGTTTAGAACTTAAGTACCAACTCGTCCAATAGCCGCTATCGGTAAGCAATGGAATCCAGGCTGTAATAACAGCAGAGGGAGCGGGAATTTTGCCAATCCACGGCACTTGAAAACCGAACCAGCCCATTGAACGTGAACAGGTTTCCCAAAACAACAGAAAGACAATGATTGCAATCGTGGCTCGACGGGAAGAGCGATTAAAAAAGAATTTTTGCACTGAGCGAATCATCAACTAGCCCTCCCTTTCGCCAGCAGCGAATGATTTTTTCGCCTCTTCATGCACTAAATCACTAGTCTCTTCCATTAAATCTCTAAAGCGTTGATCGGTTACTACGCTATAACTTCTTGGATACGGAATATCAACGGTTAATACCTTTTTTGGCTTACAAGGGCGACTTGTCATAATCGCTACTTTATTACCCAAAAATAAAGCCTCTTGTAAATCATGAGTAATAAAAAATATAGTAACTTTATTTTTATAATAAATATCTAACAGAGCTTCATGCATTACCGATTTTGTTAATGAATCTAGCGCGCGATAGGGTTCATCTAACAACAACACACTCGGGTCGTTCATTAACGCGCGCACTATTTCAACGCGGCGCCGAACGCCTGAGGAAAGCTCACCAGGAAAATTATTTTCAGTACCCGAGAGCCCTGCATCAGCCATCATCGAAAAGGCTTTTTCTTTAATTTCTTTGATACCCATTTTGCCGGCCATTACAGGCCCAAACATCATGTTATCCAGCACATTTTTCCAGGGAAATAAAGCGCCGTTTTGAAAGACTACGATGCGATCAGAGCCGGGTGTTGCTTGGGGCTTACCGGGGCCACAGAGAAGTTTTCCATCCAGCGTAATGCTGCCACTATTAATACTATGAAAGCCTGCTATCGCATTCAATAGAGTAGTTTTACCGCAACCTGATGGGCCAACAATCATGCAAATTTCACCAGCTGCGATTTCCAGCGAGCAATGATCGACTGCCATCACTGCAGCACCTTCAGGATCATAAATTTTGACGACGTTATCAATTGAAATTTGACCACGACCCATATGTTGGCTTGTTTTTACAGATTCATTCATTGCTTAATTTCCAGATAGCGCTAACTCACGCATACGCCATTGCATCAATCGCTTACCAACCGCACGCACCATTGCGCTCGTTAAGTAACCGATAAACCCTAAAGTCACCATCCCAATAATGATGGTTGGATAACGTACATTGGTATATGAAGTATTAATAATGTAGCCAAGTCCAAACTGCCCCGAGACCATTTCAGCTGCCACTAGAGAAAACCAACAAACGCCAATCGAAATTTGTAAGCCCGTAAAAATAAACGGCGTAGCCCCTGGAATCACCACATTTAAAAAGACTTGGTAGTCCTTAGCACCTAAACACTTTGCAGCTCTGAAATAAGACTCATCAATCGATTCGACACCGAGCATGGTATTTAGGGCGGTCACAAAAAATGAAGCTAGAAAAGCCAAGAAAATGACTGGCGCCTCTAGGCTAGTAAACATAATGATGGCCAGTGGCACCCAAGCTAAGATCGGTATGGGTCGCAACATTTCAAACACCGGAAAGACATATTCCCTAAATTTCGTCGACCAACCTAAGAAAAGCCCAAGCGGCACACCTAAAATTGTCGCCAACGCAAAAGCAATGAAAACACGCAGGCAACTGGCAAGAATATGTTGATAGTATTCGCCGACAAAAATAGAAATGCCATAAGTGGGATTGGGGCTGAGTATCTCGGTAACAACGGTGCGCAAAGCTGGCATTTGTGCAAAACGTGGTAACCGCCAAACCTCAACGGATAAGTGCCAAAAACCTAAAAAAATAATGAAACCTACCAGCATCAAAAAAAGGCGTGGGCTTAAAATTTTCGCCAACAACGAGCCTTCGCGAATTTCGAAATTCAGCCGCTGCTGCTTTACTGTTGGATTTGAATCATTTGAATTCGTCATGAAATAGCAATAATCGGTAAACTAAAAATCATTTGATAAATTAATACTCGAAAAAAACCCCCTTTAATTACAAAGGGGGTCGCATAAAAATTAAATTGGTGCCGGATTAATTACTGCTACATCACCAATTGGCGCTTTTAAATTTCTCGCCTTCAAAGCTTCGTCAGCAAACTTGGAAACGATCGCATCACTGCGTAATTCAGAAACATTAATTGCCTTCATATCTTTTAAAAACGTTGTGGCCCCCGTAAGTAGTGAGCGAACATCAGGAGTAAAGGTAAATGGCAAATTAAAACGTACTTTACTACCCAGTTGATCTGGGCTTTGACCATACACCGATTTAGAAATAGATGAACGGGTAAAGCCAGTAAGTTGGGCCATAGCAATATCAATTACCTCTTTAGCATTTTTCTCATCAGCCAAAAAGAGTTGCGCATCTAGCTCAGCGTTCAACCAAGCTTGGGCAACGTCAGGCCTAGCTTTAATTAAATCGTCACGCATGGTTAAAAAACCGCCGTCGCTTAAGCCAACCGTAAAACCCGAGGCAACCCGCTTCGCCAAACCTTCTTCAACTAATTTAGAGGCGGTTGGCTCCCAAATTGCAGCGCCATCAATTTTTTTCGCTCTAAAGTTACTGGTAATTACTTCAATATTTTGGTTCAGGTAATTTTCAGGTTTAACATTTTCTTTTTTGAAAGCATCTTGCACAAACCTGTCGGTACAAGAGCCCTTCGGTGAGGCCATAATTTTACCGTTTAACCATTGAAAGGCATCTTTGGGCGTTTTAAAATCTGGCGCATCAGGCCTTACTAAAACAATATTGCACATATCCTTGCCCATACCCAACACACCAACAAGACGAATATCGGCAACCTCTGGCTTGGTAGTGGAAACAATCGCAGGCATATCGCCAACGTAACCAATTTGTTGTTTACCCGCCAACATATTATTTACAATAATAGCGCCCTGCAAGCCGACTTGAAACTCAACTGTGGAGCCTTTGGGTAAATATTTTTCGTAAAACTTTTTACCGCGCATAATCACGCCCGACCAAGCCTCTGTGTAATAGGGTTGATAGCCCACCACTAAATTAACTGGCGAGCCCACTTTTCCATAATCAATTGTTTGGGCTAAACCAGGCGAAATACAGCCAGCACTTACAAGCCCAGCCAACAAATATTTCAAGCTATATTTTTTAATTGATGCAAATTTCATTCGTGTCTCCCAATTTATTACCCAGTTTGATTAACTGGTCGTTATTTAAATTCCTATAAATAAGCCTACCATTGGAAAATATAGGAATTTATAAAATTCTGAATCGGTGTTATCCCTTAGTTCTGCAAGAGTTCTTTTAAATACGTAAAAATAGGTGATTATGCGGCGTCTAGCAAGTGAATTTCATCATTAATTTGCTCAATTGGCTTTGTAACTAAAGGCCCTTCAGCCAAGCCCTGCGGCTCGCCAGAAACAATGTCCCACTGCCACAAGTGCTCATGACAAGTTAAAACCTTACCGTCATAAAGGGCTTCCGCAAGGCAAACTTCTTGGTGTGGGCAATAGCCGTTGTAGCCATAGTAGCCATCATCTGAATTGGCAATCAGTAATTTGCCATCAGCAACATCAAAAACCTTAAATCCATCTTGCGGAATATCCGATTTTTTACAGATAAAAGTTGAAGCCATGCTATTTCCAATAAATGTAGAGAATTATTTTCATAAAATTTGACAGATATTAACCAAATTTGTCGTATAAAATTTCTGTTGCTGGTATGCGCGCTTTTAATAACAGCATTCTTAGGGCACCATCTACTAAGGGAGGCGGTCCTGCCAAATAGGCTCTTGTTTTGGGGGTAAATTGTCCTTCCATCACGCGCATGGCCACTTCATGTACAAAACCCTGATCGAAGGTTAGCAGTGGGTTTGCTGCGATTAATGCAGCGCTCGCAGGGCCATCTGAAAAGGCTACCAAGACCTTTAGAGCGCCTTTTGACTGCTCGACAAATTGTCTTAGCTCGCTGACAAAAAATAAATCGGCGGGAGTGCGGACACCAAAAAATACATCAGCACGATTACGCAGGTATGCCCCAGAGGCGATGAAGGCTGCCAAAATCGACATCATTCCAGCCATGCCAGTCCCGCCTGCTATACAGACTAAATCTCGATCTAACTCACCCTCGTAAACTGCTTTGCCAATGGGGCCAAATAAATTAGCCTTCAGCCCAATTACATTTTCTTGCTCAAATAAGTAATCAGATAAGAGTCCTTGGGGTTTCTTTTTAATGACAAAATCTAGCGTATCCGTGAATTTGGCCTGATTGGTCATTGACCATGCTCTTCCACCTTGTATCCCTGCAAACTCTAAGACCATAAATTGCCCTGGCATAAAAGAGATTGGCTGTGAAAGTTTTACCGAAAAAGTCATTACGCCTGGGGCAACCGTAGCCGCAGCATAAATTTCACCGGTTAACCATTGTGGCCTTTGGTCGACTGCCTTAAGCGGCTTTAATTTTGAACGAACCTCGATTTTTAAATCAGTTGAGGCCGCACACTGGCATAATAAAAAATCATCCGTCGATTTCAGCAGAGCACGTGCCGGAGCTTCAGCCCATAACCAACTAAATTCTCCAGAAATGCGCTTGACCTTACAAGTACCACAGGTTCCTGTCGCACACTCATAGGGCACATCCGCGCCCTCTTTTAACCCAGAATATAAAAGGCGGCTGCTCGCTTTAGACTCATAAACTTGGGTAGTTTCGCCCGCGCCGATTAATTCAACTTTCATCGTGGTACTTATCAAGCCTTAAAAAGGAATATGGTGACCAAAGCCAAACATGCGGGTCTCCATCTTAATTTCACGACTCAGTAATTTAAATTCTTTGTTGGCTTCAGTAATCTTGTCATACACCTTAGCCACCGCAAATAATTCGGTTGCACCCCCATCTAGGGTGGTTCTAAAAACTTCTAGAAAAGTGACTGCATCCCACTCATGGGCGCCTGCTTTACTGACTAAGTACACATTCCCTAAGCGAGAGAGGCGTGAGTGATCGCTATTATGTTTTGGTAGGTTATCAAATAACAACTTGAGAGAATCGCGCGACTCCTCTAGCCAAATCATCTCTTTACGTATTTCAGGGCTATAAGCCGTAATTTTGTAGTGGTACTGAGGATCACATAAGGCTATAAAACCGGCAAAATTCAAATCGTCTAAAGTCAAAAAACTTTTATAAATAAGCTCTGAAATTTGTATACGATCATCCATTATTACTCTCTCAAAAATAAAGCAGTCTGTAAGTTAAGCAACTTCTTTCACAGCATTTAACTTGTTATCGCCAAGCGGATTAAAAGCGGGCCGTTGCATTTTTTTGCTCCACTCTGCATAAAAATGACGCATACCAACTTCATCATGAATCGTCGAATTTTCCTCGCGACCATGAATCACCCACTTGCTATCAGTCCCATCGCGCATCGCTCTGCCTTGACCATGAACGCCAAGCAAATCTTCATGCAGATTACGGCCAAATGGACCCCAAATGACATTGTGATCATGAATACGTTCAGCACGCTGCTCTGGAGTATCGCTTTTCGGTGCAAGACCCCTAAATTCAATAATCAATTTATTAGGGCCGAGTGGAATAGCGGTATCCATGCGTAAAACCGACGTGCGTAAATTAAATGTCATCCCAGGAAAGATATCAATCAAGATCCAGCCCCCTGGCGCAAGCCCAGGCCAACCTACAGCACGTTCTTTGCTACCTTTGGTATAGGCGTCATACTTTACTTCCATTGAACCTACCGTTGCGTGACCATTGGGATAACCGGTATATTTGCGATCAAAATAACCAGGCTGCATCATGCCTGTAGCTTTATTGAAGTAGTGCATGTAATCGTGATAAAACTCACTGTTAGTGTCGTGCCACAATTTATAGTTCGTATCGACGATAGCCTTGTGGTAGTGGAATACTTCTAATGGCATCGATAAATTATCATCCAGCATATTCATCGAATCGCCGATATATTCTTTTAGTGTTGGCGCTTGATCATCAACGTTAACCCAAACGAAGCCACCGTAACCAATTTCAGTTCTAACTTCTCTCAAGCCAGCATTTTCACAGGTATAACGATCTTGGTAGCCCTGTGTGCCACGTGAAATTTCTATACACTTACCTTTGGTATCAAACATCCAAGCATGGAAAATACAAGTGATGCGCTTCGCATTGCCCACCGGATCGTACAACAACGTGTTGCCACGGTGTGGGCAAATATTGTAAAAAGAGCGGACCTGCATATCTTCACCGCGCACAATAATTAAGGGCGCTCCGCCTGGATGGCTAAAGGTACGATAATCGAAAGCATTAACTAACTCGCTCTCATGGCAAGCAATAATCCAGCTTTTGTTAAAGATTTTTTCTTGCTCTTCTTTAAATAAACCTTCATCGGTGTAAATGCGGCTGTCGACAAAATGTGAGTTCGGAAAACTTGGGGTTTGCAGCCATTCGGCAGAATTACGAGACATATTTCGCTCCCTAATTAAAATAAATTGATTGAAGTTACGCTGATAAAAGATTGCTGATTAAAAAAGGCCTGTTACTTTGCCGTCAATATAGTCAATTTTTTCTGCCGAAGGTACCTTAGGTAAACCAGGCATGGTCATGATGTCACCACAAACCATGACGATAAATTCAGCGCCAGCAGCCAAGCGAACTTCACGCACAGTAATGGTGTGTCCCTCTGGAGCGCCACGTAATTTTGCATCGGTTGAAAAAGAACTTTGAGTTTTGGCTACACATACTGGGTAATGCCCATAACCCTGCTCCTGCAGACTGGCAATTTGCGCACGGACTTTTGAATCCGCATTTACTTCCCCAGCACGGTAAACCCGTTTTGCGATTTTATTAATTTTTTCCCAAAGCGTATCTTCTTCTTCGTAAACAAACTGCATTTTTTTATCAGATTCGCAAAGGTCAACAACAATCTTGGCTAGATCTGCCGCACCTTTACCGCCATGGGCCCAATGCGAAGCCACTACTACTTTTGCTCCAAAACGATCCATCCGCTTACGAATCAAATCGATTTCTGCATCGGTATCACTCAAGAATTGATTGATCGAAACAACGCAGGGTAAGTTATAGACCTGAGTAATGTTTTCAACGTGACGCTCCAAATTGACCAAACCCTTATCTAAGGCAATTAAGTCTTCTTTAGTTAAATTGGCAACATCAACTCCACCGTGATACTTCATCGCGCGCACTGTTACTACGATCACGACAGCCGCAGGACGCAAACCTGACTTACGGCATTTAATATCAATAAACTTTTCAGCGCCCAAGTCCGCACCAAACCCTGCTTCTGTCACTACATAATCCGCTAACTTCAATGCGGCTTGAGTGGCAATAACTGAATTACAACCATGGGCAATATTGGCAAAGGGGCCACCATGAACAAAGGCTGGATTATTTTCTAAGGTTTGCACCAAATTAGGTGCCAGCGCATCTTTAAGCAATACCGTCATGGCACCATGCGCATTCAGATCTTTTGCTAAAACGGGCTTTAAATCGCGGGTATAGCCAACCACAATTTTTGACAAACGCTCTTTTAAATCCTCGATTGACGTGGCCAAACAGAAAATTGCCATGATCTCTGAGGCAACCACAATATCAAAGCCATCTTCACGGGGGTAGCCATTACCAGGGCCTCCCAAGCCAGCAGTAATGGAGCGTAGAGCGCGGTCATTCATATCCACTACCCGCTTCCATTGAATACGACGCACATCAATACCCAAGGTATTGCCATGATAAATATGGTTATCAATTAAAGCCGCTAGCAAGTTATTAGCCAAGGCAATCGCCGAAAAATCGCCCGTGAAATGCAAATTAATATCTTCCATGGGCACGATTTGGGCGTAGCCTCCCCCGGCTGCCCCGCCCTTTACGCCAAACACTGGGCCAAGAGAGGGTTCACGCAAACAAATCATGGCTTTTTTGCCGATATGGTTCAGCGCATCGCCCAAGCCAACCGTAGTGGTGGTTTTACCTTCGCCTGCGGGGGTTGGACTAATTGCTGTTACTAAGATAAGTTTGCCGTCTTTTTTGTTTTTTAAGGTATCTAAATAAGCTAATGAGACCTTGGCCTTGTAATGCCCAAATGGCTCTAGCGAGTCTTCAGGAATGCCTAAGCGCTCCTTGGCAATTCCGGCGATCTTTTTCATGGTCGCTTTTTGAGCTATTTCGATATCACTTGGCATTTGAACCTCTGTAAAATTAACGGTTATCTGAAGACGGCCTAAAGCTTAATTAATCTATTGATAATTAGAACTATACAACATTAATGCAAAAATTTCACAGTATTTATCAACGATTAATTAGGGAAACTACTTAGACGACCTGCAACGCTAAGGGGCATCCAAGTAAATACAATAGCTTATCAAGCTTTTTACGATTTTTGGGTATTTCAATATTGCAGCATTTACTAGGTTTTATAACACCATATGCCCCTTAAAGTTGCTAAACGCAAACCAGCCAAAAAGGCGCCACAAAAATCGCGCATCAGAATGGCGCCGAGTCAGCGGCGCGAGCTCATTTTGGCGGGGGCTATCGATTACTTTGCTGAACTAGGCTTTACTGGCAAAACTAGGGAACTGTCTGAGCGCCTAGGCATTACCCAGCCCCTACTCTACCGCTACTTCCCTTCAAAACAGGTCTTGATGGAAGAAGTGTTCGAAATCATCTTCTTAGACTCTTGGCAAAAAGAGTGGGATGCGTTACTAGAAAACCAAACTATTCCCCTAAAAAAGCGCCTCGTAACCTTTTATCAACAATATTTTGAGGATAGCTTCTCGCGCCGGTGGATTCGGGTGTATTTATATTCAGGTTTAGCGGGCACTGGCATGAATCAGAAATACCTCAAGATGATTCGTCAACGGCTGATTGATCCAGTTTGCATGGCCTTAAGAGCCCTCTGCGGTGATGATAAAAGCTGGGGGCCAATCTCCGATGATGAGCGAGAATTTGTTTGGGTCTTACATGGTAGTTTCTTTGCTTATGCTACCCGTAAATATATTTTTAACCACGAGACTAAAATTAATTTTGAAGGCTACTTAACCCGATCAATTGAAAATTTCCTTGATGGCGCTAAAGCGAATTATCCTAAGTTACGCTTAGTTAAAGCCTCTAGCTAGCTTTTTTAACGCATTTATTGCCCGACTTTTTTTAAAGCCACATTCTTCGCCAATTTTGTGTATCCTACCTCTTAGATTTTAATTTATCAAAAGCTAAACAATATGTTCAAACTCTTTTCCAGTGCCCCCGTTCACGATCCCATTGGTCAGCAACAGCCAATCGATGAAATTAAGAAAACCACTTGCTATATGTGCGCCTGCCGTTGCGGCATTCGCGCCCACCTGCGCGAGGGCGAACTCGTCTACATCGATGGTAATCCTGATCACCCCTTAAACAAGGGCGTGATCTGCGCCAAGGGCTCAGCAGGAATCATGAAGCAAAAATCACCTGCTCGCATTACTCAGCCCCTCTTACGTAAAGCCGGTAGTGCTAGGGGTGAAGGTGCTTTTGAACCGATTAGTTGGGAGCAAGTATTTGAAATCTTAAGCGAGCGCTTAGCAAAAATTCGTGCTTCCGATCCAAAGAAATTTGCTCTGTTTACTGGCCGCGATCAGATGCAAGCCTTAACCGGTTTGTTTGCGCGTCAATTTGGTACGCCAAATTATGCCGCCCATGGTGGCTTTTGTTCTGTCAATATGGCTGCAGGCATGATCTACACCATCGGTGGTAGCTTTTGGGAATTTGGTGGTCCTGATTTAGATCGAGCTAAATTATTTATTATGATTGGTACCGCTGAAGATCATCACAGCAACCCGATGAAAATTGCTTTATCCAAATTTAAGCGTGCCGGCGGCCGCTTTATTTCTATTAATCCAGTGCGCACAGGTTACTCAGCAATTGCCGATGAATGGATACCCATTAAACCTGGTACGGATGGCGCCTTATTTATGGCGTTGATGCATGAGCTCATTCGTGAGGAGAAGTTCGATGCCCCATTTTTGCAGCGCTATAGTAATTCAGGGCAATTGGTTTGTTTAGATTCTGGCCCAGAAGAGGGGCTATTTTTGTATGATCCCGATAGCGAGCAAATTAACCTGGATCTACCGCACAATAAATATGTGTGGGATGAAAAAACCAATAGTGCTCGTCCTTGCTTTGAGGCTGGAGTATCGCCTGCCCTCAGCGGTGAATACATCATGGGCGCAGGCCCTCATGCCGGTAAAAAAGTTGCGCCTGCATTTGAGTTACTGCGTCGTCAAGTTGCTGATACCACGCCAGAGTGGGCTGCCTCGATTACGGGTATTGCGGCTGAGCGGATTCGGCAGCTCGCTAAAGAAATGGCGCATGCCGCTTTCGAACAAGCCTTCGAGTTACCGATTCAGTGGACTGACGTATGGGGTGTTGAGCACGATAAAGTGATTGGCCGCCCTGTTGCATTTCATGCAATGCGCGGTCTTTCGGCTCATTCAAATGGTTTTCAAACGACCCGGGGGCTAGCCGTCTTAATGTCATTGCTAGGCACCATCGATCGCCCAGGTGGCTTTCGCCATAAGGCGCCCTATCCAAGACAGGTACCGCCCAATGTCAAACCACCCTCTTCTGAGGCTGATGTCAAACCTAATACCCCGCTTGGTAAAGCGCCGCTTGGTTGGCCCACTCAACCTGAAGACCTCGCGCTGGATAATAATGAGCAACCCCTACGCATAGATAAGGCCTATTCTTGGGAGCACCCCTTAGCAGCACATGGCTTAATGCACAACGTGATTACCAATGCAGTTAAAGGTGATCCCTACACCATCGATACGCTGATGATTTTCATGGCTAATATGTCGTGGAATTCCACCATGAATACCATGCAAGTGCGTGAGTTATTAAATTCGAAAAATGCTGATGGTGAATTTAAAATTCCTTTCTTAGTGGTGTGTGATGCCTTCCAGTCGGAGATGGTTGATTTTGCAGATCTAGTTTTGCCCGATACAACTTATTTAGAGCGTCACGACGTGATGAGCATGCTCGATCGTCCGATCTCGGAATTTGATGGGCCTGTAGATTCAGTCCGTATTCCGGTATTGGCGCCGATGGGAGAATGCAAGCCCTTTCAAGAGGTGCTTGTTGAATTGGCTTCCCGCCTGAAATTACCTGCGTTTACAACCGCAGATGGCCAACGTAAATTTACTGGCTATACCGATTTCATTACCCGCTTTGAAACCGCGCCTGATTCTGGCATTGGATTTTTAGCGGGCTGGCGCGGCAAAGAAGGAGATAAAAGTTTGCGCGGCGAGCCGAATGCAAATCAATGGCAACAATACGCCGATAACAATTGTGTATTTCAATATCACATGCCCGAAGAACATCATTACATGCGCAATTGGAATCGTAGCTACCTCGATTTTGCTAAAGCCAATGCGATCCGGCAAAAAAATGATCCGATTATGATTGCGGTGTATTCCGATATCTTGCAAAAATTTCGTTTAGCAGCGCAAGGTAAGCGCCCAGGTCGCAAACCCCCCGAGCATCTAAAAAAACGGATTGAAAAATATTTTGATCCCTTACCATTTTGGTATCCCCCACTCGAAGAAGAAGTGACGGACTTAGCGACTTTTAATTTAAACGCAATTACCCAACGGCCCATGGCGATGTATCACTCTTGGGATTCCCAAAATGCATGGCTGAGGCAAATTCATAGCCATAATTATTTATTTGTGAATACCAAGACGGCTACCGATCAAGGCATTGCTGATGGCGCCTGGATTTGGATTGAATCGCAATGGGGCAAAGTGAAATGCATGGCACGCCATTCCGAAGCAGTTGACCCAGGCACAGTTTGGACTTGGAATGCGATTGGCAAAGCAGAGTCGGCTTGGAGCTTAGCTGCTAATGCCGACGAGTCAAAAAAAGGGTTCCTACTGAACCATCTTATTACCGAAGAATTGGCCTTAGGCGGCTTTACTGTCAGCAATTCCGATCCCATTACAGGTCAAGCAGGTTGGTATGACGTGCGGGTCAAATTAGCTTTAGCCGATGCTAGTGAACCTGCAGAAACTTGGCCACAAGTGAAAGCCTTCACAGTACCTGGTATGCCCTTAGGTAAGAATGCAAAAAATGCTGGGGAGTTTCAATGAAAACCAATAAACAACTTGCCCTCGTCATCGATTTAAATGTTTGCGTTGGTTGTCATGCTTGCGTTACCTCTTGCAAGGAGTGGAATACCCAAGGCTCAGCTGGTCCGTTAACCGATTTGCATGCATACGGTGAAAATCCGACTGGCACTTTTTTTAACCGCGTACAAACCTATGAAGCGGGTTCATTTCCAAAAATGGAAACCGTGCATTTTCCTAAGTCGTGTTTGCATTGTGAAGATCCCCCTTGTGTGCCTGTATGCCCTACTGGGGCAAGTTATAAACGGGCTGAAGATGGCATTGTTTTAGTTGATTACGATAAATGCATTGGCTGTAAATATTGTGCTTGGGCCTGCCCATATGGCGCACGCGAGCTCGACGAAGAACGTCAGGTAATGACTAAATGTACTTTATGCGTTGATCGCATCTATAGCAAAACTTTGCCCGAAAGTGAACGTAAACCTGCCTGTGTATTAGCCTGCCCCACCAGTGCGCGTATTTTTGGTGACGTGCATGATCCCCTATCAGAAGCCAGTATCGCCATTAAAGAACGCGGTGGATATTCGCTAATGCCCGAATGGGAAACACAACCAGCCAATCAATATTTACCCCGCTCAATTATGGACACCATTCAAGCTGTAATGGATGAAAACTAATGCAACCTAATTTTTCTCTCATTTTTTTTACTACCTTAGCGGGAATGGCTCAAGGTTTAATTATTTCTATTGCCCTTATCAATTTGCGCACTGTAATATTGCCGAGTGAATTTCTTGCTTGGCTTGCTTTGCCAGTAGCCTTAGCACTACTATTGATTAGCTTACTAGCCTCATTTTTTCACTTGGGTCACCCCGAGCGCGCTTGGCGGGCTATGCTAATGTGGCGTACTTCATGGCTTTCTCGTGAGGTGCTAGTTTTACCCTTATTCATTGCCGTTACCGGCTTAGCTTGGCTCTTTACAATTAACCAGCAACAACCAACTTGGTTATGGCTTGCTCTAATTATTCTGGCTATTGCTTTGTGGGTTTGTACTGCACAAATTTATCAATGCATTCGCTTTATTCAAGAGTGGGCCAGCCCCCTAACCTTGGTTAATTTCATGGCGCTAGGCCTCACATCGGGCTGGCTCTTATTCGCCAGCTTAATTGCTATTTGGCCCTCTGTCATTCCAGCAATCGAGCCATCACTTCTAGCGGGCTTTGGTTTCATTTTACTTTTCGCCTGTCTCAACATTAAGTTATGGATTTGGCGCCGGAATCAACGCCTAAAGCCTATTTCGAATTTAAATTCTGCTACAGGAATTAAAAATCCTCAACTTCGGCAAACTTCCATGGGCTTAATGGGTGGCAGCTTTAATACCCGCGAATTTTTTCATCAGCAAAGTAATTTAGTAATCAGTAATTTACGAAAAATTATTTTCTTTAATGCCTACTTTGTCCCGATGATCGCCTTAGCATATGCTATTTCCGCACAAAGCTATAGCTGGATCATGGTCGCTTTTATCATTCACTGTAGCGGTTTAATTGCGGAGCGTTGGATGTTTTTTGCTGAAGCAAACCATCCGCAAAATTTATATTATCAACGGGTTTCATAAAAATAATTAACGCTGTCATTAAAACAAAGCTTAAAAAAACCGCCAGCAGATGGCGGTTTTTTTATTAAGAATTTAAATTTACTTACGCTTATTAACCGCATCTTTAAATGCTTTACCTGCTGAAAATTTGGCGGTCTTCGCAGCGGGAATCTTAATTTCTGCACCAGTAGCAGGGTTACGCCCTAGTCGAGCCGCTCTTTTACCCGATTTAAAGGTGCCAAAACCAATCAGTTGCACTACGCCACCTTTAGTAACCGCTTTAATAATATTGTCGATAACCGAACTTAGAACACGGTCGGCAGATGCTTTAGATAATTCGGCATCTGCGGCAATTTTTTCCACTAATTCTGATTTATTCAATTGAAACTCCTTTATTTAATTTATGGCGCGCTGAAACAGTAAATATCGTATCACTAGCTAGGGTTATTAACCCTAGGGAATATCCCTAGGCGATAACTCTCTAGAAAGCTTAGCTTTTAAGGGCTAAGCCTGCATCGATCCCGCTAAACTTACACGTAATCTTGGTATTTTTCCAATAAACGGACCGGTTTTGATAAAGCATCGCGACGGAATGGATCACCTAATTCACGGGTGCACATAATTTCTATTACGCAGGTTTTGCCTTCCTTCATTTGCATCTCAATTGCTTGCTTTAGGGCCGGCCCTACTTGATCTAAGCGATCGACCACAATACCTTCGGCGCCCATCGACTTAGCGATTTCAGCAAAACTGGGGCTCTCCAACTCACCCGCAACAAAACGCCGATTATAGAAATCGACTTGATTTTTCTTTTCAGCTCCCCACTGGCGATTATGAAAGACGATTGCTGTTACAGGTATGTTGTGCCTAACCGCTGTTAAGATTTCGACCATACTCATCGCCCAGGCACCATCGCCAGCATAGGCAATTGCGGGGCGATTGGGCGCAGCAGTTTTGGCGCCCATAATAGTTGGCAGAGCGTAGCCGCAGTTACCAAAACTCATTGGCGCGAAAAAACTGCGTGGCTTTTCAAAGCGTAAATAGCTGTTGGCAACCGAATTAATATTACCAATATCGGTTGAAACCATCACATCTGCGGGCATTGCTTTCTCTAATTCACGCAGTACCTCACGTGGATGTAAATATTCCCCACCCAGCGGTGTCTTTTCTTTTTTCTGCTCTTCAATCATGTCAAGGCTAAAGGCATCTTTTTCATGAGTCCATGCGTCTAATTCTTTTTCCCACGCAGCCTTTTCGGCCGCAATGATTTTCGCCCGCTCTGCTTTATTGGCATCAGCTACTAAGGTTTTCTTTTCTAAACGCTTACTTAAGGCAATCGCTGCCGCTTTGGCATCGCCACAAATACCTACGGAAATTTTCTTCACTAAACCCAGCATCTTATTGTCTGCATCGATCTGAATAATCTTGGCATGCTTGGGCCAGTAATCCATGCCATGCTGGGGCAAAGTGCCAAAGGGGCCCAAGCGTGAACCTAAAGCCACCACCACATCAGCCTGAGAAATTAATTTCATCGCCGCCTTAGAACCTTGATATCCCAAAGGACCACACCACAGCGGATGACTAGCAGGAAAGGAGTCATTGTGTAAATAGCTATTCACCACCGGCGCACCAAGGCGCTCAGCTAAGGCTTTACATTCTTCAACGCCATCGGCCATAACCACACCACCACCCGAAATAATCACGGGAAACTTGGCATTTGCTAAAAGCTCGGCGGCAGCATCTAAGCTAGTCTCTCCACCGGGCCCACGATCTAAGCGATTGGGCTGAGGAATCTCGACTTCAATTTCACCATAAAAATAATCACGGGGAATGTTGAGTTGAGTTGGCCCCATTTCCGACATGGCCCGATCAAAACAGCGCCCAGTAAATTCAGCCATCCGCTTGGGATTATTCACATGCCCTTGATATTTGGTGAACTCTTCAAACATCGGTAATTGGTTCGCTTCCTGAAAGCCACCTAAGCCCATTCCCATCGTGCCGGTCTCAGGGGTAATAATCACTACTGGGCTGTGTGCCCAATAAGCTGCTGCAATTGCAGTAACGCAATTACTAATGCCTGGGCCATTTTGACCAATGACTACCCCATGCCTGCCGCTGACTCGCGCATAGCCATCTGCCATATGCGCAGCACCCTGCTCATGCACTACCGGAATTAAACGAATACCTGCAGGCGCAAAGATATCCATCGCATCCATAAATGCCGAGCCCATAATGCCAAAAATATCCTTGACATCATTGGCAGCCAGCGTCTCGACAAAGGCCTCTGAGGGCGTCATTTTGTGGGGGCCACTACTTAAATTGGGCATATTTTTAGACATGGGGATGATTTCCTATTCGATTAAATGGAACAATTTGTTCTATAATTTGCATAATAATCAGGGATTTTAGCTTAAGTCAAGCGATTAAACCATTATATGGAATATATTGGAGTAGAAATTTGGATCGATTCGATGATGGTCTTTTGGAGAAGGAAGCATGTCCAGCCCCAGTGTTTTAGCAGATTTAAGTCTACTGCAACCCGATCGGCAAGTGGAAGCAAAAGAGGCCTTTCCTGAATGCGCATTGCGGGCTAATTTTGTCGTCCCCGCTTTCAGTCAGCCGAATGAATTCGTGCCCCCAATTGATCCAGCCTACTGCCTGAATGCAGACGTCACACTGGCGGTGCTGGCGGGATTTGCTTTTAATCGGCGGGTTTTATTGCAGGGGATGCATGGCACGGGGAAATCAACCCATATTGAACAAATTGCTGCGCGACTCAATTGGCCTTGTTTACGAATTAATCTCGATGGCCAAATTAGCCGCATGGATTTAATTGGCAAAGATGTGATTGCTCTCCGTGAGGGTAAACAAGTAACCGAGTTTCAGGAGGGCTTAATCCCTTGGTCCTTACAGCGCCCTATGGCGTTGGTGCTAGATGAATACGATGCGGGGCAGCCCGAGGTTATGTTTGTAATTCAGCGCATGTTAGAGCGCGAAGGGCGGCTGACTTTATTAGATCAAAATCGGGTCATTGCACCCCACCCCGCGTTTCGTATTTTTGCGACGAGCAATACTGTTGGCTTAGGTAATTGGAATGGCTTATATCATGGCACGCAATTGCTCAACCATGGCCAAATGGACCGCTGGGATATTGTTGCTGCACTCAATTATCTTTCGCCTGATCAAGAGGCTAAAATTGTCTTAGCTCGCGTACCAGAAATGGCTTCTCACCCCATGCAAAATGTAGTCGACTCAATGGTGCACCTAGCAAGTCTCACGCGTAACGGTTTTGCGGCAGGCGATTTATCAACCCTCATGTCTACCCGTACATTAATTACGTGGGCTGAAAATTGGCGCATTTTTAACGATTTGTCGATGGCTTTTCGTTTAGCATTTTTGAATAAATGCGCTGCTGAAGAACAATCTCTAGTAGCCGAGTACTATCAACGTTGTTTTGATGCTGAGTTACACAGTTAAATAAATTTAAATTGTGCAAAATCAATCGCATCATGATTTTCAGCGCCAAGACCAATTCGCGGCAGTTATCCGCTCCTTATCTGGCGATTTAAGTACAGAAATACGTAATTGGCAGCTGTATCAAGCCGCCAAACCTTTTGGCCAGTTAGCGCCCCATCTGCTCTTAGAGCATCAGCAGCCATCGTGGTTTCAGGCGCGCGGCATACTCGATGGAATTGCCTTGCGTTTACGGTATTCCGATCATGCTTTACATCGGTCCCTGAGCCCAGAAGATCAATTGGGATCTTTTATTTTCGAAGTTTTAGAACAAATACGGGTAGAAAGTATTTGTCCTAATTACTTAGTTGGCAGTAAAAAAAATTTACGTCAACAATTTATTGCTTGGCTTACCCAATGGATGACATCGGGCCAAGCTGAAGGCAGCATTGGCTTACTCTTACTGGCTATTTTTAGTATGGTCTGGATGCGGCTGAATAATCAAGAGTTACCGCAACTGATGCAAGATACGGTAGAGGCAACCCGTGCCGGCTTATCTACAGATACTGGCCCCATTCTTAAACAACTTAAAGCCTGTCGAACCCAACAGGAAGCTTATGCAGAGCAGGCCCTCTTATTAGTAGCTATGGTCTGCACGCTCGTACGTAACGAATATCAAAGTCAACCTAGCTTGCGGTCAAAACGCAAACAGGCCAATACGACTGCTTTATTAATTGATTGGCTACCACCGCAGGAAACTAACACTAGCATCACCGAGAAACCGCATACTAGCAGTAGTAAACAAGCCCAATTCAGAGAAACTCAGGCAATACTCAATCAGTATCACATTTATAACTCTGCTTATGATCTTGAAATAAAGGCAGAAACTGCGGTGCGGATAGAGCAATTACACAGTTATCGCGCTGAAATAGATCAGTGTATTCAGGCTTGGCAAATTCCTTGGGGGAAATTTATGCGGATCTACACTGCCCTCCTAGCTCAGCCCCAATTGAGTCAGTGGCAAAATACAGCCAATGAAGGATTGCTCGATCGTCGCCATCTCATTCGCGTCATTTCTTCACCTTTGCAAGCGCCCATCCAAAAGCAACAGATTACAAAACCGCTGGCGCGCACTCAAATTACCTTTCTATTGGATTGCTCAGGCTCAATGAAAGCACAGCGTCTCGCACTGGCTAGTTTTATCGATGTCATGGTGCGAATACTAGAGTCTGCCGGTGTAGCTACAGAAGTCTTAGGCTATAGCACACTGGCCTGGCAAGGTGGCAGGCCTTTTAAAGAATGGCAAAAAGCAGGCTCTGGCGCAAACCCAGGGCGCCTCAATGAACGTGCGCATTGGATTTTTAAAGATCATCAAACCAGTTGGCGTAAGGCCCGTTTAGGCATGGCCGCCCTATTAAAGCCCGACCTCTATCGCGAGAGCTTAGATGGCGAAGCTTTGCTCTGGGCTACAAATCGCATAGCTAAGAGCGGCTCAGCTATTCACGATAAAAAAATAATTCTGCTATCAGATGGTTGTCCAATGGATCGCGCAACCCAGCAGGCTAACGGTGAAGCATTTTTGCTCGACCACTTACTTCATGTCTTGGCGTGGACCCAGCAAACAAAAATTCAAGTCTGGGGCTGTGGTATCGGTGAAGAAATGCGTAGCGCATTTAAACAACGCTTAAGTTGGGAACTTCATACAAGCAAAGACAGTCAGCTCCCTGCAGCTGCGCTAGTCGTTACTGCAATTAGTAATTGGGCTCAAGAGTTAGCAGATCAAACTAAACGGTAGACCCTAAACTACTAGCTCATTAAAGTATTCATGCTGCGTGGTATTTACGGTTGAAATACGCCACTCAATCGGCTCATCTTGTAAATTAAAAGCGACTCGACGAATCGTAATTACAGGCGATTGGGGTTTTAACTCTAGCCAACTTGCAAATTGCTTGCCTGCTAACCCAGCCCTTAAGCGTTCACGCGTGCGCGCTACCGACTGGCCATACTTCACTTGGTATAACTGATAAATACTGCCTTGGCGATTTTCAAAGATCGTTCGGGTTAAATTTTTAAAGCGTTTTTTATCAAGCGTAATTTGATCAATCATCACGCACTGCTCTTCTAGGTAAAGTCGATTGACAATACGCCAAACGGGTGATCCCTCTTTAATGTCCAGCTTCATTGCCTCCTCACGACTTGCTAAGGCGCTATTTAATGAGGCCAGCTCAACGCGCGGAGTAATTTTTTTATCGGCATCATGCCGCACAACATGAAAGAAGTAATACAGCTGACGCTTCGAGTCATGCTCGGCCTGAAAAGTACCCTTCCCTTGCCGCCGAATAACAATTCCTTCGGCTACTAACTCATCGACTGCCTTGCGTAATGTTCCAATCGAAACATCAAACTCTTGAGACAAATCTTTTTCTGCCGGCAAGGCCTGCCCAATAGGAAAACGGCCCCTGACCAAATCAGCGGTGATTTTTTGCTTCACCTCTTGATAGGCGGTCAGGGACTTCATACCGTTATAGCTTAAGCAGATTCATACAAACGCGTCATCACAAATTCACGGTGACCTAAAATTTCTGCTGCCGTTAATTCGCCATTAGCTGTACGCATTAAAGCATCTAATAATTTATCACCCGCAGAATCTAAGGTTTCTTCACGCCGCAATATTCCCGACACATCAACATCAATATGCTCTGACATGGTACGTACTGTCATTGGATTAGCGCAAAGTTTAATCACCGGTAGAATTGGATTACCAATTACATTACCTTGGCCAGTAGGAAACAAGTGGGCTGCAAAACCAGAAGCGGCACATAAAGTGACCATTTCGGCAGCGGCTGAAGAAGAGTCCATAAAATGCAAGCCCTTCATTGCTGGAACTTCAGCTTTATCCAATACGCCATCTACAATGCATTTCTTACCGATTTTCTGAATATTGCCTAAGGCTTTTTCTTCAATCGTGGTTAAGCCGCCAGCAATATTGCCTTTGGTTGGTTGTGAATCCGATAAATCGCTGGTTTTATTCCGCTCAATCACATCTTGATAGCGATCGAACATAGCGCGAAATTGTTTTTTAACTTCTGGTGTGCGGCAACGTGCCTCAACCAAGTGCTCACCACCAGTTAATTCAGTAGTTTCACCAAACACAAGCGTTGAGCCAATTTCATATAATTTATCGAAAGCATTGCCTACTGCTGGGTTTGAAGCGCAACCTGAAGTGGTATCAGATTCGCCGCATTTGGTTGAAACCCATAACTCCGATAATGGCGCTGAGACACGCTGTTGCTTAGAAGCATGCTTCATCATCGCATAGGCGGCTTTACTCGCACTAGCAATGGTAGCCGTATCGCCATTACGCTCGATCCAAAACCCTTCAACTGGTTTGCCCGATTTTTTAATACCCTCAACTACTTTGCCAGTCCATTGGGGCTCGATACCAATTACCACCACGCCTGCTACATTCGGATTACAGCCTGCGCCAATTAGGGTACGGAAATGCAATTCCAAATCGGCACCAAACTGCAAGCGACCATAAGGATGGGGAATGGCAATCGTCCCTTTAATATTGTTAGCCACCGCTTCGCAGGCAGCATTCGACAAATCATCCAAAGGCAGGATGATGACATGATTACGAATACCCATGCGGCCATTTTCACGACGATAACCCATGAAACTTGCGTCTTTTAAATTCATCATTTTTTATCTCTTTCTTTTACTCTGATCAGGCGTTTATCAATTACCAGCGCTTGGTCTTTACATTTTGAACATGGGTATGCTCGCCTTTTTTAATCGGCGCAACCACCTTACCAATATCAACCCCATATTTAATAATGGTGTCACCGGTCTTTAAATCTTGGAGGGCAATTTTGTGCCCAATAGGAATATCGCTCTCAGATTTAATTGTGACAGTGCTGTCCCCATCCATCACCCAACCAGTTAAGTCGGTACCTGCTTTAACACCCTCAACCACCACTACGCCAACGACGTCTCCTGGCTCATGCACGACGAAATGTATCATCAACTTCTCCTTTAAAAATCATTTAATTATTAAATCTTCCACGACTGCTGAATGCCAGCCTGAATTTCCTCCAGTAAAGCATCGGGTACTTCGGTTCCAACTAAAAATGCTGCTGCACGTAAATTAAAACGGCGCTGCCCTGGCAAGCGCACGGCACGATCTTGTGCTACTTGCGCAAGAAAATTGTTCATGCGGCTTTGAAAAATACCTTTGCCAGAAAGGCCGGGATCAATCGTAATCAGTAGCTGACCAAGGCGCGGACGATTGCCTTTAGCGTTAAAAAAGGAATCAGCCTCGTATGAAAATTGACTGCCAGATAAGCCAACTACTAGTAACTCAATGACAAGTGCTAATAAAGCGCCTTTGTCTCCACCTAAAGGCACCATTAAACCTTGTAAACCAGCCTGCGGATCCGTCGTTGGCTTGCCATCAGCAGTGAGCGCCCAACCTGCGGGTATCGCTTCGCCTTTTTTGGCTGCAAGCAGCAATTTACCCCGCGCCACTGCTGAGAGCGACATATCGATGACCAATGGATTGCTGTTGAGTACAGGAAAAGCAGCGGCCAAGGGATTAGTACCAAAAATGGCCTTACTTCCACCAGCCATCGGCATCGCTGCAGGGGTGTTGCCAAATAATAATGAAATATAACCAGCTCGTGCCGCAGCCTCGGTGTAATGCCCTGCCACGCCAAAATGATGGCTATTTGTTACAGCAACTATACCAATACCAAAGTTTGCAGCCAAGTTAACCGATAGGTCAGTGGCAAAGCGTAAGGCAGGAAAAGCTAAGCCATCGCGTGCATCAACTAAAGCTGCCGCCGATTTGAACATTTGTACTCGGGGACTTGCCTTGAGTGCAATCCGCCCACTCTTCGCATGCCCCGCATATTGCGCTACGCGCGCTAGGCCATGGGACGCTAGACCATCGGCTTCAGCTAGAGCTAAAAATTGCGCAGTTTCATATGCTGATTTAGCATCAATCCCCGCCGCTTGCAAACCTGAAGAGGCTAAATCAACGATTTGCTGAAAAGTAAGTTTCATATCGCCGAAGACCGAAAAAATTGGTTAACTTCTGTAGCAATCAATTGGCTCACCCGCTCATTACTTTCCACTGTCACTCCAGCAATATGCGGGCTTAAAATGAGATTTTCTAGGCCGGAAAAATGGCTTAAATTTTTGGCAGGCTCGCCCTCAAAGACATCGAGCGCAGCGCCGCCTAATTTTCCTGAGCGCAAATGTTCGGCCAAAGCGAGTTCATCGACAATACCGCCGCGCGCAGTATTAATGAGTAAAGCGCCTTGCTTCATCAAGCCCAAGGTTGCATGAGAAAACAAATTTTTGGTAGCGGGCAAAAGTGGTAAATGCAAACTAATGACATCACTACTAGCAAGCAAATCATTCAGGGGCAACAAAGGGATAGCCTGCTGCCCAATTTCAACCGCAGCCCCCGTTAACATCGGATCGTACGCCACACATTGCAAGCCAAAGGCATGCGCCTTATGAAATACCACCCTACCAATACTGCCAAATCCCACAATACCTAGCGTTTTGCCTGCCAATTCGTGGCAAATAGAAAAACGTGGCCGCGGCCACTTCCCTGCAAGGGTTTGCTCGGTAGCTGGTAAAAAACCACGACCCAAAGCAATAGCTGCCCCCAGCACGTATTCAGCAACCGATTCAGCATTTGCTCCAGTTGCAGGTATGACCTTGATATTGCGCGCAGCGCAAGCAGGTAAATCAATGTTTTCTAGACCCACCCCTAAGCGCCCTACCACCTTTAAGTTTGGTGCAGCAGCTAATAATTCAGCATTCACTTGAGTCAGATTACGCACAATTAATCCCTCAACATGCTGCAGTGAAGCAATTAAAGTAGCGGGCTGTTGATAGCTCTCCGGCTCGTAATGGACTTGATGGTGGGTTTTCAGGGCTGCCAAGGCTTGGCTAGAAATAAACTCGGAGATAAAAATAATTGACATATCTAAATCATATAGATGATTTAGATCACTTGCAATACCTAAGGATATAGTTCATAGTTACTGCAAGTGCTAAAAAGTAAGAAAATTAAAAAGTATCAATATAATTTATCCTCTTGGAGACATCAAAATGCTGTTAAATCAACTACTTAGCAAACTTCGTACACAGCTTGCTTTTATCTTTACGCTGTTTGGCGGAATTTTTTTACTCAGCTATGGGCCTTTAGGCCAAGCGCAAAGTTGGCCCGATAAGCCGATCAAGTTAATTATTCCATTCGCCCCAGGGGGAACGACAGATATTTTGGGTAGGGCTTTGGCGCAACAACTCTCCATCGTCCTGAAACAAAATGTCATTATTGAGAATCGGGCTGGCGCGGGCGGTAATATTGGCGCTGAAGCAGCAGCAAAAGCTCCGGCCGATGGCTATACCCTGATTTTGGCTTCAGGCAGCATGATGACTGTTAATCCATTTTTATATAAAAAAATGCCAGTTGACTATGCGAAAGACTTAACTTACATCACGACGGTTGCTGGCGGCCCCATGGTCTTGGCCGTCAATCCCAAATTACCAGTCAATAATGTCAAAGAATTAATTGCGCTAGCTAAAACGAAGAACTTAAATTTTGGTTCAGCAGGAATTGGCAGCCAAGTACATATGGCAGGTGAAAATTTTATTTATGCTGCCGGCATTCCTGCTACGCATATTCCTTACAAGGGTGAAGCGTTAGCAATGAACGACCTCATTGCTGGGCAAATTGATTTTATGCTGGGAAATTTTCCAGCAACCAATGGTTTTGTTAAATCCGGACAAGTTAAAGCATTTGGTGTCACTAGCAAAGCGCGCATGAAACAATTGCCTAATGTGCCTACCGTTGCAGAGGCTGGTGTACCTGGATTTGAAAATAATGGTTGGTTTGCCTTAGCTGCACCCATGGGCACACCGAATGTAATTCTTGAAAAGATTTACAACGCCACCGGCAAGGCCCTAGAGTCTGAAGCAATGCAGGCTAGCCTAGAGCAAAATGGTTATGTTGGTTTTCTAACTAAGCCAAAAGAACTTGAGGCGCTAATTAAGGCCGAGTCGGCTACTTGGGATAAGGTAATTAAAGCCCGCAATATTCAGGCGCAATAATTTTGATTAACCCTTTCAGCTAAGCTGATTCATTTATTTGTATAAAGCTTAGCTGAATTACGCCTCTAAATTAAGCTTCTAATAAGATAGTTTCGCCAGGTTGAACACGCGTAAACATTACCTGGCGATTTTCAATATTGAGTTGGCCCTGGCGTAGATTAACTACAGTGTAATAAGAGCCTGCTAAATCACCCGCTTCTGGGAAGTCTTCACGATAATGCGAGCCTCGGGAATTTTCACGAGCGATCGCAGCTTCATTAATAGTGCGACTCACTAAAATTAAATTGCGTAAATTTAGCCAATCTTGCCAAGTCAAATTGAACTCGCGAGAATCGTTACCTACCCCAATGTCATTTAATTCTGCAGCTAATTGATCTAATCGCGTACGCGCCTGCAATAGACTTTCTTTGCTGCGCGAAATACCCACATCATTCCACATACAATCTGCCAAGGCATCGCGCACTGATTCAATATTGCCCTGTACTGGCCTTAAAGGGGCTTCGTGTTCTTTCATACTGGTGATTACTGCATTCATATCGCAAGGTAATAATGATTTACCCAGTACATATTGCGCCATCGTCTCGCCAGCAATACCGCCAAAGACAGTGGAATTAGCCACCCCATTGCCGCCCAAGCGATTGGCACCGTGAACACCGCCAGTATCTTCACCTGCCGCAAATAAGCCTGGCAAAGCAGTGCTGCAATCGGCGTTAAAGACTAAACCGCCCATCATGTAATGTGCAGTTGGTACGACCTCAACTAAGTCACCCGCTAAATCAAAACCACTATCAGCGCAACGCTCTACCATGCCTTTAAATAGTTTGCGTACATTCTCCGGCCCTAAGTGGCTCATTTGTATATAGACCCCGCCGTGCGGAGTGGCGCGCCCTGAACGAATTTCAGTATTAATGGCCCGTGACACAATATCCCGCGTGGCCCGTTCATTGCGAGAGTCGTAATTACTCATAAAGCGCTCTTGCTTGCCATTTAACAAATATCCGCCTGCGCCTCTTAAACCTTCTTCTAAGACCGTCCCCGTCATTCGTGTTCCTGGGCCAGCTAACAAGCCGGTAGGATGAAATTGCACCATTTCCATATCGCGCAATTCAAGGCCAGCACGTAATGCCATAGCTAAACCATCGCAACTCTTGTCACCAGAAGGTGTGTGGTATTTATACATAGTAGGACCGCCACCAGTGGCTAACAAAACTGCCTTCGCGCGCACCAAGATAAATTCACCAGTACGCATATCGAGCATCAATACACCCGCTAACGATGTCCCATCGGCACTACGAATTAACTCGATAGCCCGATATTCTTCGAGGCGGTGAATGCCGCGCTGCCACACCTGCTCAGCTAAACGATTAATAATTTCAATACCCGTTAAGTCACCTTTATGTACCGTACGATCAAAAGTTTGGCCAGCAAAGGCTTTTTGATGAATCGTCCCGTCGGGGTTGCGATCAAAGAAACATCCCAGCTCATTTTCTAACTCATGAATACGTTCAACCGCAGTACTGACTAAAGTCCACGCTAAATCTTGGTCTGAGAGCCATTTACCACCCTCGATCGTATCCATAAAATGCCGCTCTACCGAATCACCTTCGGCTAGCGCAACGTTATAGCCGCCTTGAACCATGCGGGTACAGCCGGATTTTCCCAATAAGCCCTTCACGGCAATCGTAATTTGTAAATTCGGATTTGCTTGATGGGCATGCAAAGCGGCAAATAAACCAGCACCACCTGACCCTAAGATGAGAATATCGGTTTCAATTATTTTCAATGGAAGAGTGGCATTCATCAAGAATCAATTCCCAAACTTTTCAATACTGCTAGCTTATTAATATTTACTTCGCTTTGAACATTTTGATAGATGCTGCCACCATAACTATCCATCGCAACTAATAAAGGGCCAAAATCACGAATCTTAAAGCGCCACAAGGACTCAGGATTTAAGTCATCAAGATCGACATCTTCAATTTGCTCAATCCAGGTCGTTTCTAGCGCAGCGGTGCCCCCAATAATGGCAAGATAAACGCCGCCAAATTCAATAAAGGCTTTTGCTGAGCTTTCACGCAAACCGCCTTTCCCAATGATGATGCGCACGCCATTTTCTGCCATTAATGGTTGGGTGAAGCGCTCCATCCGATCTGAAGTTGTGGTGCCAATGCAAACAGGTTCATAGCCTACGGGAAACTCTGTGCTAACTGCTACCTTACGAACATTGGGTGCAGTATGAATAACTGCATGACCATGTAAATCAAAACGGGTTTTTCGGCCCCGATCAAATAAATGAATTTGCGTAGCATCGCGAATACCGAAGAGCGTATTTTGCAGCGTCACCGTATCATTAATTCGTAGCTGACGAATCGCGGTTTCACTAACGGGAGTAGCTAGTTCGTAATGGGCCATTATAAACTAACCTGCGAGTGTTTAATACCCATATACAAGACCAGCTGGCGTAAAAGTAGCCCGCGCACGACGGGCTGAATGACATTGCATATTTACAGCTACAGGATTCATCGTAATATGGGTTGCAGCTACTTCAACCTGCACTGCAAATGCCGTCGCATCCCCCCCTAAGCCTTGCGGTCCAACTCCCAAATGATTCACCGCAGCGCTTAATTCAGTTTCCAATAAAGCGCCGTCAGTATCACTACAGGCTGTTCCCAATGGCCGAGTCGCAGCTTTTTTTGCCAATGCTACACATTGGTCTGAAGTTCCACCAACCCCTACACCCACAATGGTTGGTGGGCAAGTTTTACCACCAGCGGCTACCACACACTCGATCACAAACGCTTTAACACCTTTCATGCCCTCAGCTGGAATCGCCATTTTCAAGAAGGAATTATTTTCTGACCCGCTTCCCTTGGGAATCATTTCAATCACCAATTTTTCCGCATCCGCCATAAAATCAAGATGAATTGCTGGCATTTCAATACCGCAAGAGGTATGGTTGTTTTTACGAGTGATTGGATGAACCACTGAAGATCGCAGTGGATATTCACGGGTGGCACGTTCACAACCTTGTCGAATTGCCGCTTTTAAAGCCATGCCATCAACCTGTACGTTACTGCCAATCTTCACATTATAGATTGGTAAACCGGTATCTTGACAGAGCAAATTATCGTCGCGCTCGGCAATTTGAATATTGGTAACCATCGTTTGTAAAACGACTTGTGCGCGGGCATCGGTCTCGATCGCTTTTAGTTGTGCTATGCCCTGCTTAATATCATCGGGCAGCATCTTGAGCGCGCGAATATATAGCTGCTTACAGGCTTCTTCAACTTCCTTAAGATCAACTTGCATAAAAGACTATTCGCTTCCAAGATATAAAAATAATAAGCCACAGGCGATCGCCAAAATAATGCCCAACTGAATAGAGCCTTTACGTAAGCCCCGCCAGGGACCAAACTCAATCATTAATAAACGAATACCGCCAGTTAAATGTAAAGTTAAAAACATCACTAAAATCCATTCGCCAATTTTAAAGATAGGCATCTCTGTCAGACGTAAATATTGCTCAAGACCAGCCTGGCCTCGCAAGGACTGAGATAAAACAAAAAAATGGAGAGGAATAAACAAAGCTAAAGCTAAGCCAGATAAGCGATGTAATAAATACGCCCAATACGAAAGATGCGTTTTAGAGCGGAAGGAAACAACTGGCCGACTTTGCATTAGCTTGCGCCTCCTACTGCCAAACCCCATACTGCTGCGCTACCTAAAACAAGAATTAATCCGGCTAATAACCAAGCAAAAAAAATACTCCATTTCGACTGCGGAAAATGTTCTTGCAGAATATTAGCTAGACCAATGGGCGCATGAATAAAGCATGCTAAAACGAAAATTTCATAAAAGATGGCGAACAACCAGTTCCCTTGAGTGCGCCCTAAAATTTCACCTGCCGTAAGACCGCCTCGAATAGCATAAAAAATAATCGCTAGGTGAATTGCAACGCAGATACCTAAAACCATCGCGCTAATACGTTGCAGGTACCAGAGCTTAGCTTGCCTTACCCCGCCAGCTATCGATAACTCCTTACTTAAGTTTAGAGCTTGCCCCACTGGCTTCCCTTCATCGCCGCACGGCCAACTAATTTCTTTAAGCCAGCAATGCCAGCAGTAGGCTCTAGGGCCTTCGGGCAGCGCTCTGAACATTCTCCTTGGGTATGGCAGACATGACAACCCGCATCCCCAGCTACCGCTCTTAAGCGCTCGAGCTGCGAAGTATCACGCACATCATTGACTAATGTCCAAGCCCGATTCAATGCTGCAGGCCCTAAATAGGCTGGACGCAAGGCAACCACATCGCAAGAGGCGTAACATACTCCACAGCCAATACATTCAATACCGGCATTCGCTAACTGGCGCTCAGGGGAATCAGGTACCACAGTCGCAAAATCATCAAAACGGGTTTTATTACCTTTAAAAAATCCGCGCGCATCAGTCCATTTAGTAAAAAACTCGCGCATATCGGTAGCAAGGTCTTTAATCACTGGCAAGTTATTGAGGGGGGCAATTTCTAGGCTATCGCCATCGACGATATGCGAGACATGGGTACGACAGGTCCAACGCGCTTTACCGTTAACTGTCATAGCACACGAACCACACATTCCTACTCGACAAGCAAAGCGATAGCTCAATGTAGGATCGAGTTTACGTTGAATATAGGTAACCACATCCAAAACGGTTTGATTGGGGTTACGCGGCACTAAATACTCGACAAATTCGCCAGTTTCAGCACCACGCCAAACTTTAACTTTCAAGGCTTGCTCAGACATAAAGCAGATTATCGCAAATTAATTACAAAAATGGTTTAAGCAATACCTTTGCAGCGGCAGTTTTACCGGCATGAAGGTCAGCAAAGGCTTGGGGGCCCTCTTGTAAACCCCGTTTTTCTAGCCAACTAAGGTCGCCAAACACCCCATCATGGAGGAATTGCACCGTGGCCTGTAAATCAACGGTGGAATAGGTATAGGTTCCTAGTAAAGTAATTTCTGCGAGCGTGAGTTTACGCATATCGATTTCACTAGCCCAATCTTGTAGACCGACATGCATGACCACTCCACCTGGCTTCACACTGGCAAGAGCCAACTTGCGTGTTGCTGCACTACCAACACAGTCCATCACAAAATGATAATAATTTTCTTGCGCTGGTACTTCGAGTGGATTAAAAGTATTGCATGCCACTTGTTTAGTAATTGAGGCTCTGCGCAAAGCATTCACTTCAGCTAAATCTAAATGCAACACACCATCATGTTTTAGAAGCAGTGCTACTAACATCCCAATAGCACCACCACCGATAATCAGTACGCGCCCCTCTTGAATCGGTCGCTGTAAGGCCTTCACCGATAAATTGATAGCATGTACTGCCGTTGCAGCTGGTTCAGTTAACGCTGCCGCATCAATATTCATATCCACCGGCAAAGAAATTAAAGAGCTTGCGGGAATACTCATAAATTCAGCAAACGCGCCCGGTCTGGTCATACCCACCATCGTACGATTGGCGCATAAATTATTTCTGCCCTGCAAGCAATATTCACAAGTGCCACAGGTAATCAGGGGATTTCCTGTTACGCGTTTTCCCACAGGAAAAGCGGCAGCAAGACTCTCGACTACCGTTCCAGCAAATTCATGGCCCATCACTAATCCAGGATTTCGCCGCGGGTCGTGGCCATGAAAGGCATGCATATCACTGCCACAAATCCCAACAGATTCAATTTTTAATACCACTTCATGCGGCACTAATTCTGGATAAGGGCGCTCTAGAAATTGAATTTCATTTGGCTGGGTATAAACCAAGGCTTTCATGGGAAATCCTAACTTGAGGTATAGCCACCATCGAGCATGATGGTTTGACCAGTTAAATAGGCAGAAGCATCGCTAGCAAGAAAAATGGCTAGGCCATATAAATCTTCTAATTTGCCATTTCTACCGACTGCAGTGCGGCTAGCGTGTAATTGGACTAATTCAGGATTAGCAAATACAGGTGCGGTTAAGGCTGTCGGAAAGAATCCTGGGCCTATGGCATTGCAAGTAATGCCATGCTTAGACCATTCTTGCGCAATGGCACGCGTTAATTGCAAAATACCACCCTTAGCAGCGCCATAGGGAGCGCTATTTGGAAATGCCCGATAGCTTTGCAAGGAAGCAATATTAATAATACGGCCCCAATGTTGCGCTTTCATACTTGGAGCAAAAGCTTGAGTGAGAAAAAATGGTGCCGAAAGCTGGAGATGAATTTGTCTTTCCCAGGTAGATGCTGAAACCTGCTCAAAAGATTCCCGTAAATTAATGCCAGCTGCATTCACCACAATATCAACTGTTGGATGTTGAGCCAAAACTGTACGACCTAATTTTTCAGCAGCAGCAATGGTTTCTAAATCGGCCACATAATATGAGGCCTTAATACCCGCTTGAGTTAATTTAGCGACCGCCTCAACTAATAATGACTCGCGCCGCGCTACCAAGATCACTTCTGCGCCCGCTAGGCCAAATGCTTGCGCCATTGCCTCACCAATTCCACTGCTACCACCAGTAATCAGCGCAGTACGATTTTTTAAAGAAAAGAGATCGAGGGGATTCATAATTCGACAGGCACCCCTAAATCATGTTGTTCGCCCGGAAAATATTTCGCCAAGCGGTCATCGGCTGTTCTGGCATGGGCTTCCATGCCTTCTAAGCGACTAATACGTGCAGTTACTAAGGCCATCTCTTTACTTGCGGCACGTGTCATTGTTTGCCAAGTCAAGGTTTTCATAAACTTATGTACCGACAAGCCACCCGAATATCGTGCCGCTCCTTTCGTCGGTAAAACATGATTGGGGCCGCTCGTTTTATCGCCGAAAGCAACCGTCGTTTCTTCACCAAGAAAAAGCGATCCATAGCAAGTTAAATGCTCTAGCCACCAATCAAGCTCTTGAGCGTGCACCTCAAGGTGTTCACTCGCATAGCGATCAGAGATGGAAACCATCTCATCTTTAGAGTCACACAAAATGACTTCACCGTAATCGCGCCATGCGCAAGATGCCGCATCTTTAGCAATGGGAGGCAAGGTATTAATCATTTGTGGCACCAACTCCATGACCTGCTTGGCTAAGACCGCTGAAGTGGTAAAAAGCCAAGCGGGTGACTCATGTCCATGTTCTGCTTGACCAACCAGATCACTCGCAACAATGTTTGGATCCGCAGTTTCGTCGGCAATGATGGCGATCTCCGATGGCCCTGCAAACACGTCAATTCCGACTTTGCCAAACAAAGCGCGTTTGGCTTCCGCCACAAATTTATTGCCAGGTCCCACCACTACATCTGCCGGCTTTCCAGTAAAAAGTCCAAAGGCTAATGAGGCAATGGCCTGCACACCGCCCAAAGTCATGATGACATCAGCACCAGCGGCTTTAAATGCATACAAGACATAGGGATGAATTCCGCCGCCACGAAATGGACTCGAACACGCAATAATATTTTTAACTCCCGCCGCCTTTGCAGTCGCTACAGTCATATAAGCTGAGGCAATATGAGCGTAACGTCCAGCAGGCGCATAGCAACCAACTACATTTACTGGCATTACCTTTTGGCCGGCAGTAACACCTGGATGTAATTGGGTTGAAAAATCTTGAATACTTTTTCTTTGGGCCACGGCAAAATCATGCACCTGCTTCACCGCAAAGTCGATGTCGCGCTTAACCTCAGCAGGCACAGTCTGAATAATGGCCGCAATGGCCGCTTCACTCATTACAATCTCACCAGTCCAATGATCTAGCTTCTCTGCATACTCTCTTACCGCCGCTTCGCCCTCCCGCTCAATGCGCGTCAGCATGGCATGAGCCACTTCTTGAGCTGTGGATGTTTCGGTCTCTGGAGTTTTGCTCGCTTTTTTTAAAAACTGGATTGCCATTTCTAAACCCTTAAAAATCAATATAAGACTAATCTCAAAACTAGGGCAAACAACACCCTAGCTTCAAAATTAGCAAATTCAGCGTTTCACCATATTGATCTGGTGAAGATAAAAGATAAATTATTTCGCGTTATTGGCAAACTCACGTAATTTTTTATCTGCATTAACCATCTTCATATACTCATCGGTTATGTATTCACTAGCAGGCGGAACTGCTTGAATTGCACCAGTGGCAAGCATGAAAGCGCCAATTGCTGTGAACCAATCATCCATTAATGAAGGCCCTTTAGCACGATCCATCACCTTAAGCTCACCAGCCAGATCAAAAGTCGGACGTGTATCAAATTCTTTACGCATCGAGGCTTCCGAAATTGTTACACCGCCCTGCTCATAAAATTTCTTCATCAAAGCAATGGCTTGAGGTTTATTGGCATTCATCCATTTCCAAGTGTGCAAATATACTGCTAAAAATTTTGCAACCATTTGGGGATTTTCTTTAGCGTAATCGCCGCGTGCAATTAAAGCCCCGGGAACCACTACGCCCCCCTCTTTACCGCTACAAAGAACTTTACCGCCAGCCTTTTCTTCTAGGGTATAAATATTTGGTGCCCATAAGCCGCCAAATTCAGCATTTCCAGAAGACATGGCAGAAATAATTTCCGCCTGACCCATATTCTTAATAGTGACATCAGTTTTACTTAAGCCGTATTTCTTTAAGCAAGATTGCACCGCATAGTCACCGGTGGAGTTACCAGTTAAGACAATTGCTTGACCCTTAAGTGCTTGCTGGGGATTTTTTGCAAAAGCCTCAGCCCCTTTAGCGGTTGCTACTAACGCATTACCCGCAGACTCATCATTCGAGATACCAATGGTTTTAATGCCGAAGCGAACAAAGCCAAGGACAGCTGGAACGGATCCTGTAGCGCCAACATCCCACGATTTCGATGCCGAAGCAGCAATTTGCGGAACACCAGCTGGAAAGGTACTAAATTCGGGCTTAAGGCCCATTTCTGCCCACCAATTTTTTTCGCTGGCAATATAAAAAGGTAAGGCCCAATAAACCGCAGGCTGATAACTCACTTTAATTTCAGTTAGTTTTGGTGTCTGCGCTTGCGATAAGGTACTCACCGTCAGCAAGGTGCTCCCAATAATGCTCACTGTAAAGCCTAATGCAATTTTCTTCAACTTCATTTTGTCTTCCTCCGTTTACTTTTTAAATTAATGATCACTGCCTAAATTATGTTCCCGCAACAACCTCCAAATCGAACTACGTAATTTCACAAAAGAGGGTAAATCCATCACATCTTCAATCCGTGAATGACTATCCCAATTTTCAGCATCACGTATCGATTTAATGTCGATAATCTCTCGAATTAATCCTGGATGCCTTGACATAACAACGACCCGGTCAGCCAAATATACTGCTTCCTCAACCGCATGAGTAATAAATAAAACCGTTTTGGGATTTTTACGGGCCAGCCGAATTAATTCTTCTTGCATCACTACCCGGGTCTGTGCATCTAACGCCCCGAAAGGCTCATCCATCAACAATACCTCAGGATTTAAAACATAGGCTCGGGCAATGGCGACTCGCTGTTGCATGCCACCAGATAATTGATGTGGATAAGCGAGCTCATAGCCATCTAGGCCCATTAATTTAATTGCATCAGCAGTTCTGATGACTCTTTCGGCTGAATCGACGCCATTTGCTCTAAGGCCAAATTGAATATTTTCTGCTACTGTTTTCCAAGGAAATAATGCAAATTGCTGAAACACCACAGCGCGATCTGGTCCAGGGCCTTTTACTTCCTTGCCTCCTACCAAGACTTTGCCTTTAGTAGGCATATCCAGTCCCGCTACCATGCGCAAACAGGTGGTCTTACCGCAACCAGACGGTCCCACTATGGCAACAAACTCTTTATCGGCTACGGTTAAATTAATTCCACCAACGGCTAATACTTCTTTACCGCTTTGCTTGAAACTGCGTTGGGTGTCTTCAAAAACAATATTTGCCATAACTCAAATCTCTTGGTAACGGGTCGAAAATTTTTCAGCCTGACGTAACAAAATATCAATCACCAGACCTACTAAACCAATCGCAATCATGCCACTCATCACAATATCGGTACGAATATTCGATTGGCCATTGACCATCATGTAGCCTACGCCACTAGAGGCGACAATTAACTCAGCGCCTACCATTGCCTGCCAGCCCGTTCCCGTCGAAATACGTAAACCAGCCACAATCGCTGGAATGGCTGCAGGAAAAAGGACCTGCGTCATCAGTCTAATTTTGCCCGAGCCCAACATTCGGGCTGCTTCAATATATTTTGGCTCAACATAGAGGGCGCCGCGATATGTATTAATTAAGACCGGTGGGAATGCGCCCATAAAAATAATTAGGATCGGTCCACCTATACCAGTTCCAAACCATAAAGCAGCAAATGGGATCCAGGCAATCGGTGCAACGAAGCGGATGCTTTCAAAAAATGGCGTAATGATGCGATCAGCCCATTTAGACAGCGCCATTAATAAACCCAGTGGAATGCCAATCGCCACCGCTAATAAAAAACCATATAAAAACCGCTTAAAACTAGAAACAATATGGGTTAAAAGTGTGTAGCCAGAAAAGGGCTCATGAAGTAGCTTAATAAAAGTCAGTAAAACCTCATGAGGGGCAGGCAAAAATTGCCGAGGAGTTACATTGGCTGCCACTACTCCATACCAAAAACCAAAAAAACAGAGCAGGCCGACAATGGTATAAAACCACCACTCGCCTCGCCCTAGGTACTGAGTCATTTTCATACGGGCTTCCAAGGCATCGCCCACCGCTCTGCTTTAGCTAAGATCAGGGTCATTAACCAGCCACATAGTGCCACAGTAAACATGCCTACTAAGATCATGCCCGGATAAATATCTTGCGCAGCTTGGTGCAAAATCGAACCCAGACCAAAAGTGGCGCCAATTAATTCAGCAGCTACTAAGGTTGTCCAGGAGGCTTGCAACGATAAGCGCAGTCCTGTAAAAATCATGGGGAGCGCCCCTGGTAATATCACTTCGCGGTAATAGGTTAATTGCTTGATGCCTAACATTGCGGCTGCTTCACGCTGCGGCACCTCAATTGAGCGAACCCCAGTATAGGTATTAATCACTGCAGGAATAAAAGCGGCAATAAAAATCACCATTATTTTGGCCGCATCGCCTAAGCCTAACCAAACAATTGCCAAAGGAATCCAAGCCAATGGCGGGACGGGTCGTAGAGTTAAAAAAATCGGATTGACGAAAGCTTCAATGCGCTTATTAGCTCCCATCAAAATCCCCAACAAAACACCTAAAGATGATGACACTAAAAAACCTAAGGTTACCAAGAGGACACTCTGCAATATATGCTGATAAAGCAAGCCATCGCCATACCCCTTAAAGGTAATAATATTTAAAGAGTTCCAAGTTTCAGTGGGCGATGGAAAACGAAACGGCGCGATCAAGCCAGACCATTCAGTCAAAGCGAACCAAGCCACTAAGACACCCGCTATAAATAAAATAGGCCTAAGCAACTTTTTATAAATTTTGCCAACCCCCAAAAACAGAAAAATAGAAAATAAATGTAAGCGCTTTCATTTTAAGCATAAAAATGCTATAAATTAGCTCTATTCCTTAATAAATTACTTAGTATTTTCCCTAATACTCGTTTTCACTTGTACTTTCTAATAGCGTACGTCTGGCATGAAAAAACTGGCTAAGTCGATCACCATAAACCATGTGGCTAAAGCTGCGGGGGTCTCTACCGCAACTATTTCGCGTGCCTTAAATCAGCCCGAAGCTGTACGTCCAGCGCTGAAAGAACATATAGAAAAAACAATTAAAAAACTAGGCTATATACCCAATGCAAGCGCCCGCTCTTTAATGTTGCGCCGCTCAGGCACGATTGGCATGATCGTTCCAACTTTAGATAATGCAATTTTTGCCCAAGGTCTAGCTGCCTTCCAAGAACAACTGCTAGAGTCGCACTACCAGTTACTAGTGGCGAGCAGCAACTACGACCCTTATATTGAAGCCAATCAAATTAATAATTTATTGCTACGTGGTGTTGAAGGCATGGCTTTTTTTGGCATTAGTCAGCAACTCGAAACACTGCGGCTATTACAAAATCGGGGGGTGCCCTATATTCATATTGGCGCTTTAAAGGCGCCAATTTCAGGATTTTGTTCGGGCTTTGATAATCAGCAAGCGATTCAACTCGGTATCCAGCAT
This sequence comes from Polynucleobacter sp. IMCC30063, assembly GCF_021395235.1. Taxonomy (NCBI): domain Bacteria; kingdom Pseudomonadati; phylum Pseudomonadota; class Betaproteobacteria; order Burkholderiales; family Burkholderiaceae; genus Polynucleobacter; species Polynucleobacter sp. IMCC30063. The sequence continues at coordinate 23,473 of NZ_JAJVCQ010000002.1, read as the reverse complement.
TTATTGGACTTAGGACATATCAAATTTGGCATGATAGCGGGAATTACCGCAAATAATGATCGCGCCCGCGATCGCGTAAAAGGGAGCATCAGTCTTTTAAAGAAAAATAAAATTGATTTATTGCCTAGCTTAATTATTGAATGCCCGTACACCATTGAAGCAGCACGCGATGCATTAAAGCAATTGCTACGGATTGAGCCAAAATTGACTGCCATTATTTGTGGTAACGACGTTTTAGCCCTCGGCGCCTTACTAGAGGCAAGTAAACAAGGGATCGCTGTCCCTAAAAAATTATCTATCATGGGCTTTGATGATCTCGAGCTTTCGTGTCACCTCATGCCCAGCCTAACCACTATGCATGTAAATGCAAATTCAATGTGGCGAGAAGCAGCAAAGCATTTAGTTGCACAAATTAATGGCGTTCATGGCCTACCAAAAGAAATTAAAACGCCAGTTAACTTAGTCATTCGTGAATCGACTGGCAAAAGCCCAAAAAGCTATAAAAATTAGTGGTTTTCTTTAGCGTGATTAATAGAGTATTTAGGTATCTCAATCACTAAATCTTTTTGCCCCACAATGGCCTGACACGATAAACGGGACTGACTACTTAAACCCCACGCCCGATCTAACATATCGTCTTCATTATCATCAGGTGGATTCAAGCTATCAAGACCTTCACGTACGATCACATGGCATGTAGTACAAGCACAAACCATGTCACAAGCATGCTCAATTTCTACGCCGTTTTCCAATAGCGCTTCACAAATACTCGTACCAGGAACAGTTTCGATCACTGTACCAGCTGGGCAATATTCACTATGCGGTAAAACCACAATTTGCGTCATCGCGACCTTTTAAATTTCAGTAACATTTTTGCCTTTAAGGGCTTTTTGAATGCTCGCATTCATTCGCTTTTCTGCGAAGCCATCACTAGCCTTTGCTGCTCGATCAATGGCTTTACGCAAAATATCGCTATTCAGCTCTTGGCTTGCTGTTATTTTTAAGAGTTGCAATTCCACTTCCAGAGCAGCTCGCTCAGTCGAAGATAATAAATCCCCATCGCTTATCAGCGCAGCTTCAATTGCCTCAAACAGGCGTTGCGCACTAACCTGCTCTTCACGTAAAGCGCGGGCTTGAACGTCAATTTTGGCTGAAGAAAAGCCATCTTGTAGCATCCGCGTAATTTCACTGTCTGTTAGACCATATGAGGGTTTGATATCAATCGCCGCATGAGCGCCTGAGCCCTGCTCAACCGCCCTCACAGCTAAAAGACCGTCGGCATCAACCTGAAAGGTTACCCGAATACGTGCTGCCCCCGCGACCATCGGCGGAATGCCACGCAATTCAAAGCGACCTAAGGAGCGGCAATCTTGCACCAAATCACGCTCACCCTGGACGATATGTAAAGATAGGGCAGTTTGACCATCTTTAAAAGTTGTAAAGTCTTGGGCGCGCGCAACGGGTATTGGCGTATTACGGGGAATAATTTTCTCTACTAAGCCCCCCATGGTTTCAATCCCTAAAGATAAGGGAATGACATCCAACAATAACCATTCGTTATTTTTCGTTTGATTGCCTGCTAATAAATCCGCTTGCATCGCAGCACCTAGCGCTACGACTTGATCTGGATTTAAATTATTTAATGGCGCGGTACCAAATAGCTCGCCCACGGCGCGTTGCACATTGGGCATCCTAGTGGCTCCACCTACCATGACCACGCCTTTAACTTCATCTACTTTTAAGCAAGCGTCACGCAATGCTTTGCGTACAGCAACTAAGGTTTTACTCACTAAATTTTGGGTCATTTCAAAAAATTGGGCTTGGCTCACACCCACATTTACCACCGCGCCATCACTTAAGCTCAGATGTACTCTGGTTAGAGCCGCATGACTCAAATGCTCTTTTGCTGCTTTACAAGCCAATAAGAGTGCCCGTTGATCATGCAAAGATAATGGTGGTAATTTAGCCTGTTCAATAACCCAACAAAATAAGCGCTGATCAAAATCATCTCCACCCAAGGCGGTATCACCACCAGTCGAAAGCACCTCAAAGACTCCTTTACTCATGCGCAAAATCGAGATGTCAAAAGTACCGCCACCTAAATCGTAGACCGCATAAACACCTTCCGCACCATTATCTAAACCATAAGCAATCGCTGCTGCAGTAGGCTCATTCAGTAAGCGCAACACCTCAAGCCCAGCCAATTTAGCGGCATCCTTGGTAGCTTGGCGTTGTGCCTCGTCAAAATAGGCGGGTACCGTAATGACAGCACCCACAATGGGCTCAGCAACAGAATCTTCTGCTAATTGCCGTAACCTTGCCAAAATTTCTGCCGATACTTCAATCGGGCTTTTATCACCTGCAATGGTTCTCAACTTGAGCATGCCAGGTTGATCGACAAAGTCGTAAGGAGCATTTTCTAAATGAGCTATATCAGTCAAACCTCGCCCCATATAGCGCTTAACCGACACGATGGTATTTTTAGGATCTGTAATCAAGTGCTCTAAGGCCTCGAAACCCGCTTGAGTTTGCCCATTCGGCAAATAACGCACAACTGATGGCAATAATTCACGCCCTTGTGCATCGACTAAAATTTGTGGCAAAGCATTTCGCACCAAAGCCACTAAGGAATTAGTAGTACCCAAATCGATGCCAATGGCAATGCGCCGCTGATGCGGTGCAAGCGACATCCCAGGTTCAGCGATTTGTAAAAGTGCCATAATTGATTGTCAATAGACTGAATTAAAAATATGCTCGCTTATGCTAAATCAGCAGTTGCATCATCGAGCTCGGTGGCAAATTTATCGATAAATAATAATCCACGCAATAGCTCAGCTGCGCGTACAAAATTACCTGCCCGATCAATTGCCTCAGTAAGCTCAGCGATCGTGTCTTGATACGATAAACGCACTTCTTGACTCAAAATAGCTAATGCAGCTAAATTGTCTTCGTGCTCTTCTAAATTTTCTCGCCAAGCAATTTGTTGTAATAAAAAAGCTGCTGGCATTGCGGTATTGGTTTCAAGCTGAGCATTTACTCCATGTAATTCGCATAAGTAAAGTCCCCGCTGAATTGGATTTTTTAAAGTTTGATATGCCGTATTGGCTAAGGTGGCTAACTGCATGGCAAGCCGTTGCTCACTTTCGGTACCGCGGGCATGCCGATCAGGGTGAACCTCTTTTTGCACAGCTAAATAGGCGCGATCAAGCTCAGCCACATTCACTTGGAATTGCGGATTTAGCCCAAAAAACTGGAAGTAATCTTCAGACGCGGAAAGATTCGCCACAACCACACTCGTCTTTTACGTTTGGATTTTGGAACTTAAACCCCTCGTTCAAACCCTCACGCACAAAATCAAGCTGGGTACCATCGATATAAGCCAAACTCTTCGGATCTACAAATACCTTCACGCCATTCGATTCAAACATCTGATCTTCTGGCGCTGCTTCGTCTACGTACTCCAACTCATAAGCCAAACCCGAACAACCCGTAGTACGCACACCTAAACGCAAGCCGCAGCCTTTACCGCGCTTTTCAATATTATGAGCGACGTGAGCTGCTGCTTTTTCAGTGAGAGTGATTGCCATTTACTTTTACCTTGCTTATGCGGGATGTTTATCTTTGTAATCTTTAACAGCCGCTTTAATCGCATCTTCAGCTAAGATCGAGCAATGAATTTTAACGGGAGGTAAAGCCAATTCTTCAGCAATCAAGGAATTTTTAATTTCAAGCGCTTGGTCTAAAGTCTTTCCCTTAACCCATTCGGTTACCAAAGATGAAGAGGCGATAGCCGAGCCACAGCCATAAGTCTTAAACTTCGCATCTTCGATGATGCCCTGCTTATTTACACGAATTTGTAGCTTCATCACATCGCCGCATGCTGGCGCGCCAACCATCCCTGTGCCCACTTGATCATCGCCCTTGGTAAACGAGCCCACATTGCGTGGATTTTCATAATGATCAATTACTTTATCGCTATATGCCATGATATTTCCTTTATTAGTGAGCAGCCCATTGAATGGTGCTGATATCAATACCGTCTTTAAACATTTCCCATAAGGGCGAAAGCTCGCGTAAACGGGCAATTTTTTCTTTCACTAATTGAATCGTGAAATCAACTTCTTCTGCAGTGGTAAAACGACCAATCGTAAAACGTATTGAGCTATGGGCTAATTCATCATTACGACCAAGAGCACGTAAGACATAGGAAGGCTCAAGCGAAGCTGAAGTACAAGCTGAGCCCGAAGAAATGGCAATATCTTTTAAGGCCATCAACATCGATTCCCCTTCAACATAATTAAAGCTAATATTTAAATTATGGGCAACTCGTTGATCCATATCGCCATTCACATACACTTCCTCAATATCTTTCAGCCCTGCTAATAAACGATCGCGTAAAGCCCGAATGCGTTTATTTTCTGCCACCATTTCAATACGCGCAATTCGAAAGGCCTCGCCCATGCCTACAATTTGATGCACGGGTAAAGTGCCAGAGCGCATGCCACGCTCGTGTCCACCGCCATGAATTTGTGCCTCGATTCGCACGCGGGGCTTACGCCGCACAAATAAGGCTCCCATTCCTTTAGGTCCATAGGTTTTATGGGCTGAGAAACTCATTAAATCAACCTTTAATTTCTCTAGATCAATTTCAACCTTACCAGTTGCCTGTGCCGCATCGACATGCAAAATAATGCCGCGTGAACGCGTTAAGTCGCCAATGCGGGGAATGTCTTGCACCACCCCAATTTCATTATTAACAAACATCACCGAAACCAAAATCGTATCAGGACGCATGGCTGCTTCTAATTGGGCAAAATCAATTAACCCGCTGGGCAGAACATCTAAATAGGTAACATCAAAGCCTTCGCGCTCAAGCTCACGGCAGGTATCTAAAGTGGCCTTATGCTCCGTTTTCACCGTAATGATGTGCTTGCCTTTTTCTTGATAGAAATGGGCTGCACCTTTTAGGGCTAAGTTAATACTTTCGGTTGCGCCACTAGTCCAGACAATTTCACGCGGATCGGCATGAACCAACTTAGCTACCTCAGCACGCGCCTCTTCAACCGCCTCTTCAGCAGCCCATCCAAATGCATGGCTACGCGACGCGGCATTCCCAAATTGCTCCCGCAAATAGGGCAGCATCTTGTCAACCACACGGGGATCAATCGGCGTAGTTGCTGAGTAATCCATATAGACTGGGAAGTGCTTTGGACTAAACAAAGAAACGGGTTGTAAAACTCGACTTTCTGGGGCATTCATGGCGTTTATATGTTCTAAAAATAGTATGCGTTAGATAAATTGAATGTGAGTTATGGGTTTATTAATTTTGTCCTGCTAAATTAAAAACGGAATTCACAATATGTCGCTTGGGGGCAACCTCGGTTTTAAGTGCTTGCGCAGGAGCTAGCTTGGTGGGCTTAGTCACGTTAAGCTTGATTTTCTTATCACGCAAATCGTGCAAGACAACTCCGCGACCTTCTTGTTGCTGCATCAGATCACGCAAGCTAACCGAATTCAGGTACTCAACCATTTTGGCATTCAGGTTAGTCCATAGATCGTGCGTCATGCAACGGCCCAGATGGTCCTCTTCATTATGGCAATTGCCCTTGCCACCGCATTGCGTTGCATCTAGAGGCTCATCAACTGCAACAATAATATCGGCGACACTAATTTGTTCGGCCTTCAGCGCCAAGGTATAGCCGCCACCGGGTCCACGCGTACTTTCAACAATGTTGAAGCGACGCAACTTACCAAATAGTTGCTCTAAATAAGAAAGCGAAATTTTCTGTCGTTGACTGATGCCAGCCAAAGTCACAGGGCCGTGCGCTTCACGCAAAGCCAAATCAATCATCGCGGTTACTGCAAAACGACCTTTAGTTGTAAGTCTCATAAATCACCTATGTTGTGGGTTGCTATGGACAGCTCATAGCCGGACGGATAATATCCGACTAATCCACTCAAGTTTAGCAGATACCCGACTAATTTGCTCAAGCTTTGCCTTCTCACTGAAAGGGTTATTTTACTAGGGCGTTCTTACTAAGACAGGGCTAGAGAGTTAAAGCCTATCATGAGAAAAGGCGCCAAAGGCCATTTCTTTCACTTTAGTTAAGCGATCGCGGGTGGCGGCGGCCTTTTCAAACTCTAGATTTTTGGCTTCTGCATTCATTTGCTTCTCTAAGCTCTTGATTTCTAAGGATAATTGCTTTTCACTCAAGCTTTCATAGCGGGCTCGCTCTTCCGCGACCAAATATTCACTACGCTTTTCACTCACGTCATAAACCCCATCAATAATATCTTTAATGCGCTTGCTCACGCCCTTGGGTTCAATCCCATGAAGGGCATTAAAGGCCACCTGCTTTTCACGGCGACGATTGGTTTCGCCAATAGCTCGACGCATCGAATCGGTCATTTTGTCGGCGTACAAAATGGCCTTTCCCCGAATATTGCGGGCTGCTCGGCCAATTGTTTGTATCAAGCTACGCTCAGAACGCAAAAAACCTTCTTTATCGGCATCCAAAATGGCTACCAATGACACCTCAGGAATGTCTAAGCCTTCGCGTAATAAATTAATCCCCACCAACACATCAAAAGCTCCTAAGCGCAAATCACGAATAATTTCTACCCGCTCTACCGTATCAATATCCGAATGCACATACCGCACCTTGACCCCGTTATCCCCCAAATAATCGGTTAACTGCTCAGCCATGCGCTTCGTTAATACCGTAACTAAAACTCGCTCGCCGACTTTAACGCGCGCCGAAATTTGCATTAATAAATCATCTACTTGTGTGCTAGCTGGTAAAACTTCTATCTCGGGATCAACCAATCCTGTTGGTCTAGCAACCTGCTCAACCACTTGTCCAGTTTTGCCTTTTTCGTAATCAGCTGGGGTTGCCGAAACAAAAATGGCTTGCCGCATCTTGGTTTCAAACTCAGGAAATTTCAACGGTCGGTTATCTAGCGCTGAAGGCAAACGAAAGCCAAACTCCACTAAAGTTTGTTTGCGTGAGCGATCACCGTTATACATACCATTAAATTGGCCAATAAGTACATGGCTCTCATCTAAAAACATGAGTGCATCAGGCGGCAAATAATCTACCAAGGTAGGTGGGGCTTCGCCCGGGGCAGCGCCAGATAGATGGCGCGAATAGTTTTCAATACCTTTGCAAAATCCCAACTCGCTTAGCATTTCTAAGTCAAAACGCGTGCGCTGCTCAAGTCTTTGGGTCTCAACCAACTTACCTGCCTGCACAAATTCTTCAAGACGCTCACGTAGCTCGACTTTAATTGTCTCAATGGCTTTCAAAATAGTCGCTCGCGGCGTCACATAATGAGAACTTGGATAAACCGTAAAGCGCGGAATTTTTTGCTTTATGCGCCCGGTTAAAGGGTCAAAAAACTGCAAGCTTTCAACCACATCATCAAAGAGCTCAATGCGCACGGCTAGTTCATTATGTTCGGCCGGGAAGATATCAATCGTGTCGCCACGGACCCGAAATACGCCCCGCTGAAAATCCACCTCATTACGCTCATACTGCATCGCAATTAAGCGGGTGACGATATCGCGTTGACTCATTTTGTCGCCAGGCCGCAAAGTCATGACCATGCTGTGATAATCGCCTGGGTTACCAATGCCATAAATTGCCGAGACTGTTGCCACAATGATGACATCACGTCGCTCTAATAAACTCTTGGTTGCCGACAAACGCATCTGCTCAATATGTTCATTTATTGAAGAATCTTTTTCAATAAATAAATCACGCTGGGGAACATAGGCTTCAGGCTGGTAGTAATCGTAATAACTAACAAAGTATTCCACCGCGTTGCGGGGGAAAAATTCGCGGAATTCACTATACAGTTGCGCCGCTAAGGTTTTATTGGGTGCAAACACAATGGCTGGGCGCCCCATTCTGGCAATGACATTGGCCATCGTAAAAGTTTTACCCGAACCAGTAACGCCCAATAAGGTTTGAAATGACAAGCCATCCTCGATACCACTCACGAGCGCCTCAATTGCTTGAGGCTGATCGCCGGCAGGAGGAAAAGGTTGATACAACTGATAGGGAGAATTGGGGAAAGTCACAAACTTGGCGGGATCTAGCTCATGGCTGGCATCGACAAATGCCATACTTTTGCCTTTTTCCAGCAACAAGGCGCTCTCAGGCTCTGGCTTGGCTAATTTAGGCGGTTTAGGGAACTTGGGGGGCATCTCAGCTATCATTTCATTTGTGAAGCGTTTCAACACAAATTTTGCACAAACGGTGATTTTGCCGTTTTTATTTCAATTTGGGCGAAATGCTTTGAAAACTTGTTTTTGTTGCCCCCTTACCCAGAGCCCTTAACCCGAACTATAGCGATCCAATGACCCTGTTTTCCTCTGTTGAGTTAGCCCCAAAAGACCCTGTTTTTGGCACAACCGAAGCCTATACGGCCGATAAAAATCCCACTAAAGTCAATTTAGGCGTCGGTGTTTACTACACTGATGAGGGGAAAGTACCTGTCCTTAAAGCAGTCGTTGAGGCAGAAGCCACTCACGTAGCCAAACGCACCCCCCGGAGTTATGTTCCTATCGAGGGTCCGCTAGCTTACAACTCCGAAGTGCAAAAATTACTCTTTGGCGCAGATTCCCCTCTCCTTAAAGAAGGTCGAGTGGTCACCGCAGCATGTTTAGGCGGTACGGGCGCCCTCCGAGTGGGAGCTGAATTTATTAAGCGTTTAGAACCCAACGTACCAGCGGCAATTAGTGCCCCGACTTGGGAAAATCATCGCGGTATTTTTGAGTCGGCTAACTTTAAAGTGCTGGAGTACACCTACTTCGATAGCAAAACCCGTGGTGTTGATTTTGCCGGCATGGTGCAATCCCTTGAATCTTTCCCACCACGCACTGCAGTCGTCTTGCATGCCTGCTGTCATAACCCTACTGGTGCCGATCTGACGCTTGAGCAGTGGCAACAACTGGTCACCATTTTTAAAACACGAGACTTAATTCCATTTTTAGATATTGCCTATCAGGGTTTTGCAGCCAGCATCGAAGAAGATGGGCTGGCGGTACGATTATTTGCTGATTCAGGCATGTCATTTTTTGTATCGAGTTCCTTTTCAAAATCATTTTCCTTGTATGGCGAACGAGTTGGAGCAATCTCAATCGTCACCCAAAGTCGCGATGAAGCGGCACGCGTACTCTCCCAACTAAAACGGGTCATTCGGACGAATTATTCAAACCCGCCAACCCATGGTGGCGCAGTCGTTGCGACCATTTTAAGCTCACCAGAGTTAAGAAAAATGTGGGAAGATGAGCTGGCGGAAATGCGTCTGCGCATCAAGGCCATGCGTACTCAACTTGTTACCAAACTCAAGGCAGCTGGAGTAAAACAAAACTTTGATTTCATTCAAACGCAACGGGGTATGTTCTCGTACTCAGGGCTTACCCCTGAACAAGTTCATCGCCTGCAAGTAGAAGATAGTATTTATGCTTTATCCACTGGCCGTATTTGCGTCGCCGCCCTCAATACAAAAAATATTGACAAAGTAGCGCAAGCCATTGCTAAAGTTTTAGCAGCCTAAGCCTTAATATTAGTCGCCAGGAGGCCCTATGCTCTATCAAATGTACGAATTTCAAAAAGCGCTTTTACTACCGATGAGCTCTTGGGCCAAAGCGGCCGCCGATACTTTCATGAATGTATCGAACCCCTTATCAAAAATCCCTGGATCTGAACGTTTAGCAGCCAGCTATGAATTGCTTTATCGACTTGGTAAAGAATATAAAAAGCCCGAATTTGGTATCCGCTCCGTGCATGCTTATGGTAGCGAAGTGGTCATTCATGAAGTCACTAAAGTTGCTAAACCATTTTGCAAATTAATTCAATTCAAACGCTATTCAGATGATGCGCAAGTAATTAATCAGATGAAGCATGATCCGACGATTTTATTGGTTGCACCGCTATCGGGCCATCACTCCACCCTTTTACGTGACACCGTGCGTACTTTATTGCAAGATCACCAGGTCTTTATCACCGACTGGGTCGATGCTCGCCAAGTTCCCTTGAGTGAAGGGGAGTTTGGTTTAGATGACTATGTTCATTACATCCAAGACTTTATGCGTGATATTGGCGTTGCAAACCTACACGTCATTTCAGTTTGCCAACCAACCGTACCCACCTTAGCAGCAGTTGCTTTAATGGCTTCTCAAGGTGAGCCATTGCCGCTGTCAATGATTATGATGGGCGGACCAATTGATGCACGTAAATCGCCTACCGCGGTGAACTCATTGGCTGATAAAAAATCGTATGAATGGTTTAAGAGTCATGTCATATATAAAGTACCCCCACCCAATCCGGGGGTTGGACGTAGTGTCTATCCTGGTTTCCTACAGCACTCTGGCTTTATTGCGATGAATCCACAGAATCATCTGCAATCCCATTGGGATTACTTCCAAAATTTGGTGCGTGGTGACGAATTAGATGCTAAGCAACACATTCATTTCTATGATGAATATAACGCGGTCTTAGATATGGATGCCAAGTATTACCTCGACACAATTAAGACAGTTTTTCAAGACTTTGCTTTACCTAATGGGACGTGGGAAGTGGCCGGAAAACGCGTTAAGCCAGAAGACATTAAAACTACAGCCCTTCTCACGATTGAGGGCGAGTTAGATGACATATCTGGAAGCGGCCAAACTCGAGCAGCACATAAATTATGTAAAGGCATTCCACTGGAGCAAAAAGATCACTATGAAGTATCGGGGGCGGGTCATTATGGTATTTTTTCTGGCCGCCGTTGGCGCGAAAAAGTCTATCCACGCATCCAAGCCTTTATTCGAGCACATGAAGATACCCGTCGTACGACACCTCCACGTGCTAGCAAAGCGCCTGCTAAATTGGCTTAACTTGCCCTCCCTTGTCTCACTATGAATGCAGTGGAGTTGGCAGCGCTTTTAGAAAACGCCTTGCCACAAACCCAATGCACTAAATGCAGTTATCCAAATTGTCGTGGCTATGCAGAAGCGATGTCTACAGGGGCTGCTCCCCCCAATCAATGCCCGCCAGGGGGTGCTGAAGGTATTACTCGCTTAACTCGTATTTTAGAAATCAATCTTCCTCAAGCCCACTTTCCGCAGCTCGAACTAAATCCAGTCAATGGCAAAGAACGTCCGCGTGCCGTGGCATACATTCATCCCGAACAATGTATTGGCTGTACCTTATGCATTCAAGCCTGTCCTGTCGATGCGATTGTTGGCGCATCAAAACAAATGCACGTGGTACTTACCGAATGGTGTACTGGCTGTGATTTATGCATTCCACCTTGCCCAGTCGATTGCATCAGCATGGTAGACGTGACTGGCGAAAGGACAGGTTGGGACGCCTGGTCACAACCCCTCGCTGATTTAGCCCACAGCCGCTATTACCAAAGGGAAACACGCTTAGACCGCGAGCAAAAAGATAATCAAGTGCGCCTCAGCTTAAAGGCGCAAGCAAAGTTGGCTGAATTAGATTTAACTAAGGCACAGTCTAGCGCTGAGCTCACTGAAATTGAACGTAAACGCGCCATCATTGCTGCTGCTATTGCACGTGCCCAAGAACAAACGAAGGCCGCTGGCAACCCATGATGAATCGAACGCAACGCGAAACATTTTTTCAGCAATTAAAAAACAACAATCCACATCCAGAAACTGAGCTTGAATATAGCTCGCCTTTTGAACTGCTTGTAGCCGTATTGTTGTCAGCACAGGCTACTGATATTTCCGTTAATAAAGGTACACGCCAACTCTTTAAGGTCGCTAATACACCCCAAGCCATACTAGCCTTGGGTGAGGCCGGCGTTCAGCCCTACATACAACATATCGGCTTATTTCGCACTAAAGAAAAACACTTGCAAGCGACCTGCCAACTACTGCTTGATCGGCATGCTGGGGAAGTGCCACGTGTTCGCGCAGATCTTGAAGCTTTACCTGGGGTGGGTAGAAAAACGGCTAATGTCATTCTCAATACGGCGTTTGGCGAACCCACTATTGCAGTTGATACCCATATTTTTCGAGTCTCGAATCGTACTGGCTTAGCTCCTGGCAAAGATGTGCAAGCCGTTGAACAACAATTACTCAAGCGTGTACCAAAAGAATTTTTACGCGATGCGCATCACTGGCTCATTCTGCATGGTCGTTATATTTGTAAAGCCCGTAATCCCGATTGCGCGCATTGTCTGGTAGAGCCACTCTGCCAATATCCCCATAAAACGAGTCAAGGAAAAATCCGTGGCGCTCTTTAATCCAAGCCGAGAAGAAGTACGGCGCTTCTTTTGCGAAACGTGGCAAAAACAAACTCAAAGCCAAATCTTGACGCCCTTGGAGACGCTGGCTACTCAATGGATTGCACAACATCCTGAATACCACTCCCTCTTGAGTAATACAGAAGCAGCACTCCAGAAAGACTACACACCTGAAGGTGGGGTTACTAATCCTTTTTTGCATCTTTCCATGCATTTATCGATTAGCGAGCAAATTTCCATCGATCAGCCGCCAGGGATTCGCGACATTCAACAACGCTTAGTGCAAAAATTGGGCTCAGAACATGAAGCCCAACACCAAATCATGGAGTGCCTTGGTCAAGTGATGTGGGAGGCCCAGCGTCTTGGTGGAAACCCTGATGCGCAAGCATATTCATTAGCCTTGCAGCGCTTACTTTAAACAATTTCTCGCAAACCCTAATTTGGTGCACTTCATTTAGCCAAATGGCTCAGTGAAAATGTTACTATTTTGAATCGCGGCTTAATATAGGCGCCCTAGAGGAGACTTTAATCATGAAATCGTTGCAATGGTTTTTTAAAATTAGCTTAGCAGCATTACTTATTGCGCCGTTGGGCTTAACCCAAGCGCAAACTAAATGGGATTTAGCTAGCGCTTACCCAGTGAGTAATTTCCACACCCAAAATTTACAAGCATTAGCAGCTGATATTGAAAAAGCGACTAATGGCAAACTCAAAATTGTGGTTCATCCTAACGGCTCACTCTTTCCTGCCAATGGCATCAAGCGCGCAGTTCAAACGGGTCAAGCGCAGATGGGTGAAGTTCTCATTTCTTCTTTAGCAAATGAAAATCCCATTTTTGGAGTCGACTCCATTCCGTTTTTAGCGACAAGTTATAAAGAGGCAGCCAAGCTTTGGGCTTTATCAAAAGAACCTACTGAAAAAGCTTTACAAAAACAAGGTATCAAAGTTCTTTATGCAGTTCCTTGGCCACCCCAAGGTCTTTACTCTAAAAATCCTATCACTACGGGTGCTGATCTCAAAGGCTTAAAATGGCGCGCCTATAACCCTGCTACTTCAAAGATCGCTGAATTAGTCGGTGCCCAACCCATTACTGTGCAAGTTGCAGATTTAGCCCAAGCATTAGCAACAGGTACCGTCAATGCCATGATGACTTCTGGCGCAACGGGCGTGGATATTAAGGTTTGGGAAAGCTTAAAGTATTACTATGAAGTAGATGCATGGCTGCCAAACAATATCCTTATGGTTAATCAAAAAGATTTTGATTCTTTAGATAAACCCACTCAAGCGATTCTGGTTAAATTAAGTGCAGAGGCACAAAAACGGGGCTGGGATGTATCAGAAAAGAAGAATAAGAGCGATAAAGAAATCTTGGCTAAAAATGGCATGATCGTTGGTCCACCCTCTCCTGCACTCAAAAATGATTTAGATCGTGTTGGTCGCATTATGGTGGCCGAATGGATTAGAGCTGCAGGCGAAGAAGGGCAAAAAATTATTACTGCCTTTAAAAAATAATGCGCCCAAGCCAACCCAATTGAGTATGACGGAGACTAGACGAACTCGATTGGGTCGCTTACTTGATGTCATTATTAACGGAGCCGCCATACTGGCGGCTTTGTGTATTTTGACCGTTGGCGCATTAATGATGGCGATGTCACTATCACGTGAATTTGGTATCAATTTACGTGGCGCCGATGATCTGATCGCTTGGCTCTGTGCTGCCTCAGCCTTTCTCATTTTGGCGCAAACCTTTCAGCATGGCGGTATTGTGCGTGTCGAAATTATGTTGAATCGCCTTAACCCCTTGTGGCGTTGGCGTATGGAGTGGATCTCGTTGCTCTTCTTATTAGGATTTTGTCTTTTTGCGCTCAGCGCATTTACTTTATTTACGTATCAAAGCTGGGCATTTGACGATGTCTCACAAGGTCAAATTGTGGTGCCTTTGTGGATCCCGCAAATTTTTGTCGCAATCGGTAGTCTTATTTTTACACTTGCCGTAATAGATGAGCTAATCCGCGTTCTCCGACATCAGAAACCACGTTATCAAGCGCTCCAAGAAGAGCGTTTAGCAGCTGGTGATTTTGGAGAAACCTTGTGAGCATTGTCACTATCGCGCTTTTGCTGTTGGTGCTGATGACCGTGTTATTGATGATGGGTATTTGGATTCCGGCTGGCGTAGCCATTACCGCCTGGATTGGTTTGGGGCTTTTTTCCAACAAAGACACCATGATTAATTTAGCCAATGCTTGGTGGAATTCGAGCTCCTCCTATACTCTGGCCGCTTTACCCTTATTTGTATGGATGGGCGAAATTTTATTTCGCACCAAGCTCTCAGAGCAAATGTTCACTGGTTTGGCGCCTTGGCTTAATTGGCTACCTGGCAGACTTATGCATGTGAATATTTTAGGCTGCGGTATTTTTGGCTCAGTCTCAGGCTCATCTGCAGCAACATGCGCCACGATTGCTAAATCGGCCTTACCTGAATTAACCAAGCGCGGATATGACCCAAAAATTACTTTGGGCTCATTATCCTGTGCGGGCACACTCGGTATTTTGATTCCACCCTCAATCATCATGGTGGTCTATGCTGTCGCAGCCGATCAATCCATCATCCGAATTTTTTTAGCGGGCTTTATTCCTGCGGCGATTTTGATGCTTTTGTTCTCTGGCTACATTGTCGTTTGGGCACTGCTCAACCCGACTAAAACACCAAAGGCTGAAAAATATTCTCTGCGCCAACGCATCCATTCAATTGGTCAGCTGTTGCCGTGTACAGCACTAATTGTTTTCATTACTTGGGTCATGTTAAAGGGCTACGCAACAGCCACAGAAGCTGCAGCCTACGGAGTCGTTGGCTCGCTAATTTTAGCTGCGCTGGGTAAAAGCCTCACCTGGAAAAACTTTTGGGAGAGCCTTTTGTCGGCAACCCGCTTAACCGCAATGATTATGTTTGTGTTGGGTGCAACCTCATTTTTATCGATCGTCATGAGTTATACCGGCATCCCACGCGGCCTAGCTGAATGGGTGGCGAGCTTACATTTAAGTCCTTGGGCGCTGATTGCAGTATTAACTGTGATTTATATTTTATTGGGCACTGCGCTGGATGGCATTTCAATGATTGCACTGACTACAGTAACGGTATTACCAATGGTGCAACTTGCTGGCTTTGATTTAGTCTGGTTTGGGATTTTTATTGTGCTCTTAGTGGAAATTGCCGAAGTAACCCCACCAGTCGGTTTTAATCTTTTTGTGCTGCAAAGTATGACAGGCAAAGATAGTAACTATATTGCTAAGGTATCCTTTCCTTTTTTCATGATGATGGTCATTGCAGTGGGCTTAATTACGATTTGGCCTGAATTGGTTACTTGGTTGCCAGATCAAGTGATGCAAAAAGAAATAAAGTAGCGCAATTAGCCACTAATTTTTTTCCTGAGTTTAGATAATGGTCTCGGTAAATAAAAACCAAGTCAATCATACTGCTGCATCGATTCCCTATTTTAATCTGGGAGATAGCTGTCTTTTGCTGGATTGTTCACAGACCAGCTCACCCATTAAAGCGGTGCATGCACTCACCCAGACGCTCTTTAAAAATCATCCTGAGTGGGCACTTGATATTATTCCAGGTATCGAAACTCTACTCATTCGCTATCACTTTAAGCAGCGCGCTCCCGAGGAGGTGCGAGCCCTTGCCAAACTCGAAATGGATCTTTTATTGCAAAATTTTTTGCCCACACTGGAAAATAAACCACCCACAAACAATCAAGTACATACCATTCGAATTTGTTATGACGAGCGCGTAGCGCCTGATTTAGTAACCAGTGCAGCGCAATGCAAATTAACTACGCGTGAGTTCATTGAATTACATCAGCAGTCTAATTTTACGGTTGATATTGTCGGATTTATGCCTGGCTTTGCATATTGCAGTGGCTTAAATCCGCAACTTAAATTACCACGGCTGAAGTCGCCTCGTGCTGCAGTTCCTGCTGGTTCAATCGCTATTGCCGGCTTGCAAACAGCAATTTATCCCCAAGCTACACCAGGTGGTTGGAATTTAATTGGTAAGTGCCCCGAGACCTTATTTGATGTCAATCGTAATCCTCCCGGGCTCTTCATGCCTGGCGATCAGATCCAGATTGAAGAAATTACCTTTGCTGAGCTGCTGGAAATTGAGGCGGTAGAGGCGACTGCTAACAAACACAACATTGCCCTTGTGCAAAGTCATGAACCCAAGCCAATTGATCTTGAAATCATGAATTCCGGCACGCTCACCACGATTCAAGATGCTCCTCGATATGGTTTGATGCATTGGGCTGTAAGTCCTGGTGGTTCTGTAGATCAAGCCGCCCTGCAGTTGGCGAATGCTTTGGTTGGCAATGCTCCCGATACTGCTGCACTGGAAATTACTTCCATTGGACCCCGCCTTATTTTTCACAACGCAGCCATCATCGCTTGGATTGGTGGTATCTGTGAGGTAAAAATTAATGGACAACTCACTCCCGGTAACCGTCCCATTTCGATCAAGGCGGGCTCAAGAGTCGAATTTGCTGAAATTGCATCAGGCTACCGGCTGATCTTGGCTATTCGTGGCGGCATCGATACGCCAACAATTCTCGGTCGTAAGGGCTCCTACTTAAGTGCCAATATTGGCCCTAAAAGACTGCAGAAAGGCGACGTTCTGAGCTTAATACAGTCGTCTCAAGTTGATATGGAGCCTGCGCTGCAGGCCTTAGTTGATCAATCCAAGCCGCAGCACTATCCCAAATGGTCGATCCAATCACCCTATATCGCTAATCAAAAAATTGCTGTAATTGATGCTTTACCAGGGCTACATTTGCAACAACTGAGTAAAAAGGAGCAAGCGCTATTCTGGCAGACAGTCTGGACTATTTCCCCCCAAAGTAACCGAATGGGGATGCGCCTACAAGGTGACTTTGCTTTGAAAATACCTTTTCCTGAAATTGCTTCGCAAGGCATGATGCTAGGCACCGTGCAACTACCTGCATCTGGTGAGCCCATTATCATGATGGCTGAGCACCAAACGACTGGGGGTTATCCCCGTCTTGCTGAAGTTATTCGTAGTGCCCAAACTAAATTAGCTCAGTTAAAGCCTGGGCAGCAGATTCGCTTGAACCCAGTTACCTTAAATGAAGCAGATGCAATAAACTTACATGCTGATGAAGAGCTACAAACGACGCTTGCAGCAATTAAAATAGCTCTTGGAGGCAAACCATGAATAAAAAAATTGATCTGAATAGTGACATGGGCGAAGGCTATGGCGTATGGAATATGGGCCATGACCTAGAATTGCTGAACTATATTAGCTCGACCAACATTGCCTGTGGCTGGCATGCTGGTGATGCGCGGCGAATGCGTAATTTAGTGACGGCAGCAGTCGAAAAAAATGTGCGCATTGGCGCTCATCCTGGTCTACCAGATTTAAATGGTTTTGGGCGACGCGAAATGGCCATTACAGCTGAAGATGCCTACGATTTTGTGATGTACCAAACCGGGGCGTTGCAGGCATTTGTGCTCGCTGCTGGGGCTAAGTTGCATCATGTTAAGCCGCATGGTGCTTTGTATACTCAAGCAGCTAAAGATCTCGAACTAGCGCGTGGTATTGCTAGAGCTGTCCATGATCTTGGTGACGACATCATCTTGTATGGCCTAGCATCAAGTTGTTTTGTACAAGCAGCCGCAGAATTTAAAGTGCCCTTGTGGCAAGAAGTCTTTGCCGATCGACGTTACTTAGCTAGCGGCTTATTAGTTCCTCGTAGTAATCCTCGCGCGGTACTATCGGATGAAGCTGAAGCGCTAGCACAGGCTATCGCGATGGCCCACCAAGGAACCGTGCAAACGATCGATGGTACTACTATTCAATTGCAGGCAGATACGCTGTGTATTCATGGCGATAACCCGCATGCATTGGTATTTGCCAAGGCCATCGCTAAACAATTACTCGCATAGAGAGGGGTAGTATCGGGATTGCTTAACTAGTGCAAATTAGCGATCGTTTCGCGAATCATTTTAGGTAGTTGTAAAGCCAATTGCTGTCTAACTAAAAGCGGATTAATTTTTTCACCCCGCTTACGCTGCGACCAAACAGAGTCAGGGAAAAATGGATCATCCTCATAACGCGGAATAATATGCCAGTGCAAATGAGGCACTTGATTGCCTAATGATGCTAAATTAACTTTGTTTGGTTGCATCACCTGACGCATTGCTTCTTCAACGGCAAATACAATGGTCATCAAAATTTCCCGTTCGGAATAACTTAAGTCGGTCATTTCAGCGACGTGGCGATTCCAAATCACACGGCATAAACCGGGCAAATCAGGGTCTGCCACCTGCACTACGCGGCAATCATCACCACTCCAGATGACGATACCGCCGTCTTGTTCACATAAGTTGCAATTAGCCATAACTAAGAATGTAATAGAAAAAGGCGCTCAAGTCACCCTTGTAAGGTTTCTTGAGCGCCATCACAACAACTTTAGGCGCTTTTACGGTATTTGCGCTTACTTTAGGAAGCTAAATTTAGTGAAATTGCTCTTCTTCGGTTGAGCCTGTTAAAGCGGTTACCGAAGACTTTCCACCCTGAATGACCGTTGTTACATCATCGAAATAGCCTGTACCCACTTCTTGCTGATGTGAGACGAAGGTATAACCCCGCTCACGCGCAGCAAATTCTGGTTCTTGTACTTTTTCTACATACGCTGTCATGCCGCGGGTTGCGTAGTCTTGTGCTAAATCAAACATGTTGTACCACATCGAATGAATGCCAGCTAAGGTTATAAATTGGTACTTATAACCCATTGCACCCAACTCGCGTTGGAACTTGGCAATTGTCGCGTCATCTAAATTCTTTTTCCAGTTAAATGAAGGTGAACAGTTGTAGGCCAACATTTTTCCGGGGAATTTAGCCCGCACCGCTTCAGCAAACTTACGGGCAAAATCCAAATCGGGCGTACCTGTTTCACACCACACCATATCGGCATAGGCAGCGTAAGCTAAACCTCGGGATATTGCTTGATCTAAGCCTTTGCGGGTTTTATAAAAGCCTTCAGGCGTACGTTCACCAGTTAGGAAGGGTTGATCATTTTCATCGTAGTCAGAAGTAATTAAATCGGCTGCTTCAGCATCAGTACGCGCCAAAATAATTGTTGGCGTACCCATCACATCGGCTGCCAAGCGCGCTGAAATCAGTTTTTGAACTGATTCTTGAGTGGGCAATAAAACTTTGCCACCTAAGTGTCCGCACTTCTTCACTGACGATAATTGATCTTCAAAATGGACAGCGGCTGCACCACTTTTAATTAAGGCCTTACTTAATTCATAAGCATTTAACACGCCACCAAAACCAGCTTCAGCGTCGGCAACAATCGGCGCATAGTAATCGATATAACCCGGATCGCCAGGATTAATTCCCTTTGACCACTGAATCTGATCAGCCCGCTCAAAGGCGTTATTAATGCGTTCTACGACTTTGGGTACCGAATCAACTGGGTATAAAGACTGGTCTGGATACATCGCTGCATACGAATTATTATCGGCAGCTACTTGCCAACCTGATAGGTAAATGGCTTTAATGCCTGCCTTCACTTGTTGCATGGCCTGGCCGCCAGTTAATGCCCCCAAAGTACTGACATAGGCTTCGTTATTAACTAGATTCCATAATTTCTCAGCACCAGTCTTCGCGAGGGTGTGTTCAATTTTGAGTGAGCCACGTAAACGCACGACATCATCAGCGGTATAGCCACGCTTAATACCCTGCCAACGAGGGTTGGTATCCCAATCCTTTTGAATTGCTGCTGCCTCTGCTTTGCGTGTACTCATCATGCTCTCCTTGGATAAATAAAATCAGTCTTATGTCTTATATAAGAGTGTAGAGATTACAAGCTAAGTTGCAAGCCTTATAACAACAGAATATAAAAATATTTAAGCTAACATTATCAACAACTTACAGTTATTAATTCACTATATGAAATGATAATTCAGTGCTTGAAATAAATTCGAGCAAGTTTGTTGCGCTGCATTTTAGCCAGGGAAATGCCATTCCATATGATGAAATGGCACCATCAAGCTTAATGCACTTGCCGCTTAAAGCTAAATTCACCTTTTTTATCGACATCCACTGGCACTACGTCCTTCGGTCCAAAGGTGCCTTCCAAAATCATTTTTGAAACAGGGTTCTCAATGTATTGTTGAATGGCCCGCTTTAATGGTCGCGCACCATAGACTGGGTCAAAACCTACTTCAGCAATCTTATCTAAGGCGGCGTCACTCACCTCTAGTTGCATATCAACCTTTGCCAAGCGATCAGCTAAGTTTTTCAAGAGAATCTTGGCAATGGAAGCAATGTTCTTTTTATCAAGTCCATGGAACACCACAATTTCATCGATGCGATTCAGAAACTCAGGGCGGAAATGATTTTTCAATTCACCAAAGACAGCTTCTTTGATGGCTGCTTGTTTTTTACCTTCGCTGGACATCGATTGAATTAAATGCGAGCCAATATTACTTGTCATCACAATCACGGTATTTTTAAAGTCAACCGTTCTGCCTTGCCCATCAGTTAAGCGACCATCATCCAATACCTGTAACAGTACATTGAATACATCAGGGTGGGCTTTCTCAATTTCATCAAACAAAATCACGCTATAGGGCTTGCGTCTTACTTGCTCGGTAAGGTAGCCGCCCTCTTCGTAACCCACATAGCCAGGGGGCGCACCAATTAAGCGGGCCACACTGTGTTTTTCCATGAACTCACTCATATCAATCCGAATTAAATGATCTTCACTATCAAACAAGAAACCCGCTAGTGCTTTACAGAGCTCGGTTTTGCCTACGCCGGTGGGGCCTAAAAATAAGAATGACCCATAGGGCCTATTCTCTTCTGATAAACCTGCACGTGAACGACGAATGGCATCAGAGACAGCCCGAATCGCTTCTTCCTGGCCCACGACGCGATTGTGTAATAACTCTTCCATTTTTAATAATTTATCGCGTTCACCTTGCATCATCTTCGATACCGGAATGCCAGTAGCGCGCGAGACAACTTCAGCAATTTCTTCAGCGCCAACCTGTGTACGTAGGAGTTTATTTTTAACTACGCCGTCTTTATCGCCCTTTGCCTCTGCTGCTGCGGCGGACTTTAGCTTTAGCTCTAACTCGGGCAATTTGCCATACTGCAGCTCGGCCACTTGCTCTAATTTACCTTCACGCTGCAGTTTCGTAATTTCCGCTTTAATCTTTTCAATTTCCTCTTTCAGGGTAGCGGCGCCTAAAACTGCACCCTTTTCGGCTTTCCAAATCTCTTCTAAATCGGCATATTCAGCGCCCAAACGTTTGATTTCTTCTTCAATCAAATCTAGGCGCTTTTTGGATGCCTCATCTTTTTCCTTCTTCACCGCTTCGCGTTCAATTTTGAGCTGAATGAGGCGGCGCTCTAATTTATCCATCACCTCAGGCTTAGAGTCGATTTCCATACGAATGCGTGAGCCTGCCTCATCGATTAAATCGATGGCCTTGTCTGGCAAGAAACGGTCGGTAATATACCGATGTGACAACTCAGCCGCAGCAACAATGGCGGGATCGGTAATTTCAATACCATGATGCAATTCATAACGCTCTTGTAAGCCGCGCAAAATTGCAATCGTTGCCTCAACACTTGGCTCATCCACCATCACTTTTTGGAAGCGACGCTCTAATGCAGCATCTTTCTCAATGTATTTACGGTATTCATCGAGGGTAGTTGCGCCAATGCAATGCAATTCACCGCGCGCTAAAGCCGGTTTAAGCATATTGCCTGCGTCCATTGCCCCATCGGCCTTGCCTGCTCCTACCATCGTATGAATTTCGTCGATGAAGATAATGGTATTACCTTCATCCTTGGCAACATCATTTAGCACAGCCTTCAAACGTTCTTCAAATTCACCACGATATTTAGCGCCAGCTAATAACAAAGCCATATCTAACACTAATACGCGTTTATTTTTTAAAGTTTCTGGAACTTCACCATTGACAATACGCTGTGCCAAGCCCTCAACAATGGCAGTCTTACCTACGCCTGGCTCGCCTATTAAGACGGGATTATTTTTGCCGCGGCGTTGCAAAATTTGAATCGTGCGACGAATCTCATCATCGCGCCCAATTACTGGGTCGAGTTTGCCAAGACGAGCTCGCTCAGTTAAATCTAAGGTATATTTTTTTAAGGCTTCACGTTGACCTTCAGCATCGGCACTATTCACAGACTCTCCTCCTCGGACTACATCAATTGCGGCTTCTAAGGCTTTACGGGTTAAACCATTTTCGCGAGCAGCTTTGCCTAACGGACCCTTATCATCAGCAATCACCAATAAAAAAAGTTCGCCAGCAATAAATTGATCGCCGCGCTTATTCGCTTCTTTTTCAGTGAGATTGAGCCAGCCCGATAAATCACGGCCAACCTGCACTTCTCCATTGGTTCCCTGTACCTCAGGAAAACCATCAATGATTTTTTGAGTCGCTTTTTCTAATCCGGCAACATTGACTCCAGCGCGGGTTAATAAGCTTCTTGCTGCGCCATCTCGCTCGCGTAACATGGCCATGAGCAAATGCGCTGGCTCAATGTATTGATTATCTTTAGATAAAGCAATGCTTTGCGCCTCGTTGAGCGCCTCCTGAAATTTACTAGTTAATTTATCGATTCTCATGATTTACCTTAAAGCGACAAAAATTAATATCATATGAGAATATAAGGGCAAATCCCCTAATTGCAAGCTGAAATATGCCTAAAACTACCCATTTTTCTTGGTATGTCTACCTCTTAGAGTGTAGCGATGAAACCTACTATGCCGGCATCACCAATCGCCTTGAGCATCGCTTAGAGGCCCATAATTTAGGACTTGGTGCTCGGTATACCCGCTCCCGCAGACCAGTGATTTTGCTCGCCAGTCAACCCCATCCTGACCGCTCCAGCGCCTCAAAAGCAGAAATAGCCCTCAAGCGCTTACCTCGGTCAAAAAAAATAGCGTTTTTTAAGCTTTAATCTACGCCCTACTATAAATCCTACAGGTGGAATGTTGATAATATTATCTAATGTAATTGAGGCACGTCAAAAATAACTGGCAAGCTTACTGTAGCACCTGTAAGCTTAGTTGCTAATTCGTTTCTCGCATTTGCAGCTTCAGCTAAATTAGAAAATGTGGCTGAGACAATCTTTAAGTTGTCATAG